>JBARHV010000347.1:0-1680 GCA_049799415.1 Silvibacterium sp.
ATGAACAACGCCATCAAGGCGGCCAACGAGTTCGGCCTCATCGCCGGCGGCATGAAGGTCGTGCCGCTGAGCATGGACTTGGCCGCGATCGAAGGCGCCGGCGGGCTGAAGGCGACCCAGGGCATGATGATGGCGCTGCCCTGGTACTCCGGGGCCAATCCGCCGAAATCGGAATGGTTCGCCACCGAGTTCGAGAAGCGGCAGAAGCAAATGGCCCCCTATCTGATGGCCGGGCTTTATTCCGCGACCCGCACCTATCTTTTGGCGGCGCAGGCGACCAAGTCGGACGATCCTGCGAAGATCTTCCCGTGGATACGGGCGCATACGGTCGATGACGCCTTCACCAAGGACGGCGTGCTGAGGCCAGACGGGCGTATGGTGCACAGCGTATTCCTAGTGGATCGACTCTAACACCTGTTTCCCGCGTCGCACCTTTTCGATAATGGCGTCGGGATCAGCGGTCCAGGTGAAGGGCTTTGGGTTGTCGTTGGTTTCGGCGAGGTATCGGTTGATGGCGGCTTGAAGATCAACGATGCCTTTGAAGACGCCGCGCTTGAGCCGTTGCCGGGTCAGCTTGGCAAAGAACCCTTCGACCGCGTTGAGCCAAGAGGCCGAGGTCGGGGTGAAGTGAAAATGGAACCGCTTGTGCCGTTCGAGCCAAGCCTGAACCTTGGGGTGCTTGTGCGTCGCATAGTTGTCGACGATCAAGTGGAGTTCCCGCCCGGCCGCGGTCTCGCGGTTGATCTTATTGAGAAAGCGGATGAATTCCTGATGCCGGTGGCGCGCCATGCACTGGCCGATGACCGTGCCCTCCAGCACGTCGAGCGCGGCGAACAGCGTTGTCGTGCCGTGGCGCTTGTAGTCGTGCGTCATCGTCCCGCAGCGGCCCTTCTTCATCGGCAATCCCGGCTGGGTGCGGTCGAGCGCCTGGATTTGCGACTTCTCATCGACCGACAGCACCAGCGCATGCTCCGGCGGGTCGACATAGAGACCAATGACATCCTGCACCTTGGCGGCGAACTTCGGGTCGTTCGACAGCTTGAAAGTCTTGACCCGGTGCGGCTTCAAGCCGTGCGCCGCCCAAATCCGCTGCACGCTGCGATGGCTGACCCCGGCGGCCTTCGCCATCGCCCGGCCAGTCCAATGCGTCGTCTCACCCGGCGGTTCAGCCAGCGTCATCTCGACCACGCGTTCGATCGCTGCCGACGCCAGCGGCGGCTTGCCGCCAGGGCGCGTCGCATCGTGGAGCAACCCCTCGACGCCTTCGGCCATGAACCGCGCCTGCCAACGCCAGATCGTCGGCTTGCCTTTGCCAGTCTGCCGCTGGATCGCCATCGTGCCGATCCCCTCGGCGCTCAGCAGCACGATCCGTGCCCGCCAAACATGCTTCTGCGGGCTGTTCCCCGAGCCGATCACGGCTTCCAGCCGGTCCCGGTCGCCCGGACCAAGCCGGACCTCAACACCTGCTCTCATCCAGACAGACTCGCATATCCACGAGCCCGCTGGAATCATCTATCAGCGTCAGACCACTAGTATCGCCTCCTGCACTGCCGCGATAGGTGAAATGACCTTATCGGCGTGAAGGAGAGAAAAGAAGCGGCGCCCGCCATCCGGCATTTCATAGGACCACGCGTACGCCCGCGTCGCCTTGGAATTGCCGGCGAGATTGAAGACATGCAC
>JBARHV010000348.1:0-23233 GCA_049799415.1 Silvibacterium sp.
TCCAGAAGGACGGCTTCGAGGTTCTGAAGGCGAGCCTGCGGGAAGAGCTGGGTAACATCAACACGACCGTTCTCGATGTCCTGGAACAGTCGGAGCGCGATGCAGCCTATGTTGCCTATAAGCAACGTCGGGAATACGAAAAGGCCACCGGTGATCCCGACGACTGCTATCTGCTGGTCATGGAACGGGAGAAGGAGCTCGCGGAGCAGGGCCAGCCGTCGCAGATCAAAGTGATGTTCGGGCTAGGCGACGTGACGCGCGAGGAGATACTGAGCTCGGACTTTACCGGTGAAGCCGAAGACGATGAAGGTCCCGAGGGAGATCAAACTCAGTCCCCGGCTCAGACTGGGGGCGATCATGGAAAACGATGAGTACCGGCGCAGGCTGATTGCCCGTGTGGAAGCGCTGAGGAAAGAGGCGCTGATGACCCGGCCCGACTTCCACTCCCAGATCGGGGCAGTTGCGTCCGAGAGCTGGATCAAGTTCACTACCGTCAGCAACGAGGAGGCATGGCAGCACTTCTCTCTGAAGGCCGTCTCTCGGATCTGTGAGCTATTCGGTGTTGGAACCGAGTTGCTCCAGTTCCAATCCTGGGAGGAATGAGTTGAGCATCAGATCAGGATGCTGATCGTATCTTCAACGGATCAGTTCCGTATCGTCCCAGCATCCGTTCTGCATCTCTGCCGGATGCTGGACTGATCTCGGAGAGATTCTTGCCGTATCCGAACTAGTCCTTGCTCGGTCCGGAGTCAGGCCTGAACAGGTACTGAGGCCGGACTTGATTGAGCACGCGCTCGGGTCCAGGTTCGGACCAAAGCCGAACCTGAAGTAGTATCGGACTTGTACCCGAGTTAGTCAGGGGCGGGAGCGACGAGCGGCAGCGGCAGTCCCGGAGGGACGGGTCGCTCCCGCCCCTGACACCCATATCCCCTTGACCCCGCCCTTCCGGGCACCTTATTGCACTGGAATGGGTTAGCTGCCGCTGGCTGTGAGGTCACTGCGCACGCTGCATTCGAGGCAGGATGGTTACTTGAGCGTTCTTTTCAATCACAAGACTGAGCGCCGGTATTTCATGCTCCAGACGGGATAGTCGTGTTCGAGCAGGTAGCCGCGGATCGAAATCTGCCGCATTTCGCGCTCGAAGCGTTCGCGGAGTATGGATTCACGGACGCTTCCGAGTTTCCACCCCGCCAGCATTGCCTGCTTCTCGAGACAGGTGTACGCCCGCTCTCCCTCCTTAAGGATACGCAACTCGGCGAGCGAAAACCGCCCCTCCTCCCGGTCATATCGGGTGCGGATGCGGAGCCAGTCGAGAAAGTGTTCGAGGCCGAATGGCAATTCACTGGTGACCGAACTGGGCGGAAACCGGCGCAGGAACTCCCGTTCCGCGCCAGCGAAGTTCCGGGAGTTGTCCGAAGTGTAGACGACCTCGGCGAGCTGGAGCGCATTGAGCAGTGGGGCATATTGCTCGAGCCAGCGGGTGAAGGCCGACAGGGAGCGGAGCCCGTCGTCGAGGAAGACGAACGTCACAAGGGGAGCCGTCTGGCCGGGTTTATCGCTCACGGCAATCGGGAAGCGGTCGGGGAAATAGCAGGCAGTTCCGTGATCCCGGTAGCTGGCCTGGGGCAGCGAGTCCGTCTTCACGTTCAGCTTCTCCTGAAAGAAAGCCACCTTCTCCGCCGCCGTGTCGAGGAACTTCTCGCCGAAGTGATCGACAAGATAGTCCACCTGCATGAGCCGGGTCTTGATCTCGCGGTCTCCCTTCAGCCTCCGGCTCTGCGAGTCTTCCTGGCCGAGGAGACGGTAGACCAGCTTCGATTTCAGGTGGTAGATGTGCCGCCCGGCGGCATATTCCATCGGAACGACGTGACCGAAGGCGACGGTCTTCTGCAGAAACCGCTGCACCATGGCTCCGTCCTCGCGCTTGACGAAGGTGAGGAATTGTCGCCGGAGGAAGTACCCGGAATGCATCCCGACCAGATACAGGAATGCGGCTTCCCGCTCCGTGTAACCCAGCTTTTCGAGCTCCGGGATGGGATCGTAAGCGGTCACAGATCGAGGATGTGGTCGAGCAGGTGGTGATCGTCTTCGATCTTGGCCGTAAGGGTGGCAGCGTCCCGGCTCGAAACGTAGGTGCGGAACCCGGCCTGGGCCTTAGCGCGGAGGTGGCCGGGGTGATAGGCCGCCGTCACCACCTCGATGTCCGAGTGTCCGGTGCGCGAGCCTTGATCGAGGTCATACTCGATGCGCGCATCGGGAATCTGAACCTGGCCGTCGACAACAGGAAGCTCATGATCGGCAGCGACCTGCTGCTTGATCTCCTGAAGATCGCGTTCGGGTTCTTCTTTCCGGGCGGCATGAATGGCCTTCTGGATCTGGGACTTCAGCTCGAAGTCGAGCAGAACGCGGGGATGACTGCCGCCTTCCTTTTCGATTCGCTTCCACTCCTTGCGGTAGGCGCGATAGATCTGGGCGTCGTGTTCCGCCTCACGCGGTTTCACCAGGCCGTGGTAAAGCCTCTGGTCGGGTGAGAAGTTATTGCCCATCCGGGCGAGCCGTTCTCCGGCGCGGGTGAGGGTGACGACCTCGATGCGCTCGATTGAACGCGAGCGTCCGTCGCGCCGGGCGTTCACGATGTCGACTGACACCAGATCGTTCTTCTTAAGAAAGCGAAGGTCGCTGCGCAGGGCGCGTTCGTCGCCCCCATATAAGGTGTGTGCTGCGTCCCTCACCGAGATCACACGGAAGCGCCCGACCTCGCCAAGCAGGGCTTTCTCTTCCGTATGCAGCCGGAGGCCGGACAGCCCCGGCTGGAGATGATGACGCGTTCGGACGTGGCGCTCACCCTGCTCCACTGGAATGTCTGGTCGCGGCTTGTGTTCGTATTGTCTGCCCGGTATCTCGGGAAAATGATTCTGCCCCGCTCGGTCACGCAGCTCCTGAACGCGTCGGTCGATCGGGCCTGGCTCGACCAGAGGTTCGGGCTTCTTCACCGGAACCTCTGGAGCGCGCTCCGGCGTTAGTTCCCGCCGGACGTAGCGCACATCGTCATCGAATCCGATCTCCAGCCTCATGACTGGGACCCAGCATCCGGATCGGCTTCAGGCTGCGGCTTATTCTCTTTCAGCTGGCCCTGGAGAATGACAATGTCGTATTCAGAGACATCACCGAATGCCTCCATCTCCCGTCGGGCTGCTTCTTTGGTGCGGTGCACCCGAGCCACCATGTCGTCCGAGCGGTCGTAATATTGTTCGACCTGGCTTCGGGGTGGTTGACTGGCGGATGGTTTAGGTGATGACTTGGACGGGTCTGACTTGTGTGATTTCGATGCCCTGATCTCCATGTACGCTCCTCTGCCCCAGGCTAGGAGCAAAGCGGAGATCGGAGCGATAGTTTGTTGTGCTTATCGATCGCTCGTCGGAATAGCAACTGGGCAGTTAACGCTGGCTGATTTCTCACTGTGGAGCCGAGCGACGATGGGCATAACTGGCTGCCACCCAGCCAATACTAATCTCTAACCCGATCCATTCAACCTAGTCGCCACAAAGCAAACTGTGACTTCCGTGCCCGCATCACAAATAAAGCTTCCAACAAACCGCATCTAGGGGTGGCGGCTGATTCACCGAGCATAAGAAAATCAACAGACAAGGCTTCACATAATCTCATCAACAACTGGGCCATCTGATCCCATCGCGGAGAACCGGTAAAATCGCGCCCGTTGGCCGATATGCCGGAACTTCTGGCGCGCTAGCTCAAGAAGCTTCTCATCACAAGTCGATATGATGAATTGATGTTGGCCGAGCCTTGATTCTAGTAGGCCAAGAACTAAATCAAGGAAGGAGTAGCTATTCAGGTCGTCGAAATGCGTCACCGGGTCGTCCAAGAATACGGGGGCGAAACATGACCAGGTCTGAGATAGGCAAGCGGTCAAGAAGAGGCCCAATAAGAGTGTCTGCTGCTGCGATTGGCTGAAGTAGTCGGTCGGCCTTAAGCGTTCACCGCGTCTCTTCACGCGGACATGGATCTCTGATTCACGGCTGGAGATTTCTATCTCTTCAAAGCCGTAAACAGAGCGAAGGCGCTGCTGAAGAATGGATGCCCTCGGTCCATACTCACGAGTAAAAGTCGAGATTGCCTCGTTCTGCTGAGATGACACTAGGCGTGACAATTGATCGAAGTATTTCGCCCACGGCGAAAGGCGATTGCCTTTCAATCTTGCGTTTTCGATTCGTTGCTCCTTGGCTCGAATTCCCTCGAGTAGTCTCATGTGTGCTGCAGCTGTTGTCGCCGCATCGATGGCCAGTTCTATATTCGAAACAGAATTCCTCAGCGAGAGCAATTGAGCATGCCGAGACGACTCCTGATCGATCATGGTCTTCAGGGTTTCTGCCTTGGTATCTGGCGCCAAACCTGCCTCAGAAAATCCTGCCTCAACCCCAGCAACCGCCATCTGAATCTCCCCGCGTTGCGATTGCGAACTCGACAGTTGCACCCTCAGCGCGATCATCCTCTGACGGCAGCGCGCGACTATGGGCCTCTGCTGCGCGAGTGTTTCATCTCCGTTTGCAATTTCCGCAACAACCCTTCGAAGACTCTCCACATTTGAACTGATCCATTCCTCCAATTTCTGCTCGTCGGTGTCAATGGGAACGGTCGATAACCGGGGATCTTGCATCAGCTGTTGCAGTTCCTGTTGACAACGAGCTAATTGCTCACTAGCATCCGCAAGATCAGATGCATCAGTCTTCGTCCGCTGCTCTAGTTCCGAAAGCGTCGCCTGCGCTTTCCGGAGGTTCCTTGCTGCCGTATCTGCTTCCTTCTCTAGTGCCTCGAGCCCGCGTTGGATGGCCTCTCGCCGAGTCTCGAGCTTCTCGATCACCGTCTGTCCGGTAACATCACGCGAAACCCCGAACCCGGCGGCCGCGGCAAGAAACCGATCAATCTCTGCCGTCAGGGCGGTTCGCGAGCTCGCGAACCGTGAATTGGCTCTCTCGATTTGTTGGCTGCGGCGTCCTATCGCATCGTTTCTCGACACCAACAGTCTCGCGGTTGCTCGCACTCCTAACAACTCAACACGCGCATTGCTCGCTTCATCCGAGACGATGTGCATATCGATGCTTCTAAGCAATTTGTCTCTGGATTCATAATCGTGACCGCACAGAGGACAACTGCTATCGCGGATGTATCCTTGCAGCTGCGATAGGATTCGTCTCAAATCGGACTGCGTTCGATCAGCCTCAGCAATTTGAGCAGCCAAGCGAACTTCCGCTCCAGCACTCGCGTTCGTCTCTTCCGAGACGCTGAGAGTTTCGATCCGCAACTGTTCCAGCTCCTTCATCAGAGCCTTTTCCTGTTCGAGAATATCCGCTAGCTCCTTCCGCTGTGACTGGTGTACCTCAGCAGATTTCTGGAAGGCCATCACCGATGCAAGCTCAGTGCGGCTCGCATCAACTCGCCGATCTATCTGTTCTGCTTGGGTCTCCTGCACTTGCAGATCTGCAGCTGCCTTTGCCTCCTCCAGCCTACTCCGGGAGTGTCTTGCCGTAGCGCTCTCCAGCGTACGGGCTGCGTCTGCATTCGCAGAGAGTCTCCTTGTGTAATCCGGTCTGATCGAACGGACCCACTTTAGGAGATCAAAACGACTTTGAAGTTCGGCGCGTCGAGTGGTTGCGGCAGTAACATCCGCTTGGACACGATTCACAATTGCTTCAGCAGTAGCCCTCTCAGCATCCGCTTCTTCGATTGCTTGGTCGAGCCTCGCAATCTCCTGCTCTGAATTGGCGATTTGCTGACGCATCCCAGGGAGTTTGCCGGCCTCAATAGCGAGGGCGGCGAGGCGTTCGATTCGGCTCTGGCAATCCATCCGGCGCGATTCGACGGAGGCGCGCCACCCCCGCACTGTGGCGACGTCGGGACTATCCTTGAGTCCAGAAATTCCCGCGTCCTTGAGCCTCTTTTGAAGCGAGGCGAACTCTACCTTCAAGGAAGGAGCGGCTAACTCTATATTGTCGCTATGCCGTAAACGTTTTAATTCCTCCCGATCAGCAGAAAGCTGGGACGTGAGTGATAGCGCCTCTTGTTCTACATCGGCAATTTCTCGACGTACTATTTCAAGAACCCTAGCCGCCTTATTTACAGCGCTTGAATAGTCCTCGAATGCCAGCATTCGAGAAACGACTTGCTCGGAAAGCGTGCAACTCTTCTCAAAATCTCGGGCAAGCTCTTGCTGCTCTTGACTAAACAGATGTGTCGCACGGAACAGGCGTACAAGGTTCTCGATCCTGTCCGCGGCAGGGATGGTCGCATTCGTAAGCTCAGAGAGAACTCCTTTACGATCCGCTAACTTCCCATTGACGAGCGCCAACTTTCTGTCAGCGACCTTTCGCGCGATTTCGTTCACTTCGCCGTCCTTTGCGACGGACAGCGATACGACACCGTCATCCGACTCGCTGTCGAGGTGCCTTGCCGTTCGGATGAAGCGGCTGTCGTTGGACGACTCAAACCGAGCAATCCCGCCGGTTATCGCAAAGTCTATTGCGTCGAAAACAGAGGTTTTTCCAAAGCCATTAGGACCATAGAGCACCGTCACATCGGCGTCGAGCTTGAACGTCTGCTCTTTGCGGTAGGCTCGGAAATTCTTGATCTTCAGCGAAGTGGCGCGAACCGATGTCGCAACGGTTTCGACACTTGCGATCGGGGCAACGGATTTCGAACGAAGGTCTTTCGGTTCTCCAAATCTACCCGAGACGCAGTCTTCGACGATTCCCTCTGGGCCGCGCTCGCGCTGTATGACGATAAAACGCGAGAGTTCAGCCGGCACGCCGGATTGCTGCAGCAAGGTCTGAGCGGAGGGGGGTCGGAAAGAGCCACCATGCACAACTGCGAGCGGCAGGAAAGGCAGGCGCGCCAATGACACATCGATGGGGAGTGCCAACGGCACAACGAATTTCCGGCAGAAAAAAACGTCCGTCTCGACATTTGAGCAGAATGCATCAAGATCGGGAACTTCAGGCTTTAGGCAGAAGATGAACGCTAAATCGAGCTCGGCCCATTTGTCATGCTGGCTATTGAATAACGACTTGAACCCCGAGTAAAGCCGGTCATAACTATTTCGCAAGTTGCCGTTGGCAAACGCGAACGCTGCAAGTAGGTTCACCCGATGCATTAACAACAGGGGACTATGGGACAAATCAACTGTCGCCGATGTTACTTGCGAATCGGGAATGGCTTCGAGGTAGGTTCGCACATCCTCCACGCCGGGAGCCGGATCATTCGGCGAGTTGGGCATCGATTCCTCCTTTGATGGCGACTGAATCCTGGGCCTCTAGATACACACTTAGGAGGTTCTGATATCCAAGATGCAGGAGGTTCCCACCCGGATCGGTTATATTGGGCTCTTCTCCCAAACGTGATTTAGTCGGGTGGAGAATGCTTCCAAATTTTCGGGGCCACAAACTGTTGTCCAGATCTCGCGAGGTGAGGATCGCCTGGCGTCTCGGATTGGGAATGAACTTCTTCTTGTAATGCTGTAGACAGGCCTCATGGGAAGCGCCGCGGATAGCCAAAACATCCACCGGCCTGTCATCTATTGAGACTGTTGCGTGATCTGAACCAGATACAAAGCTTGGTGGAGCAAATCCAACCGCAAAGACGTCGAGAGTGTGGACGAGGTGTTTAAGTGCGTCAGATTCGATTTGGGACCATCGGTCAGCTAAGTCACCACTGGAACTGGCTGTTGCCAACGCGATCGTATGGGTCACTGACTGCGAGGGAATTCCGCGCAAAGCTGCAAGGTTCGACCAATGAGCTTCATCGGCCTCAGTAGCGAGAGGAGCCGTTGCATATGAGAAGGAGAGACTGGGAATCACATCGAGTTGATCATTGAGCCACTTCACTGATGCGGGGACCACATGCGATGGCGCGCGCGGCTCGGCAGTCCCAGTAACGGAATAAACGTAGGCATTACGGACAGCAAAGGATCTGCCAGCCGGCCCCACAACAAGCGAGGCTGGATTTACCAGACAAAAGGAATGTATGCAAGCCCCGCGTTCGCGGAAATAAGTGTCGTTGTATCTCGACAGCAAGTCGCTGCCGTCCCGAAATCCTTTACCTCCATTTGAGAATGTCGGTTGCGAACACTCACTTTGGAATTGTGCTTGCGGAGAATGGACTACGCTGCACCCGCCGAATTGATCGGTAGGTCCGGGTGTTTCCATCCCCGCAGTGTTGGCAAAAACAAGGCAGGCATTGTTGCGCAGCGCATTGGGAAATCTATTTTGGTCAAAGAACTCGCGTACACGCGACAAGAACGTGTTATGTGACGGCTTCGGGTTGCACTGAATCACAAAGAGCCACGTGAGTGGCAGCTGGCCATCGGAAGTGCTTTGGTGAATGTGTTCTAAGAGTGAATCGCACGGGGTAGGATTTGCATTGGCAGCGATCCAATCAAAGCAGATCAAAGTGCTGAATCGAAAGGGAACTTGGTTTGTGAGACGGCCTTTGAAAGCAAAGAGCGAGTTTCCGCAGAACATTTGTTGATGGGTGACTTTTAACTCAGGCCACGCAGGGCACAGTTTTGGCTGAACCCAACTCATCACGGTACCATCTTCTCCTTTTATCCAGGTGATCGCGCAGTTCACCCACTGATTATCATGAACCCTATCCCCGCCATTCAGGGCATCGTCTATGTGAGTGTTGGCGTGCCCCAGTAACTCGACATACTGTGTCTTTCTGAGAGCGTCCGAACCACCTATCACTACGGTGCCAGGGGGCCAAGCATCGGAGTGAAGAGCGTTCTCAACCTCCTGGATTCCCTCGAGACCGGGAAGCGTATATTCGGGAAAAATCGTGAAATGTGTTTTAAGCGCACCATGCGCGGCGCTGCGGGCAATCGACAATGTTTGCCGGATCATTTCCAGCTGTCGAGGCTTCGCTTCCGTTGTACATTGGTATGGCTCCTCTGGGCTCAAGGAAAGATACGGTTGTGCTATTACGATTCCAATCTGATCGGAGGGCAGTTGCACACCGTACGCGGTGAGATCGATCGTTTCGATGTTTGCCAATCTGCAATCCCGTCTCAGTGCACTCAGACAGCAATCATGTGCCACCAGCTCAAATGCAAGATTATAGCCGGAAGAAGTGGCAGCAAGAATTTACTCGACGCATGCGGCTTGATTACGCCAGTTTCTTCTTTTGTTGATAAACATAATACAAGCTGCTTGGAGCCGGAAACAGGGGAATGTGTGAACTGAGTTGGGCTGGCTTCTCTGATAGCACTAAAGGAGAGGCGATTAATCTCTGATGGGCATATGGTAACAGCTGGCCGATCCAGAGCCTCTTTTGCGCCATTCTTCGCCCCCTATTGCGAGGCACGCTCGAAGGCTTTCCGCCTGGCATCGTCGGGACATGCCGCCTCTGAAATATTGAGAATGCTTGACGCATCTTCTGCCACGATGGCGTGAAGTAAATGCGGTTGCAGCTGTCTGAGTGGATAGGTCTCTGCGAGTGCCCCTTGTGTAGGCCGAAGTAGCACCCAATCCGCCCGAGTGCTAAGGGTCGTTAGCGACAGTTGAAGTGCGTCTATGAATTCTTCAGACTAGCCCGGGCCACCGCCTCCGGTTGAATCGCTATAGGGTCTAGCGGCTTTAGCAGCGAATGTATTGCAACTCTGGGCGCTAGACTAACTGGTATGAGATGGTGTCATGGATGGATGCCAAGACGCTGAAGATGTGACGACTATGCCAAACACATTATTCTTCCATAATCACAAGTACGGCCACCCGCACTTACCAAATGGTTTTTTTTCTCCGCGCGGTGTTGTTTTTCTATCTGATGGGTACGCATGGTATTCAGGAGTTAATTTTGGGGGCTCCATAACACGCGTCTCGCTAAACGAACCAGATTGGTCGTCTATAAAAGTATGGATCGCGAAGTGTTTTGGTGATTCCAATCCTACGGAGTCAGATTACAAGCCGGGAACGTCCTACAAGCGAATCTACTGGCCTTTCGCGAGCTCGGGTAATCTACGTAAAGCAATCGATGAAGTCGCATTGACCCAATCATTTGTTGCGCTACGACTCTTGCTGACAAAAATGCAGGAAATATTCCAGTGTATCGAACCGGCTCCGGCCAATGTGCAATCATATGGCCACAAAATACGCGAACTCTTGCTCCTCGCCGCGATGGAAGTCGAAGCGTCTTGTGCAGCAGTGCTAACAGCCAACAAATACCTTTCAACGGCGCGCATGACCACAAATGATTATGTGAAGCTGCTCTCTCCAATGCTTCTTGATAGCTATAGTCTCACTCTTGCATCATATCCAGATTTTCCGTCGTTTGCTCCGTTTGAACATTGGAGCAGCACAAACCCCACACAATCTCTCGGCTGGTATCACGCCTACAACATGACAAAGCATAATCGGGAAGAGTATCTCAATGTCGCTACTCTAGAAAAAGCTGTGCATGCTGTCGGAGCTGCGGTCGTGATGTTCTATGCGCAATTTGGATTCAGCTTCGGCACTGGGGATGACAAGATTGCAGCGATCAGGAGCGTATTCCGTGTGTCTCCTGATTATGAGAGATATCCCACATCATGTTACATACCGAACGTGAAGAGCTGCGATGATGAAGCTGGTGTGATTTCATGGGACTGGGAGCTGCTCGATTATGCCTTCCCTCAATAAATCGGCGATTCTAGTGAGTGGCGGCTAAGAGTATCCTCTTCGTTCGCTTTATTAACGTCTGGCCATAGCTCTATGCGGAGCCGGTTGCTACAATTTTGCAAGTTTCTTCCCTTCCTCTTCATCTAGATATGGCGGGACAATGAAGAAGCCATTTGGAACAGAAGGACGGCGGTCCACGTCGTCTTTGATTCTTGTGAATGTTTCCGTTCCGAACGCCAACCCTAGAAAACCAATCGTCCCAAGCACCGCACGCATCGGTGGTCGCATATCGAAGTCGGCTTGCGTTCGCTTCCCATGCATGAGTCTGAATGCCTCGTAGGCGACAAAATCGGCGACCTGAAGACCAATGGATTCTTCTGCGCTGCCAGCCGCACAGCTCGCAAGCCGATGCCGGTGCTTGAAATTGGGATCATCCTTCATCGAATAAAAGAGCCTCAATGCCTCCGATTCGAATTCGCTCTGGTCGATTATCACCGCCACTTGGTCATCAAGATGGAACTCCCCGTAATCCATTTGGCTCGCGAGCGTGGTCATTGCCGTTTTAAAGCATACGAGATATGGATGCCCAAGCTTTACCTGGCCCTCTGGGCTGATGACCTTTCGATACTCATCCACGAAGAGGCCAATACTTATCCCATGCAGCCTTTTCCCAGGGCGTTTCAAAATTCTTAGCATCTCTTTGCTGTAGGCGACCCGGCGCGCTTTCGACCAGCCATCGAACTCCCAGGTACCAGCGTTCAAATGTGCAGCATGGAATCGCGCAATGCCTTCGGTTCTATTCTTTCGCGCCCAACTTCTTTCGACCTTGCTCCAAGAGTCTTGATCTCCGAACATCCCGCCCACAACGAAGCTTCGTGGTTCAAAAGGTGGATCGCCAGGCCTCCGTTTTTGATTCGTCGAATCATGGCTCTCGTCACAGAAGAATCTAAATATCACGGAAACCCTCAGCTTCGAGGTATAGTCTACTTCTCGCCTTTCGCATAATCGCCGGTGTACTTATCGATGAACTCTCTGCACCCGGGCATTCGAGCGATGGATGGCAGAGATGCTGCCGCAGCGCAGGGGTCAAGGCTGCGAACTTAATACTAGAGAACACATGAATCTATGGGCGCACCGCCGACTGGCGGCACCGGCCTTGACGCCTGTGTATGCTGCGGCGGATAAAATCCCCGATCCGCGCGAATGCCCGCGGGTTGCAGCCGCTTGACGGCGGCTGCGTGGTATTGGGCATCAAGTTCTATGCCGAGGTAGCGGCGCTTCAGAATCTTCGCCGCCAGCAGCGTCGAGCCGGAACCGCAGAACGGATCAAGCACCAGGTCGTCTTGCCTGGTGAAAGCTTCGATCAGAGACTTCAGCGCCGGAACCGGTTTCTGCGTCGGATGCAGCTTGTTGCCGGAGTAAGGCATGTCGATGACGTCGGAGATCGGCTGATCGGGCAGCTTCGGATTGCCCTTAGCCAGCAGGTAGGCCTGCTCGTGCTGGTATTTCAGAAAACGCGCCTTCGAGGTGTACTGCTTGCGGAAGACCAGATGCCCGACGATGCGGAACCCGGCACTGTGCCATGCGTCGAAGAACCTGTCGACCTGCGTCCAGCCGTAGAACGCGATCGTGAAGCTGTCCTGTTTGAGAATGCGGTAGGCCTCCGCAAATGCTGGCTTCAACCAGTCGGCCTGGTTGTCATTCTGGATCGAGCGGCCTTCGCGGTCTTTGTAGTTCACGAGATAAGGCGGATCGGTGAGGATGAAGTCAACGCTGCTCTCGGGAAGGCTGCGCATGAGCTCGATGCAGTCACCGTGAAGGACGGTATTGGCTGGAAGTGAAGAATGGTGGATTCGATTCGTTTGCATGGTGTTGCTCCTGATGTGATCTCCCGATGACTCGGGGCACACCGGGCGGAGCCTAAGCGAGAGGGTCCGGCTTCCCAGGCCAAGGGCCGCTTTTCGGGAGGGCAACCGAAAGAAAGCGACAGCGTACTTTGCAGGAAGCTTTGTTTGGGGAGGAACCGGAAAAGCAGAGGCCCGCCGTGCCGCAAGGACGCCGGGAAGACCCCGAGCGCGTGCCTGAGTCATAAGGGGAGCGCATGCTTCAGGAGCAGTGAGAACGAAAGAGAGGAAACCATCAGAATCAGCAATGCCTTTACGCGGCAGGCACAGTCGATGCTCGCTGGCTGAAGGCGATCAGCGCATCCCGGAACGAGAGCATATGGGAATTCCGATTGTCCGCCCGCCAGGCAAGCGCGGTCTCAAGCTGGACAGAGCTATGGAGCGGCTTTGAGATGACGCCATCGCGTCGTAGGCGGCCTGTCGACCTTCGCGTCAGGCCAATATGTTTGTGCAGCGCGACCTGATCCAGCAACTCGATCAGGCTGGGTACAGGAAGAATCGACGAAGCCTTGATCCCTGCCTGCTGCATGGCATTTCCGACAACAACTGAACCCGGATCGATTTGTTCCCGCAGCAGCACGCACTGCTCCGGTTTGAAATCGAAGAAGCGCACCATAGGTCGCGCAGCCAGAGCATGTCTCTCCGGCAGCCACGCAATCAACGGTTCCGTGCAGCCGGGAAGCACACTGATTTCAGATCCTTGAATCGGCAGGTCGATGAATGCGAGATCAAGTTCGCCGCGCAGCAGCCCCAGCCGAAGCTCCCGCGGATAGTCACTGACAAGTTCCGTCGCGCATGGCTGCGCCGACTTCCGCGCGGTCGCGACGAGACCCTGAAGTCGCGGCAGATCGCACAGTACGGACAAACCAATACGCAGCGCCTGCGTCTTCTCCCGTTCGCGAGCACGAACCAGCGACACGGCGCGGTGGCTGTATTCGAGTGCCCGCGCAGCTTCTCTCTGGAACACCGTACCTGCCTCGGTGATCCGCACCTCCCTGGGCAGACGCTCAAAGAGCTTCGCTCCCAGAGTGTTCTCGATCTCGTGTATCTGCTTCGAAAGTGATGGCTGGGCAACATGACAGCGCTTTGCTGCACGCGTGAAGTTGCGCTCCTCGGCTACTGCGAGGAAGTAACGCATCTGCCGCAACTCGATCTCCGTCTGCACAGGTTGAACGTAACCGCGAAATCGAGAGCATCGTGGTGCAGATTCCGACACCGTGGTGCGGATTTCGCACCAGCGCCGAGAACGGCTTCAACTATTTGATTCGCAGGAGGATCGGTCGAGATTTCTGCTTGAACCGAGCGTATTGTGTCCTTCGAGCGACAGAAGTGTGGTTTTCCTTCTCATCCGCAGAAGTGCAGCCATATCAGTACCTTTCAAGGCATCAGCACCCTGTTAGAGAAAATCGATGTGTCTCGTCATGGTGTCCTATTGGGACACCGAGTGGAAAATCTTTCCACGGAAATTTGCGGTCGCTGCCTTTCTTCAGATTCTTCTGTTATCCCTCAGATCCTCGCGCGGCGGCTATAACTCCTGGCTATGGCGCTGTATGGCAAGCGATCACTGTCTGCTGGTCAAGCGCGATATCGTCGGGTGCACACTGCAGGAGGTGCGCTCCCGTGAGTCTTGCCGCCGTCACCCAAAAGCATGAGCCGTATGTCGATGCCAAATCAGCAGCGCAGTATCTCTCGATGAGCCCTAAGAAGCTCCTCAACCTGGCCAGATCTGGCACTATCCCGGCGCACGGTATCGGAGAATCCCGCAAAATGTGGCGATTTCGCCTCTCTGAACTCGATCACTGGATGCAGACAGAGGTAACATCGAGCAGCGACCAGGGCCGTTTTCAGGAAAGGAAATTTCTATGAAACGGCCACGTTATCAATTAGGTACTTTGTACAAGGAGCCTCGCAAGAGCGGCCCCGACGTATGGGTTTACCGCTGGCGCGAAACCAATCAGCAAGGCAGCCGCCAATTGCGCAAGCAGATTTTGGGTACGGTTCGCGAGATCCAAACCCAGACTGATGCACTCAGGGCGGCGGAGACGTTTCGCCTCAGCATCAACCGTCACGCGGTCGAACAAGCAGGACCGCCGCAAACAGTCCGGAAGCTCATCGAGCATTACCGGCTGAAAGAAACACCGATGGACAATCACGACGGTAAAAGGAGGTCTACGAAGTTGGGCTACATCAGCAATCTCGAAAACCACATCGTACCGCGCTGGGGAGATTATCCCCCGGGCCGCGTCACGACGATCGAGGTTGAGGAGTGGTTGAAGTCGCTCCAACTCGCACCGGGAAGTCGAGCAAAGGTCCGCAACGTCCTAAGTATGATCTTTCGTCACGGCATTCGCTGGGGCTGGTTTAGCCAAAACCCGGTTGCCATGGTACGGGTCAGTTCGAAGCGTCTGCGGAGACCGGATGTGCTTACGGCTGAGGAGTTTCGTACTCTGCTGGCAGCGCTGCCAGGTCGGGAACGGCTCATGGGAACGATCTGTGCGACCACCGGCTTACGGATTTGTGAAGTCCTTGGCCTGAAGTGGCAGGACATCAATTTCGCTACCTGCACGGCGGATGTCCTTCGGTCTTACTCGGATGGAGCCATCGGGCCATGCAAGACCGAGATCTCCGAACAACCAGTGCCGCTCGACGACATCCTTGTGGAGGAATTGCAGGCGTGGCTTCCGGTTTGCGGGTATCCAGAGCCCGGGGACTGGGTCTTCGCCAGTGACCGGACCTTCGGCAAGACACCGCTTTGGCCGGACAGTTTGCGCGCGAAGATTCTGCAACCAACTGCCCGCAAAGCGGGGATTCAGAAGCGGATCGGCTGGCATACGTTCCGGCGTACCTATAGCACGTTGCTGGCTGCGACTGGCAACGATGTCAAGGTGGTGCAGGAGTTGATGCGGCACGCCAAGATCAGCACGACGATGGAGGTCTACGCGCAGGCCGGCATGGAGAAAAAACGTGTCGCGCAGCGCAAAGCCGTCGACGTGCTATTTAACCGGAAGCCGGAGACAGCTTCCCTTGACGGAGCAGAAAGGGATTGTTCCCATACTGTTCCCGCAAAAGCACCACTGTTCCCGGAATGTACGGTCTAAGTTGTTGAATGGACTGGTGGACCTGATCGGGATCGAACCGATGACCTCTTCCATGCCATGGAAGCGCGCTCCCAGCTGCGCCACAGGCCCACATCGAAGGGATATACTCATTGTCGTTTACGATGTCTGATTCGTCAAACCTCTCTTCATCTGGCAACTGCAGCTCAAAATACCGCATCGTCCCTTTCAACATGCACACTCGATTTGAAATTGCTTCCGCGATCTTTACTCTCTTCTTTGCCGTTACGGCACTAGGCCAGACGGCCACGGGCCCTCAATCTACGGCGCGTCCCACCCCTGTAGTTTTACCCTCCGCAATTCTGCAACCTGCGCTCTCGGATGTTCAGAGCACCACGGAAGGTTTGAATATTTCCAAATGGAGGGGGCCAGGCGGAATGCGGGCGTCTGCGCAGGCAGATGTTGACTCCATACAGCGCGATCTCGGCAACACACTCCCTTCCTTGCTGGCCCAGGCAGATGCTGCTTCGGGGTCAGTCCCTCCATCCTTTGCCGTGTATCGCAATGTCGATGCACTGTATGATGTTTTGCTGCGTATTTCCGAGGTGGCCAATTTTGCCGCTCCCTCGGACGAGTCTGCTGCTGTAGCTTCTTCCTTGCAGAAACTGGAAGCTGCTCGGTCGGGGCTGGGTGATGCGATTCTCCATATCTCGCAGAGCCATGAGGAACGGCTCACGGTTCTTGAGTCAGAGATAACGTTCGCGAGGGCCGCGCCGGCGGCACAGAAGAAGGAGACCATCATTGATGACGGTCCGGCAAGGGCTTCGACGAAGAGGGTAAAGAGGAAAGCTATACATAAGAAGCCCGCTCCGAAGCCGGCTGCCGGGGTTCCTGCAGCGAGTTCATTCCATAATTAAGTGGCTGCAATAGCTGCCGACAAGCCGGAACATTTTCTTCGCAGATCGGGAACCTAACCTCTTGGTACCGGTGTCTAAGGTAGGTAGAGTGAGCGAGACACTCGGCCGCCGGCGGCAATTGTTCCGGTCACTCGCGGGTTGGCTTTGCTTCCTGTTAATGTAGGAGGAGCTTCTTCCATGCAAGCGGGAACCGCAGTGGGTAATCTGGTAAGCGTGATTGGAATTCGTTCGGAAGAGACTGCGGTGGTGGCGCAGCTCAAGGCGGGGTCAGAGGAGGCGTTTGCCTGGCTGATTGCGACCTATCACCAGCCCGTTTACAGCTTGATTGCACGCATCATTCCTGATGGCTCCGACGCTGCCGATATTACACAGGAAGTCTTTGTGAAAGTTTACCGCGGCATCTCCGGTTTTCATGGGGACGCGAGTCTTCGAACCTGGATCTACCGTATTGCCCTGCATGAGGCCTCAAACCAGCGCCGCTGGTGGTCGCGCCATCGCCGCCAGGAAGTGACAATTGAAGCCGAAACTGGTGACTCGAGCGAAGGGCAGCCGCTGTGCATCAAAGACACATTGATCGATGCGCATGAGTCTCCGTATGATATGGCCGCTCAGAGCGAAATGCGTGACAGGGTTGAGGCTGGATTGCGTGAGATTCCAGAGGCTTTCCGCGCAGTTGTGGTGCTGCGCGACCTTGAGGGATTTGCCTACGAGGAAATTGCCGAAATTTTGAAGATGAACCTGGGGACTGTAAAGTCGCGCCTGATACGCGGGCGAGCACACCTAAAAGCACAGTTAGCCCCTTACGCCGAAGAGGTGAGCAAACGGCCTGCTCGGACAGCATCGTCCGGGCTGATAGCGGAGGAGGCATGATGAAGCAGTGCAAATCCATTCGCGAACGATTCTCCGCTTACCTTGACGGCGCTCTAACTGGCGTTGCCATGCAGGAGACGGCCGGTCATCTTGAGTCGTGCGCCGAATGCGAACACGAATTTTCCGGCTGGCGGGCCATGCAGGCAGCACTTGCCGGGCTTGGTCCGGCCAAAGCTCCGGGGGATCTTGCGCTGCGGCTGCGTGTGGCATTGTCTCAGGAGCAGGCAGACACTCCGCAACAAAGTCTGGCCCGCTGGCAGGTGCGGTGGCAAAACACTCTGGCCCCTTTCCTCCTGCGAGCCTCGGCAGGATTCGCGTCTGCCGTGCTGTTGCTTGGAACCGCAGCGGTACTGGTAGGAGCATTTGCTTCGCCTGAGCCCGTAGAAGCCCGTGATGCTTCGGCTGATGCAGCGACCAGCCCTCGTTTCCTTTATTCGATGCTCACCTCGAGCGCGCCGGGGACATACCAGGCCGAGACGGCAAGTCTGCATGACCCAGATGCCCATAGCGCCGCCCAGGCACGGGCAATTGAGAATGCAAATTCGGTGGTGGTTGAGGCCTACGTGAACAGTTCAGGCCGTGTTTACGATTACCGGATCATCTCCGGTCCGGATACCGCGGCGTCGCGTGCGCAGATAGAGAACCTGCTATTATTCAGTGTTTTTGAACCCGCCCACGTATTTGGTGAACCTGTGCGCGGCGTGGCCGTGCTCTCCTTCTCGGGCATTTCTGTTCAGGGGTAATAAAAATAGAAGAAAGCAGGATGCGTCTTAGTACGCGTTACGATTTGTATCTCGATTCAGGCCGGACAGAGCCGCCATTACAGAAATGAGACCATTCATATGGATCGGCAGCCGATGGTCTTTTTTGAATTATGTGCTCCCATTGCACTTTGCTAGCGATCGTTTTCTGCAAGGTCAAAGATGACAAAATTATTTGCTGGATCATTCAGGCTTGAAACAGGCTTCTGACAAAATACGGCTCTCATCTTTGGTGAAGCGGGACCAGTATCCCGGGGCTCCTCCGCCTGAAAGCAGCCGGTATAGCCACTTTTAGTATTCGCGATGTAATAGCGGACATGATATGCGTGGAGTACCGAAAGTAGGTTGTCTTGCTGCTTAATCTTTTGGAGGAAGTTCCGGTCCATCATCAACCCTTCCGTTTGTATTATCGGACGCTCCATCTTATATCCGCGTTCACCGGCATAGTCTCCCATTGCATAAATTCCGGGATTACTCTGAGCGAACTTCTGCAGTGCTACGGTGTCTCGATAATAATTATTTTGTGCATTCCAGGTATTTGAAGCCAGCAGAAACGGACAAGCGATAATCAAAGCCGCTGGGAGTAAGGCTGATCGACTCCACGTACGCATGGGTTCTCTACTGAACCAGAATGCCACGCTGATGCACATTGCTGGTCTCATGACGTACATATACCAGTCGCTCAACACCCAGTCGCTAAGAAACGAGAGCAAGGTGAAATAGACTACTGGGAAAAGCACAACCGCTGGAAAAACTACCTTGGCTGTTCCGCGCAATCGCCGAAACGCAATGAGAATGACAATCGTGGTAGCCAAAATGAAACAAATTTGAAGCTGCTCTTTGTTTAGCATGTTGCTTATATGTATTACCCCTCTCCAGGTTGCCCAGGAAAATTTGGAGTGGGGCTTAAGTTGCTTCGCCATGCCTGAAACAGGGAGCAGCAATCCGAATTTGATTTTGTTGATGGCAAGATAGACAAAGAAGGGAACGAGTCCCGCAGTAAATAAAAGAATTCTTCGAGGTGAGATCTGCTGCCGGTATTCACGATCCAACATAATTCCAAGTCCGAGCAAGCCAACAAGGAAGCCTGCATCCAACCGAGCAAGCATAAGAAGCGAAGAGAGAATGCCGGTTCCGAAGGCCTTTTGCGACGTAGCCATGCATTTGCCCCGAAGCACATGCAGGATCAGTAAAAATGCGAGCGGGGTCGCTATAACGACCTCCATACCCGTATAAAATTTCCGGCAGCAAAAGACGGCGCCCCAAAGAGCAAGCGGAGCCGATACTAACCGGTCCACTCCGGAGATTTCCAGAATTTCGCGGCCCCAGAAAAAGCATGCTACTGACGCTATCAGGCACGCTACGCCTAAAAATATAAGAATGGCAGTCCCGTTGGTTGTGAAGAGACTGAATGCTGCCAAGATAAGCATCCACAGAGGATGATAGCCATTGGTGGGAACGATTCGATTGAAGGTCGAGCCATGTCCAGAAGCAACATTTTGAGCTACAATCAAGTAATAGAAAAAATCATCCCGCACATAATTCATCCATGAATAATGGGATGTCGCTGCAATTGCTACGCTTGCTGCAATCTGCACGCCAAGAAGCCAACCCGCCCAACTGCGGAACAGAAGAAATATCTTTTCTTTGCGCAAAATGGTAGACGACGGCGTGATCTCTTCCCCTATCATTCCGACCCTCGGTTTATGGCGATTATATAAGGGATTGAAAATACTCCTGCCAAAGGCGGTTTCTCGTCCTTCCGATTATTAACAGGATTCATCCCTATGGTTTTCCTTGAAGCACATACGTGAACAGTTCGGGCCGCGTCTACGATTGCCGCATCATCTCAGGCCCGGACACGCCGGCATCGCGGGCGCAGATAGAGAACCTGCTATTGTTCAGTGTTTTTGAACCCGCCCACGTATTTGGTGAACCTGTGCGCGGCGTTGCCGTACTCTCTTTTTCCGGTATCTCAGTTCAGGGGTAACGCAGAGCAGGTAGATTTCTTATGGCTTTTTAAGCAGCGCTCCCTGGTGCGCATGGAGATTGCCAGGAGAAAAGCCGGTATAAAACTCAATCGGCGATAGCCACTCTTCTGCCAGCTGTCTCATTTTGATCTCAGCCAGTCTACATCTACATCTGGCAATGCCATATCCGTATCGGAGTTATCAAGGTAGAGATCTCCCCTGGGTTTCAACTTTCGATGCGCATTCTCAACACGTTTGCTCCGGTAGATGCCACATGATGTGTGCTGAGCATCGCTCAAACTCGTGACTTAAATCAAACTTTATCAACATTGCCTGCTGAAGATGGAGAAAACCCGCCTATCTAACTGCGCTGGCAGAGGCTTTCAGTCAATAACCAATACTAACGCAGCTCACTTTACCGGCACTGTCAAAGGAAAAATTATGAAGGACGCGAGCAACAAATGCCGAAAATGGGCGGTTTTCTGAGACAACCATGTATTGAAATATCAGCCAAACGCTTTGATGCAGGCGTGGCAGGTGAAGATACCAGTGTTCAAAATCAAGTCTATCTCGATGCGTCCTTGTATTCCTCATACCAGGCCATCTGGATGGCTTCCAGCTTAGACTCGTTGGATTTAGCCGGATCATCGCTGAAGCCCTCAAGCTCTGTGACCTTCTTATGAAGGTCAGTGAAGCGGACGGTGAGCGGGTCCAGTTCGGGGAACTTCTCCTGCAGTTGAATGCCGATCTCTTCTGCGTCGCTCCAGGTGATTTCCTGTGACATGCGGGTTTACTCCTTATCCTGAGCCAGCGCGAGTGGCTTGCCTTCTGAGACATAATTGCGGTTCCAGTTAGGAATCTCTACTACGTAGGCTCCAGGGCCGGTGATGATGGCCTGGCAGCCGAGGCGTGAGTTCAGCTCGAGGCCGGGAGCCATATCGAGCCGGTCAAGCTCCTCTTCTTCGGGTTCGCTGATCTTTGCTGCTCCGTCCTTAACTAAGATGTGGCAGGTGGTACAGGCGCAGGCTCCTCCGCAGGCGTGGTCGAGGAAGATGTTGAAGTTTTCGGCCACATCGAGGAAGGACATGGGCTTGCCGTGATGCTCGTAGGGCATGGTCCCGTATTCAAATTCGACGGTGCGTCCTTCAGGCTGGAAGGTGACGCGCACCATGTTGGGCGCGGGAGGCTTGCTTAGATCGATTTCCTGATTCTTCTGGTCTGTCATGGTCTTCACTTGATTTCTGCGGGCGCAAAGGGATGCGGCGCGGTTGGGCCCTCGCCCAGTTTTTCGCCTGCCGATTGCATGGTCTGGCCACCGAGGGCAGTGGTTACGGCTGCATCCATCATCAACTCGGCGAAGCGGCGCGTGGCTTTATCCAGAGCTTCGGTTCCCGCGCGCAGGCTTGGCAGGTCGTCACCACCCTTGAGGACACGGAGTTCTTCGGAGAGCGTGGCGATCTGCCGGCGCTCTTCTTCCGTGAGTTGCTGCCAGGCCGGGTTGCTCGGTGCTTTTTCTATATACCCCAGGATGGTTTCGGCCTCGTTGCGGGCCTCGATAAGCTGGCGCTGGCGGAAATCTTCTTCAGCGTTGTCGAAAGAGTCGAGGATCATGGTCTCGACTTGTTCGTCGGTGAGGCCATAGGTTGGCTTGACCTCGATCTCGGCCTCTTTGCCGCTGCGCTGCTCGCGCGCAGAGACGTGGAGAATCCCATTGGCGTCGATGAGGAATTTGACCTCAATACGCGGAAGCCCAGCCGACATGGGTGGAATGCCTTTGAGATCAAAACGCGCCAGTGAGCGGCAGTCTTTGGCTAACTCGCGCTCGCCCTGCAGGACGTGGATAGCTACGTTAGCCTGACCATCGACGCCGGTGGTGAAGTGCTCGGTGGCAGAGGCGGGGATGGTGGAATTGCGCTGGATGATTTTAGCGACGACTCCGCCGAGAGCTTCGATACCGAGCGAGAGCGGAGTTACATCGAGGAGAAGCATGTCCTCGGTAGCTTTTGATCCGCCTTCGAGGATGTGAGCCTGTACGGCTGCGCCCAACGCGACAACTTCATCGGGATTGAGCTCGATATGCGGTTTTTTGCCACGCGGTTCAAGGTGGAAGATTTCGTCTGTGAGGCTGCGGACCTTGGGGATGCGGGTTGAGCCTCCGACGAGTACGACTTCGTCGATTTGTTCAGGCGTAACACTAGCGTCCTTAAGTGCCTGCTTGCATGGGCCAATGGTGCGGTCGAGGACCTGCTGAATGATTTGCTCGAACTGCGCGCGAGATAGTTCGCGATTATAGGGCTTGGTACCGGGGAGCTGGACGCTGATGCGAGCCGTCTCTGCACTGGAAAGCGCGATTTTGGCTTCGATAACTGCTTTGCGGATGGCCTGGACGGCCTCGGCGTTGTCGCGCAGGTCGAGATTCAACTCGCCTTGAATGTCGTCGAGAGCAATGGCGATGAGAAGATTGTCGATATCGTCGCCGCCGAGGTGCGTGTCTCCGTTTGTCGCAATGACCTCGAAGATGCCCTCATGCAGCTTGAGGATGGAGATGTCGAAGGTGCCTCCGCCGAGGTCGTAGACGGCGACCGTGCCTTCTTTTTTGCGGTCGAGCCCATAGGCGAGCGCGGCGGCGGTGGGCTCGTTGACGAGGCGCAGCACTTCGAGTCCGGCCATGCGGCCCGCGTCTTTCGTCGCCTGACGCTGGGCATCGTTGAAGTAGGCAGGGACGGTGACGACTGCTTTTGTGACGGGCGTGCCGAAGTAGCGTTCGGCGTTCTTCTTCAACTGGCGCAGGACATAAGCGGAGATTTCGGGCGGGGTGTATTGCTGCTCACCTAGCTGGATGCGAAGAACTTCTCCGGGCTGGATATCCTGAGCGAGATGAAAGGGAAAGAGCTTCAATTCCTCCTGCACATCTTCAACGCCACGCCCCATGAGCCGCTTGGCGGAATAGATGACGCGATCGGGAGTAGTTGCGAGGTACTTGCCTGCGGGGTTGCCTACGATGATCTGCTTGGACGCTGGGATGGCGACGACCGAGGGAACGAGATTGACGCCGTCCTCGCCGGGGATGATCACAGGGTGGTCACCCTGCATG
>JBARHV010000349.1:0-1930 GCA_049799415.1 Silvibacterium sp.
GCATACGTGTACTCGCGATAGTCCACGGTTAGGGGAAAGAAGTCGATGCCTTCTTTCGGGTCGGGTGATGCAACTGCGGTGGCCAGCACCACGGAGTCACCCTGGGTGACGAGCGCGGCGCCGGAGGCCTGCTTGGCCATGCGTCCTGTTTCAAAGTGCAGCCGCTTGCCGCCGGCAAGCTCGACTGTAACGTCCTGTTTCATACAATCCTCGTTTCGGAATAAGAGTGGGCGATTGCGCCTTGGCCGTCTCGCGCTGCTTCATCGAGCGCGGAAACATTATTGGAGGCTGGCGGAATCGCAGGTGGGATGGCCGCACCGTAGCGGAAGAAAGGAGAGGGCGCTGCGGGGTTCACCGCGAGCCGTTCCTCAAGCGACAACAGTTCAGCGATGGAAACGCGGCTGCCAGTCTGTGGCCGTTCGCGTTTCCTGCTTGTTTCAGTTTCCGTCGCGTGTGCGTAAGGGACAAAGGAATTCGTCAGGCCTACTTGCGCAGGCCGAGCTTGCCGATGACTTCGCGGTACCGGTCGGAGTCGTTCGTCTTGAGATAGTCAAGCAGGCGGCGGCGCTTGCTTACCAGCATCAACAGGCCGCGGCGCGAAGCATGGTCCTTCGCGTGGGTCTTGAAGTGCTCGGTAAGATCGCCGATGCGCTCGCTGAGGATTGCGATCTGTACTTCAGGGCTCCCGGTATCGGAGTCGTGAGTGCGGAAACGCGTGATAATGTCAGTCTTTTTGGTAGGTGCCAGCACGAGTGTGCGTTACTCCTGTTTTCTTGTTCTCTACACTTCCTAAGTGTCTGAACTAAGAGTAACATGGTGCGATTTTGCGGGCAATGGAAATACCAGCCTTTTCGCGCCCCGGAATTATAGCGGTTCTCCAGTTGGTGTAGAGAGGACGTGATGCCTTCAAGTGGCTTTTCCCTTAAGAAAAAGCCACCCTGCATATCGCTGAAACTCCACAGAAACTGGAGAACCGCCTTAAGCCAGCTCCAGCTCGATCTTCTTCGCCGCAGCATCGAGCTTCGCAATGCGGAAGCTGCGAATCTGCCCTGTTTTCAGCGCCTCACGCTTCGCCGCGCTGGCTGCGGAATTTCCTGTAGCCGCGCCCTTCCACCGCGCCTGCAGCATCGAGGATAGCGAAGACAGATCGGCCTTGACCGGCGCAGCGCTCTCCTCCGTGGCCGGCGCGGCAATCCGGCAGAACGCGATAATCCCCTCACCCAGCTCCACGCGCGCCCGCTCGCCGGACTCATCCAGCAACCGCCCGGTCACCACATCGCCCTCTTGATGCTCGGCAACAAACTCATCCAGCCCCGTCGGCACCAGCTTCTTGATGCTCAACCGAAGCTGCCGCTTTTCCGAATCAATCGACAGGACCTGCGCCTTCACCTGCTCCCCAAGCCGCAGCGCATCCGACGGATGATTGAGCCGTTTGTCCGCGCTGATCTCGCTGATGTGGATCATGCCTTCGACGCCCTCTGCAATCTGCAGAAAGGCTCCGAACTTCGTGAAGCTGACAATCGGCCCCTCCACCTGCGAACCGGGTTGCAGGCTGCGCGCGGCCTCCGCCCACGGATCGCCGAATGCCTGCTTCAGTCCCAGCGAAATGCGGCGCTCCGGCACACTGATGCTGAGGATCACTGCCTCCACCGTCTCGCCCGCCTTCACAACATCCGTGGCCTTGCGGACCTTCTTCCCCCACGCCATCTCCGAGACGTGAATCAGGCCTTCGATCCCTGGCTCCAATTCAACAAAGGCTCCAAAGTCCGTGGCCCGCGTAACCGTACCCGTGACGCGCTCGCCCAGCTTGAATTTTCCGGCAACCGCATCCCACGGATGCGGCAACAGCTGCTTCATGCCCAGCGAAATTCGCTGCTTCTCATGGTCGATCTTGAGGACCTTGGCCTCGATCTGCTGGCCCACAGTAAGC
>JBARHV010000350.1:0-1756 GCA_049799415.1 Silvibacterium sp.
ATATCGATTTGACGGGCACCAGCTCGACGACTGCAGTCAGCGGTGTCAGCATCGTTTGGGGCAACCCCTATGCCACCACTTATTATGTTGAATATTGGACGGCGTCCGATGCCTCCACTCCCTATACGGCCTCCAACGAGAGCGGTTGGGCCACTTTCGGTGGAGGGGCTATCTCGGGGGCCAGTGGTGGAACGACAGTAATCACCCTCACGGCCGAATCCACCCGTTATGTCCGCATCCTTATGACTGCCAGTTCCAACGGGGCGGGCGGGGCCTACGCAATCGCCGAGCTTTACGTCCTTGACGGTGCCACCGTGGTCAGCAAGAACGCCGATACTCAAGCCGACCAAAACACGGTCGTTACTTCCAGTACCGATCCGGCTTCCAGCCAAACCTGCTCCTCCGCTTCTCCCGACGAACCCCTTTCCCCCAATTTTTATAAGACAAGCTTCGACTTCAACACTTATATGACCGAGGTGAATTCCTTTACCCCCAAGGCCATCCCGCTGATCACTGTCAACATGGGAACGGGCACAGCGTCGGAGGCGGCTTCATGGGTCCATTACGCCAACGCGGTCCAGGGCTACGGTATCCATTACTGGCAGATCGGCAACGAAACCAACGGCAACTGGGAAACGGGCGGGCCCATGAACGCCAACGATTACGGCCGGAGATTCATTGAATATTACAACGCCATGCAGGCGGAAGCTTCCAGCGACGGGGTTCCCATCACGATTGTGGGCCCGGTTTGCGGCTCCCCTAATGCCAACTCCAACGCCGCCGACGGCAACAGCTACATTCAGGATTTCCTCCTGCGCCTTTACAACAATCCGGCTGCGGCAGGGGGGAACGTGGTTTCAGACCTGGGGGGATTGGATTACCACTGGTACCCTGGGTTCACTACTTTCCCCGCGGGCTTTTCCTCGCCCGCCCAACTGGCCGCTTTCCCTGTAACCCTCGGTAACTGGCTGAACGCGGTAGGCCTGAGCCTTTCCAGCATCCCGGTGATCATGAGCGAATACAACTCCAACGCTAACGCCTACGGTTCTAATTCCACCGTGCAGGAGCAAAACGGTCTCTGGCTGGCCGACTGGTTGGGCGCCTTTATTACCGGTTTCGGAAAGACGGGCTTTGCCAACCTCTGGGACGTGGTAGACGGTGGAAGCGACCATACCGTGGCGACCGACGGAGACCTGGGTTACGTGGACAATTCCTCTCCATATCAACAACATGCCACTTATTGGGCGATGCAAATGATGGCGACCGACTGGGCCATTCAGGGGGATTCCAATACCCACGAATTGGTCAACACCACCAGCAGCGCCGCGACCTTGGTTTCCTACGCCGACTACCGTCCGGATGGAATCCTTTCGCTGATGGTGGTCAACGAAGATTCCGCGAACTCCTATTCCACGACCCTCAATATCGGGCCCTTTGTGCCCAATAATACTGCCAATTCCTGGACCTTCAATACGACCAATTATGTCTGGCAGACCACCACCGAACCCTATAACGCCAATCCGGATACCGCGCCTACAACGGCCTTGTTGACAGGAGTTTCCAGTTCCTTCCCGGTGACTTTCAGCCCCTCTTCGATCAACGTCATCCAATTCACGAACTCGGGCATCCCCACCAGCACCGCGACAGGTACGCCCTCTCCTTCCGCCACCAAGACTCCCACAAATACGACTACCGCCACCTTGACGGGGACGCCCACTTCCTCCACTACAAATAGTCCCACGGCCACCCTTACGGG
>JBARHV010000351.1:0-7329 GCA_049799415.1 Silvibacterium sp.
GAGTTTGAGGTTCCGACACCGCCGGCACGTTGCGAGGTGTAATTTACGACTCCCGGATTCAGGGTGAGCAATTGGTCGTAGCTTCGTCCATTGAGTGGCAGGTTTTTCACCTGGCGCTCTCCGACCAGCCCCGAAACGTCCTCGGTCGTGACCGCGACAGCTTCGGGTTGCCCATGCACCTCAACGGTCTGATGAACGTCGCCGACCTGCAGAGCCAGAGTGATTTCTTCCCGTTGGCCGACGACTAGCGTGACCCCTGTCGTTGCATTTGTGCGGAAACCAGTCTTGGTGGCGGTGACTTCGTAGTGACCTACTGGTAGGGCCGGCGCGTTGAACTTTCCCGTTGCATCACTCACGACGGTGCGCTTCTCACCGGTCTCCGTGTTCTTGATGGTGACGGTTGCTCCAGGAATCGCGGCACCGCTCGTATCGTTTACCGAGCCCCAGATCGATCCGCTCGACTGCGCCCGTGCCACCGGCGAAAGCTGAACACCAAGTAGGATCGCCGGTATCGCGAGGAAGATAGATGCTCGCCGCCAAGATGTAATCGCTTCACGAAAATCCATTTTCGTACCCCTAAAATTTCAGAATTTCTAATTCTTCTCGCCATCGGCCAGCTCAAGTTCTACGCTACCGACTTTCCGAACTAGTTAGTGCAAGCTCATTGCCTTTTCTCGAAGCGCCGAGGCAAGAAATGTTATCTATAAGCATTTGATTATAATACAGTTATCTGCGTACGGAAATTGCAGCGCCCCTCAAGGGAGAAAACGAAACAAAGATGTGCAATAACCTGCACAAGTTGGGCATGGAATGTTTTTCTCGAGAGGCTCCACCCACTGCTCAACGCTGTTGCCTTCCGATCTCAGACGCCCAACGTGTAGGAGCATTACGAGATGGCAGAGGACGGTCGTGTCAAGCCTACGTCAATTTCAGCAACGTTCTCAACGAGTCTCGACGCCAACCACACGCAGACGCACGGCTCGTGGTGGTTGTAGGGCACGCTAATGAAGTACGTGGGAGACGTTCTTCCTTCAGGGTGCCTCCAAACTCGTGGGACCGTTACTGGCACAGAACGGCGCAGACGCCGGGCAGCGGAAGAGCCTGGTTTCACTGGTTTTCACTGCTGTTCGCGCTATGGTCCTCCTCATCGGCTACTGCCGGACTTATCGCTCTCAACGCCATTTATAACCTAAAGAAAGCCACGCTGGTGGAAGTCCCGCCTAGTTGCCGTGACCCTGGCGATTGCCATGGGTGTGCTGCTTACCTCACTCGCCTTGCGGCCCAATCGGTTCTTGACGATCGCACCAGTCGCAGGATCCATTATTGCAATTTGCTGAAAACGCGTGTGAAAATCACATCCGATCATGCCCGGAGGCAACGCCAAACCGATTTCCACAGCGATCGGGATAAAACCGTTGAAGAAAGGCACGGATGAAGAAGGACCTTACTGATCCAATCGTGGAATTCTCAACGCTGGTCGAAATCCTTCGCTGGCGAGCGTTTCAGCAGCCTGAACAGCGAACCTATACCTATCTGGTCGATGGAGAAACCGAAGGGGATGATCTGACCTATTCGGCATTGGACTGCCAAGCCCGCAGTATTGGTGCGCTGCTCCAAAGCTACCGAGCAACTGGGGAGCGTGCGCTGTTGCTTTATCCAGCAGGCCTTGAGTTCATCTCCGCATTTTTTGGTTGTTTATATGCCGGGGTGATTGCCGTCCCCCTGCCGCCGCCCAATTCGGCTAAGCCACGGCGAACGCTACCCAGTCTTCGTGCCATTATCAGAGATGCGCAGCCCTCGGCGGTACTCACCACTTCAACGATTCTCTCCAACGCTGAGGCTCTGTTCACGCAAGCTCCCGAGTTGCACAAGATGCGTTGGTTGGCTACTGACAAGGTCAGCGGCAGCTTGGCGCAGGAATGGCAAGAGCCAGCGGTGACCAGCAACACTCTGGCGTTGCTCCAATACACTTCTGGCTCCACCGCGGAACCGAAGGGCGTCGTGATCAGTCACAGGAACCTTCTCCATAATTCGGCTTATATTAATCGCGTCTTCGCGCTCATCCCGGATAGTGTCACCGTCACCTGGCTACCGGCCTTCCACGACATGGGACTGACCAATGGGATTATCCAACCTCTGTACAAGGGGCGTCCGTGTTACCTGATGCCGCCGGCATCCTTTCTCATGCGGCCGATACGGTGGCTCCAGGCGATTTCGCGCTACAAAGCGACGGTTAGCGGTGGCCCCAATTTCGCCTATGAATTGTGCATCCGCAGAATTACTCCTGAACAACGTAAAACTCTTGACCTCAGCAGTTGGGATGTGGCTTACAATGGCGCAGAACCGGTCCGTGCCGACACCATGAAACGGTTTGCGGCAGCTTTTGCCTCGTGTGGTTTCCGGCTCAGCGCCTTCCATCCATGTTATGGACTCGCCGAAGCTACGCTGCTGGTTTCTGGCGGTTCTTTAACCGACGAGATGTTCCGCACTATTCAAGTGGCAGCTTTTGAACAGAACCGCGTCGTAGAGGCCCGCAGCCAACACCAGAATGCGCGGACAGTTGTCAGCAGTGGCCACGCCCTGCGCGATACCAAGATTGTCATCACTCATCCGGAATCGTTGACCGCTTGCGCTCCAGATGAAGTGGGCGAAATCTGGGTGTCCGGCCCAAGCGTGACTCAAGGGTATTGGAACCGGCCAGAGGATACAGACCGCGCCTGCCGGGCCTACCTGAAAGATACCGGCGAAGGACCTTTTCTCCGCACTCAGGATTTGGGATTTATGAAAGATGGCGAGCTGTTTGTTACTGGCCGCCTGAAGGATCTGATCATCATCAGTGGTCGCAAGCTTTACCCCCAGGATATTGAATTGACGGTGGAGCGGAGTCACCCGGCCTTACGGCCTGCCTGCTGCGCGGCGTTTTCGGTCGATGGCGTCACCGAAGAACATCTGATCGTTGCCGCCGAAGTTGAACCTCGGTACCAACCGGCGGTTTGGAAGCAGCCGGACGGGGAAGCGCATGCTCATCCAAACGGGCGTTTGCAGATGGATGTCGAGATAGTTGTTCGGGCCATTCGAAGGGCGGTGGCTGAAGAACATGATGTGCGAGTCCACACGGTGGTGCTGCTCCGGGCTGGGCGCATCCCCAAGACCACAAGCGGCAAGGTGCAGCGCCACGCTTGCCAAGTCAGTTTTCTGCAAGGGATCCTAGGAAGACTCGGCGAGGAATGAGCGATGGATGAGAACTCTATCAACGCGGAAGTCATTCAAGCGTGGTTGATTTCCAAACTTTCCGCTCGGCTGGGAATCGAACCTCACGAAATCGATATCCGGGAGCCTTTCGCCAGTTACGGGCTCGGGTCGACAGAGGCGGTCAGCCTAGCCGGTGAACTCGCCGAGTGGTTGGGACGAAAGCTTTCTCCGGCTCTGGCCTATGAGCATTCCACTATTGAGACTCTCGCTCGTCATTTGGCAGGATCAACGGACGTGTCGGAATCAGCGACCGCGGCTGGCCAGAACCCAGAGGCGAAAAATGAACCGATCGCCATCATCGGCATCGGCTGCCGGTTTCCCGGCACGAGCAACCCAGCAGCTTTCTGGCAGTTGCTGCGAGAAGGAGTGGATGCCATCCGCGAAGTTCCCGCAGATCGCTTTGACCACCATGCGTTTTACGAACCAGACCCGGCAACCCCTGGCAAAATAAACACTCGTTGGGGTGGCTTTCTTGAGCAGGTAGATCAGTTCGATCTCAATTTCTTTGGCATCTCCCCCCGGGAGGCATCGCACATGGACCCCCAGCAGCGCCTCTTACTGGAGGTTAGCTGGGAAGCGCTACAGGACGCGGGGCAGGCGCCCGAGCGGCTGGCCGGTACCCAGGCTGGCGTCTTCATCGGCATCGCGACCAATGATTATGGCCAGCTCCAGTGGAATGATCTCGAGCGAATTGATGCCTATGTCGGTACAGGCAATGCCATGAGCATCGCCGCCAACCGAATCTCATACACCTTCGATTTCCGTGGGCCGAGTCTCGCTATCGACACGGCCTGTTCCTCGTCACTCGTTGCAGTCCATCTGGCCTGCTGCAGCCTGCGGAACGGTGAGTCCACGCTGGCTCTGGCCGGCGGCGTGAACCTGATTCTCTCGCCGGCGATTGCGATCGGCTTCACCAAAGCCGGTACCTTGGCACCGGATGGACGTTGCAAAGCGTTCGATGCCCGGGCCAACGGCTACGTTCGCAGTGAGGGTGCTGGTGTCGTCGTGCTGAAGCTCCTCTCGAAAGCCTGGGCGGATGGTGATCCGATTTATGCCGTCATTCGCGGCAGCGCCGTGAACCAGGACGGACGGAGCAACGGGCTCATGGCGCCGAATCCGCAGGCCCAAGAGGCGGTCCTGCGAGAGGCTTACCGGCAAGCCGCCATCTCGCCGGGCAAGGTTCAATACGTCGAGGCCCATGGCACGGGCACATTGTTGGGCGACCCGATCGAGGCAAAAGCGCTAGGCGCAGTGCTTGGTGTCGAACGTCCACCTGGACGATGGTGCGCTCTTGGGTCGGTCAAGACCAACTTGGGGCACCTCGAGGCCGCTGCCGGTGTCGCGGGCTTGATCAAGGTGGCGCTAGCCATCCGGCATCGCGAGATCCCGCCGAGCCTGCATTTTGAAAAGCCTAACCCGCATATTCATTTTGACGAACTGCCTCTCCGAGTACAAACGACGCTTAGTCCATGGCCTGCGGAGTCCGGTTCAGCATTGGCTGGAGTCAGCTCATTCGGCTTCGGTGGCACCAACGCTCATGTGGTTCTGGAAGAGGCTCCCCCAGAAATTCCAGAAATGCGGGATGCAGAGCGAAAAATTGGTACACAACTGCTCCCGCTGTCCGCACGTAGTCCGGAAGCACTCCGGTCTCTCGCTCGCGCCTATCAACACCTCCTCGCCACTGCGGAGTCCGCAGCGCTGTTACGGGATATCTGTTACACAGCCAGCGTGCGGCTCAGTCACCACGAGCACCGTCTTGCCGTTTCTGGCGATTCGCCGGCGCAACTGTTGGAGAGCCTGGAAGCTTTTTGTCAGGGCGAGGCTCATCCCGGCTTGTCGTCTGGCCGTAAGTTTTCGTCTCGCCGGCGAAAACTTGTTTTTGTGTTTCCTGGACAGGGGGGCCAATGGTTCGGCATGGGGCGACGCCTGTTGGAGCAGGAGGCCGTTTTTCGGGAGGTCGTCGAGCGCTGCGACCTGGCGATGCGACCGTACGGAGATTGGTCATTGCTCGCCGAACTCATGGCCACCGATGCTGCAAACTCGCGGTTGAACGAAATCGATATCATCCAGCCGGCACTCTTTGCGATTCAAGTCGCCCTGGCAGCGTTGTGGCGCTCGTGGGGTATCGAACCGCAGGCCGTGGTGGGCCATAGTCTAGGAGAGGTTGCGGCGACGTATGTCGCAGGTGCGCTGAGCTTGGATGATGCCGTCCGGGTCATTTGTCATCGGAGCCAGTTGTTCAAGCGCACCAATGGGCAAGGAGCCATGGCGGCAGTGGAACTTTCCGTCAAGGAAGCTCGACGCGCCCTTGTCGGCTCCGAAGACCGTGTGTCGATCGCGGTCAGCAACAGCCCCACGTCGACGGTGTTGTCTGGCGATCCAGCCGCGCTCGCCGCCATTCTGGATCAGTTGCAGAGTCGCGACATTTTCTGTCGCATGGTGAAGGTTGACTTTGCCTCGCACAGCCCCCAGATGGAGCCGTTGCGCGCCGATTTATTGCAGGCTTTGGAAGGGATACAGCCACAAGCTGAATCCGTGCCGATCTATTCGACGGTAACTGGCCAAGCCAGCAACGGATTGGGATTCGATCCTCCTTATTGGGCGCGGAACATGCGACAGCCGGTGCTCTTTTCCACTGCGGTTCAGCACCTGGTGGAAGATGGGCATGACATCTTCTTGGAAATCGGCCCGCACCCCACTCTGCTCAGCGCCATGCAGCAAGGATTTCATCACTTCGGACAGGAAGGCGCCGTGCTTCCTTCTCTGCGGCGTGAGGAAGATGAACGCACGGTCCTGCTCGGATCGTTGGGCGCGCTTTATACTTTGGGATACCCGGTTGACTGGAGCCTGATCTATCCAACCTCAGGCCGGTGCGTTGGACTCCCGTTGTACCCGTGGCAACGAGAGCGTTGTTGGCTTGAGCCTTCAGCAGAGGACACCGAGTCTCAACAGGATCAAGTTTCACGGAGCGGGACAGGGGGCCATCCTCTGCTGGGCCGGCATTTCAAATCGGCGCATCCTGTAGGAACCCACTTCTGGGAAACCACGCTGGACAAGAAGTCCCGGCCGTATCTGGATGACCACCGCATCCAAGGGGGTGCCGTGCTGCCCGCTACGGCCTATGTGGAGATGGCACTGGCCGCCGCGGTTGAAGTCTTCGGAGCGCAATCCGTTACGTTGAATAATATCGAATTTCGCAAGACACTTTTTTTGCTAGAGGGCGGAACGCACGCGATTCAGGTGATCCTCTCTCAGGACGCAGATGGAAAGGCATCCTTTCACATCTACAGTTGCCCGGGCGGCCTGGTGCACTCCGGTAAATCATGGACGCTGCACGCGACTGGCAACATTTGTCCTCAACAGGACAACAGCATCATCACTTCGAATCCTAAGGTGACACTCACCGAGATGCGGGCTCGGTGTGCAGAGGGGATCTCGGGCCAGGATTATTATAGGAAACTCCGCGAAAATGGTATCCACTATGGCCCTTTCTTCCAGAGCATCACCCAGTTGTGGCGCAACAACGGAGATATGGTAGGTGAAGTGCAGGTGCCCGATGGGCCGAAAGCAGAGTTTAATGGCTTTCAAATCCACCCGGCAATTCTCGACGCCGGATTACAGGTTCTCGGGGCTGCAGTTGCAGCGGAAACCACTGAAAACGGTCGACAAGGGATCTATCTGCCGACTCGCATCGACCAGTTCCGGGTTCATGGTCGTCCGAACCGCCATTTGTGGAGTCACGGTCGAGTGCAGCTTCGGGAGGCGGATGCCACAACGGGAGAAGTACAGCTCCTCGATGAAGTGGGAGACGTAGCGGTCGAGATTCAGGGACTTCGCTTCGAATACTTTGGCGAAAACACACAACGTGCAGCTATCGATCGTCTCGACGACTGGCTCTATGAGTTTCAATGGCAGCCCAAAGAGCGCCCGGCAGAGAAACCTTCCGCGCCAGTCGGCCGGGCAAGCTGGCTGATCTTCACTGACAGCGGCGGCGTTGGAGATGAGCTTTCCGCGCTGATGAAAGTCCGGGGCGAACAGAGCATTCTGGTTTCTGCGGGGGAATCGTACGAGCAAACG
>JBARHV010000352.1:0-1961 GCA_049799415.1 Silvibacterium sp.
GGCATAAACGACGCGGTCGATGCCTGCGAGAGCGCAATATTCAAAGACGCGGAGTGTTCCCATCCCGTTCACGAGCAAGTCTTTTTCAGGATAATCGATAGAATTCTGGTTCGCGAAAAATGCAGCGAGATGAAAGATGATCTGGGGCTTTTCCGCAAATACGCGTTTGAGCGCCGTCTCATCTAGGACACTGCCTTCGACAAAAAGAATGTTTGGCAGGCTTGGAATATTCCATTTGTAAGCAGCCGAAAGATCATCCAAGATGATGACAGCCCTTGCTCCGAGTTCAGCAACCGAGCGAGCGAGATTGCTGCCGATGGACCCTGCGCCGCCGGTAATTAGAACTACCTTGTCGCGAATATTGTCATGATATGCCTGCATGCATTTTTCTCCGTATTAATCAGACGATGATTAAGTCTCGTAAACCGATCTCATCCACGATACATATTTTCGTACCCCGCTACGGAGATCGATTTGTGGATCGTGGTGCAGATCTCCTCGTGCTTTACTGAAATCGACTACCTTTACGCGAGTGGTGAATTGTTCACTGCCCTCATACTGTGCAAGTTTCGGGGCAGCGCCAGTCGCTTCGAGGATAACGCTAGCGAGCTCCTCAATGCTAGTGTTCCAATCTTCTTTGCTGCCAACGTTTTAAACCTCAACTGGAATAAAATTGTCGACGATATTCGCGAAGGTCCGGCAAGTATCTTCCACAAAGTCAAAAATACGCTGATGGCCGCGGTACACCTTGAATGGCTTGGCCTTTAGGCAGGAATACGTAAATATCGGAATAACGCCACGATAGGGGCTGTAGTATTCGTGAGGACCATAGCAGCCGACAGGACGGACACGTACAGTCTCTGTTCCAAACATCTCTGCGGCATTCAAACACTGCAGTTCACCCGCCCATTTCGTGATTGCATAATCGTTTATTTGCTTGATGGGTATCTTGTCCAAGAGATCTTCGGTCATTAGCCCGTCGTAGTCGCCGTAAACTTCAGCGCTACTAAAAAACACCATTCGAAACTTATAGTGCGCCTGCAGTTGAAGCAAGTGTTTTGTTCCAACCACATTCGTTCGCCAGAGGTTCTCATAGTGATCTTCCCCATTCCATCGGCCATACTCTGCCGCCAAGTGATAGACGTAGTCGAAGGACTGCTTCATGAAAATAGATTCCATTTGGCGAAAAGCGGCAACGTCGGCCTTATAATGCTTGTCGTCATGTCCCTGTAGGATGTCGCATGTCCAGACGCTGTGCCCACGAGATCGCAGTTCATTCGTTAGATTTGTTCCTATGAAGCCCCTTCCACCCGTGACCAAAATATTAGGCATTCGCATTTACTCCCTAACAATAGACATGGGATTTATATGGCGTCTCTTTTTCCCCGCTAAGGGATAAACAAAATCGCAGCTTCACCCGTACCTCAATTCTGCCGTGGGCTGCTTGCCTTCAGTTTGGAATTTTAGAAGGCCGGTCGCTTGCAAGGCCACCAAAACAGCGTAAACAGGATTCAACAAAATGTAGCGACGCCAAAGGCGTTTCGGCTCGCAATAAAGGCGAAATAGCCATTCAAGGCCACGGTCTTGCATCCACTTTGGTGCTTGGGCAACGTTGCCAGCAATAACTCCAAAAGCGCCTCCTACTGCAATGATAGGTACGGAGAGAATATCGCGGTATTCGTAAGACCAGCTGTCCTGACGTGGGCAGCCCAATCCAACGATGACAATCGAGGCACCCGTGTCACGAATCCGGCGGCCGATCTCATCTCGTTCGTCTAAGCTGAGTTTTCGGAATTGCGAAGGCAACATGCCAACAATGCGCAAGCGAGGAAACATTTGCATGAGTTTTTCGCGAAGAGCATTCAATGTTTCGGCGGTATTTCCATAAAAAAGGACATCAAGTTTCTCTGCTTCTGCTCGGGAGCAAAGCTTAAGCGTGAGCTTCGGCCCATACACTCTGT
>JBARHV010000353.1:0-2730 GCA_049799415.1 Silvibacterium sp.
CCAGCCTTCGGCCTTCGGCGGATGACTCCCGTGCAACAAAAACCAAAATCTGCGCGCCCAACTCACGCCGCAGAACTGAGATCTGGTTGCAAAAAAGAAACTCTTGAGCTTATGCAGTTTGCGAGAAAAAGCAGCGCGCATGTCGCGGATGCGTTTGCGGGCTTCAAAGAGAATTCGAAAGGCCCTCTCTTCGAATCCGAAGTAGTCCAGCAGGTTTGGACCCAAGAACGTCTGAGAATCGAAGCTTAGGAAGCTTGAGGATTCAAACGCTTCGCGAATAACATGCTCAGGAAGGCTGACCTGGCCGCTGTGTTCTTGTACCCAAAAATAATTTGGCGAAATTTCATCAAGAAGCGCGTCTGCTTGGAATTCAAACCACTCAAGTCTGGAGCTTGCATTAGCGAAAATGGTTTGATAGCGACCACTTAGACCATACGGGACCGATTGACTGACCATCGCAAGCTTCTGACACTGGGTCCAAAAAGAAGTATCCCCAACATCGAGAACTCGGTTATCCGTCGAAAAGTTCCATAGCGTCTCGGTCGCGCCTGAATTCCCGGCCCAGCCGCATGAATCAAGCTTCGCAAAATTGGACGCCCGGTTCAGATAATCAAGACAGTCAACCCAAATCTCCGTTTTCGCAGAACGATTAATCTCGCACCTACTCGGTGCCCATTCAAAGCCACTGTTAATATGTGCCATTGAGTTCCATATTTCTCGAGTGGCACTCAATGGATCGGGTCCGGCCCAAGCATTCCAATTGGCTGGAAGAGCGCCATCACATGAAGAGGCGCCATCGGGCCAGGTCGAGTGTTCGGGAGGTGAAGCGCCCCGATTGTGCGCCTCGTACATCGACGTAACGTGGAGAGGCCGCCAACTCGGCATTTTCGCGCATTCGGTCACCCTATATGGGAAGGTGCTCGACATGTTCTTGGCCGCCATGTCCCGATTCTAAAGCCGAGTCAAGCTCCAACTCTCGTCTTGGCCGATAATTTGTTTGTCCCTGCAATGGTGATGCAGCTTACTACCGAATTGCCACTCGGCGCCATTCCGCGGGACATATCTTATTCCCTCTGACAGGAGCTGTTTCTTGCCGCGGTTGAGATAACTGAGAGGCATGGTAGATGGTTTCACTTAGCGGCACTGCCCAGGTTGCGGCAGTTGGATTCGAAGGTGGAGTAGTCGGCCCAGTGGAACGTGGCTGTGGCGTGGTCGATGAAGAGGCCGGAGAGAAACTTGATGCCTTGTTCGTTGGTGCGGTCCATGACCAGGTCGGGGCCGTGGAATGCGCCGGCCAGATCGAAGAAGCCGCGGTTGTAGTGGTTGAAGGCGAAGGGCCGCTGCCACTCCAGCAGACGAAAATCGAAGAGGCTGTCGGCGGTGCTGGAGTAGCCGCCGTACATGGTGCCGCTGATGTCCATGCGCTCGATCGAGCCGGGGGCGACGCAGAGCCAGCCGGTGCCGGTGATGGTGGCGCGGACGCCCTTTCCCTCGCGGCGGCCGCCGCCGGAAAATCCCGAGGGCTTGCCCGGCCAGAACGAGACATAGAGCGGATAGGTCTTGCCGTCTTTGTTCAACACGGTGCCGCTGCCATGCCAGAAAAGCAGCGGCGTGGAGCGGCCGCCGATATGCAGAGCCCAGGGGCCGATGGCCACCAACACCAGCCACATGAAGGCGCAGGCGGCCACCGAGAACAGGATCAGCTTAAACAGGCATCCGCCGAGACTCGCGAGACAGCCACGCCTACCGCTCATGCGGCGAGTATCTCGCAAGAATGAAACAGGCGCAACAGAAAAATTGTGTCCCCGGCCCTGCCCAGCCGGGCTCGACCCAGCCACTCGCACTGCCCTCTTGATCCCTCGTTCCCTCGGTCCCTGAATTCTTGTCAATAGGCAATTTGAAAAATAGTTTGTAACCCCTTTCTTTTCTTCGCAAAATACTTGCGTAACTTTGCGTATTAATTATTCCGAAAGGCGCATACTATTCCTGTAGTCAAAAAACAGAGCCCAGCGGCGCATCCGCTGGGCTTTTTCTTGCCCACAAATAACGCGGGTCCGTCCCGCAGAAAGGTTCCTTCCATGTCGGTTCAACGGCGCAGCAGCGCACATCGATTCGTCGCCAGATCCCTCGCGCTCACGCCGTCGAACGCGACCGCGACACCTGCTGGCCTCCCATTGTCATCGGGCAAATTTGCCTCGCGAGCTGTGACTCTGTGTCAGAATTTCCGCCAATCCCCACAGACCCAACGACTTCGGTCGCGGCCTTATTTTCAAGATTGCGACACGAAAAACTGTGAACGAGTCGATTTTCCGGCAAGTCTCTCAGCGAGTCATGTGGGAGAGCAGATCGTGCCAGATGCGGCGCAGCGCACGCCAGGGATCGACGCGGGCGTACCAGCGGGCCAGCGTCATGGGCGCGTACTCGTAACAGACGACGGTGTGCCCGAGGAACTCCTGCTCGATGGCCCTGGGCTCGAGGCCCTTGAGCACGGCAGAGTAGCGCGCCGCAAACTCCGGATGGCAGAAGAAAGTTTTATTGGAACCGATGCCGAAAGGAACGATCGCGCGCCTCTGCGCAAAATGCTGATGCACGCCGCCGATGACCCCGGGCCACATCTCTTTGAAGCAATCGTCGAGAATGATGATGCCGCCGGGAACGAGCGCACCCTCAGCCGTGTCGAGATCATGAGCTGTAATTGGTGCGGTGTGGCCGCCGTCGATGCTGATCAGG
>JBARHV010000354.1:0-2390 GCA_049799415.1 Silvibacterium sp.
GCTCATTTGGTTTACGCATCTGCTGAGCTTCAGCCTGAAGTACTGAAGCGGGCGCGTCATTCCTGCGCCCTCTTGTACGGGGCGCGTGCAAACGGCGTGATTTTGGGTCTGCCGGAGCAGGCTTTGGGAATAGGCAGCGGTACCCGAAAGGACGCTGCGCCTAAATCTTTAACCGTCAATCACTTAAATTAGAACGGGGCCAAAAAGTACTAAGGTTCTTTCCTTAGTGCTACTTGGCGCACATGCTGGTACCGTTGCACCATTTCGCAATTCGGTCCTGGGCCTCAAATTCTAGCTGCGGATTTACAAGTGTCTACAAACACGCCAAACATTCAAGTCCCGGAAAAACTGCGGCTTGCGCTCAAGTCGCTGGCCTTGTTTTTTGCGCCGCCGGCTCACCGGGTGAGTTTCGCAGGGAAAGTGAACTTGCTGACATCGTGGCTGACATCAGCGCGCGACAAAGTCTATAAAATAGCCGCCAATTTCAAACTGCGCACGAAATTCCTTCTTTCGTTCGTCGTTATTACTACCCTTCTGATGTGCTTCACGCTGCTCGTGGTGGGACATGAAGCGCGCCAAAAAATCGACCAGCAAATCGAAGAGCAATCGAGCAGGGCCATTCTGACCTTCCAGGTGATGCAGCATCAGCATCAGGTCTCCTTGGGCCACAAGGCCGAACTGCTAGCCACGCTGGCCGTGATGCGCGACGGCGATCCCACGGCCGTTTCCGACGCCAGCGAAGACCCGTGGCAATCGGAAGATTGCAACCTGTTCCTGATGACCGACGCCAGCGGCAAAGTCGTGGCGCTGCATACCGCCGTCGGCGAGTTCCCCGCTGCCGACGCGGAGCGCCTCCTGCGGCAAATGCTGAAAAGCCATGCCACATCCGGCTGGTGGGTCAGTGGGACGCAGCTTTACCAGGTCGCGCTGCATTCGGTGGTCGCAGGGCCGGAGCAAGGGAACGCCCGCCTCGGAACGGTAGTGGTGGGGCGCGTGATTGATTCGGGCGTCGTCAACGAGCTGCGCCGCATTTCGTCGAGCGAAGTCGCCTTCCGCCACGGCAGCCAGATTGTCGTCAGCACGTTTTCGCCGCTGCAAGAGCACGAACTGGAAAAGAAAGCTGCTTCGGGAGCCATCCCAGAGCAGGTGCAAATCGACGATGAACCGTATATCACCAGCTCCCTCAATTTGACGGATGGCGCAGACGCTAGGCAGATGGTGAGCCTGGTGATGCTGAAGTCCTACAATGATGCCATTGCTTTCCTGGACCGGCTCGATCGCGTGCTGCTCGCGCTGCTGCTCGCGGCCGTGTTGGTGGGCACGATTCTCGTGTTGGTGATCGCGGACACGTTCACGCGGCCACTCAAGGCGCTGGTGGGCGGTGTTCGTGCGCTCGAGCAGGGCGACTTCCAGTATCCCCTGCAAGCCCACGGCGGCGACGAAGTGGCCGAAGTGACGCGCGCCTTTGGACGCATGCGTGTCACGCTGCAGAACGACGAGGCCGAAAGGCGCAAACTCGAAGATCAACTGCGCCGTGCGCAGCGCATGGAAGCCATGGGGCGCCTGGCCGGCGGCGTGGCGCACGATTTCAATAACCTGCTCACGGTAATCAAGGGCCACAGCGATATCCTGCTGGGAAAACTGCCCCCGGGTAGCGCGCTCTGCGGCAGCAGTCAGCAAATCGCCAAGGCCGCCGATCGCGCCGCTTCGTTGACGCGCCAACTGCTGATCTTTTCCCGGCGCCAGGCCACGCTGCCGCGCGTCCTGGATCTGAACGCCGTTGTCTCGGAGATGGGCAAGCTGCTCAAGCGCCTGGTGCGGGAAGATATCAACTTCGTTTTCCGTCCGGGCGAATCCATCGGGCGTTTGCGCGCCGATCCTTGCCATGTGGAGCAGATCATCATGAACCTGGTGGTGAACGCGTCCGACGCCATGCCGTCGGGCGGCAATCTCACTGTCGAGACCTACAACGCAAACGTGGATGACAAAATGGCGCAATCGCGCCCGCCACTCAAATCCGGCGAATACGTCGTGCTGGCCGTGACCGACACCGGATGCGGCATGGACGAAAACACCAAAGCCCACATTTTCGAGCCATTCTTTACGACCAAAGACGAGGGCAAAGGGACCGGACTGGGCCTTGCGACCGTCTACGGAGCGGTGAAGCAGAGCAATGGATTCGTTTGGGTCGAATCGGAGCCGGGCAAAGGCGCGCGTTTTGAAGTCTATCTGCCGTGTGTCGAAGAGCCTCTCGACGCGTTGTACACGCCGAAAAGCATCCTTTCTGCTCCGGCGCGCGCGGAAACGGTGCTGATTGCCGAAGATGAAGATACAGTGCGCGAATTGGCTTCCGACTTTGCGCGCTCCGCCGGATACCAAGTGATGGCCGC
>JBARHV010000355.1:0-2302 GCA_049799415.1 Silvibacterium sp.
CCAGCGAACCCAGCAAAACTGTAAGCGCGAAGAGATGGAAATTTTCGATGATCGGAAACGCGACTCGTGAGTCGCGAATTGCCTGGGAGATCCAGGTATTGTCACACCACTGAAAGAAGGGGACTATGGATGGCATGGGGTTAGAAAGTGTATGCCATGGTGCGGCCACAAGTGATGATTGCCGCCCACAAAATCAGGGATGCCCAACCTGCGATGCGGGCCTCCGTGGGCGGAACCAGCGCATTATCCCATTTGTCCACTTTGCGATAAATGCCGCGTTCGAACGCGATAGCGTTGACGGCGGCGACAATCAGAAGAATCACTTTGGTTTTGAAAAAGATGCTGTTGTAGGCCTTCACCGCCTGGCACCAGAACAGAAAAATACCAGTGATGGTCATAATGGCGAAGCCTGTGAACATCCAGGGCTTGATTTGTTCGTAGACTTCCGAGACCGGGCGATGCTTCATGACGTAACCCATCAGGCGGAGATCCGAAACAAGCAGCATGCCGACGGAGATGGAGAGGGCCAGGACATGGATGGTTTCAATGATTGGGAAAACCCAGATGGACTCGCGGATAGACGTTCCGATGTAGGTGTCCTGCAGCCACTGGCACATGCTTAAGATGGACATGATATAGAACCTCCGCGGAATCCACTCTCGCGGATTCTCTGCAAGTTTGGCGGACCTCTGTCAGCGACGCAACGTTAAAGCGGTTAGCGGCGGAGAAACTCGCCACGTTACCCGGATGTACGACAGCCGCGCAAATGGCTCTGGCTCAGACATTTGGGCTACCAATGAGTGTTCTCCGGAGTCCAGTTGCGCACCCTAAACGGCAGGCGTATACTCAAGTCCACTATGAGGGGGCAAAGTCTGCCGGCTCTGGGGAGCTTAACTGAAGAGCGGATGGAAGTTGAGGCGGTTCTCAGGTCTGGGATTTTCGATCGAGCTCCCGGGCTGGAGCAGTTGTTCATTTATATAACGTCCAAGTTTCTGGAGGGTTCCGCAGACGAGATAAAGGAATACAATATCGCCGTTGAGGCATTTGGCCGAGGTGCGGACTTCGATCAAAGCCGGGACTCGATCGTTCGGGTCCAAGCGCACCGGCTACGGGAACGCCTAGCTGAATACTATTTGTCCGAAGGCCGATCCCACCCCGTCCAAATCGAGATTCCTAACGGCCGGTACACTCCCAAATTTCGATTCGCTGCTTCCGACGCCGCAGCCCGTCCGCTAGCGCCTCCCGAGTAAGCGGGCAGCGTCGCCCTAACCAAGATAGGGTCGCCCGTTCTGGAGAGCCCCGAAGCTCGATTATCGCTCCCTACAACGACCGCGAAATCAGTGGATTCCGTACGGATTCTCGCTGGCCTTATGGAAGGGGACTATATAGACAACATTGGACGCCTCTGGCAGAGAGACCAATTCTGGCAGGGGGGTACGCCTTTTTTCTTTCCGAATCATTTGATCTTCGGGACCCGCGACCAGCGGCTTTACCGAAGGGGCCGGGAGGGGGATTTCAGTTACCACATTCCCCTGAGATCTGGAGTGTACGAACTCCGTTTGCACTTCGCTGAAACTACTTTTGGGGAGACCAGCCGCGCCGGGTTTGGTGGCGAATCATCGCGAATTTTCGACGTCCTGATCAACGGAAAACCTCTAATCAACTTCCTCGATGTTGTGGCCGAAGCCGGCGCAAGCACCGCAAACATCAAGATGTTCAAAGACATTGTGCCCGCGCCGGATGGTGCGCTTCATTTGAGTTTCTCGTCCCACTCGTACATTCCCTTCCTGAACGCGCTGGAAATTTCGCCGGGTATTCCGGGGAAGATGCAGCGCATTCGGATGGTCGCCCAGAGTCACGGATATATAGATAAGAGCGGTCACTATTGGGAGCCCGACCATTATGGGTTTGGCGGCCAACTGGTCAAACCTACCGACGAAGCGACGGAGGTTCCAGATCCCGGAATCTATACCGGGGGTCGATTTGGTAATTTAACGTACGTGATCCCGGTTCCGCCCGGCCGTTACGGCTTGAGGCTTTATCTTTCAGAGAGATGGGAAGTGCGTGAGAACGGTACGCAGTTCGACATCCTGTGCAATGGAGTGGCACTCGAGCGAAGATTTAGCATTCTCAAGAACTCTGGAAAGTTGAGCCGGGGTATTGTCCTGAGCTTTGACGGTCTCGAACCGAATTACCAGGGAAAACTGGTCCTGTCTCTGGTGCCGAATCCAAATTACGCGTTCATCAATGCGCTGGAAGTCATCCATCAGACCGATGATCTGTCGTTAACGGTTAACAACTC
>JBARHV010000356.1:0-7972 GCA_049799415.1 Silvibacterium sp.
CAGGAGGCCTTCAATTTTGAATCGAAGGGGCCGTAGTCCGCGGATTGCCGGACATCGCGTGTACTGGAACCGAATTTGCCGTGTCGCGCAGCCCACTCCAGTCCTCAGCAATAATGATGCTGTTCGCTGGCCGGTGCGGGTCATAGCGCACTGAGCAGGGAAACGACAACCGGCACTCGTAGATATTTACGTGGTCCTTCAGATGCGTCACGTCCTGAGAGCACTCATACACCACGCCAGCAATCTCGTACTTGTAAAGGATGAGCTGCATCCCGCCTGTTCGCCCGCTCTCGCTGGCATCTATGTCGGAAATATCCAAGATCGTGCCGTCGATAATGCGTCCCGTCTTCACCAGTCGCTCTCGGCGCAGCCGTTCCAATTCTTCTTCGCTAGGCCGCTTCCGCATCACGACCCAGGCAATCACGCCACCCACGCAAAGTCCAGCCGCGGCAATTGCTCCAATCATTTGGGGGTCACGCAATGAGAAGCTGTTCATGATAACTGGATTCCACCGGACATCCCTCGTGGATACTTGCAGGATACGCTATCGCCGTTCCGCTTTTGCAAAGAATTGCCTCCTCCACCCTTTGTTTCTCTCATAATTTCCCTACAAAACTTAAGGCTGGGCGTATGTCGTTGCCGTCAGGGCTCAGACACTCTTGCGCTATACTTGAGTTGAGCATGTCGAACCGAAAGTCTTCGCCTGCCGTGCTTTTGCACGGCTCTTTTGTCTCTGGCCCCAGGGCCGAAACTCAATCTCCGCGCATCCGTTCCACCACTGTTGTCTGCGTCCGCCGCAACGGCAGCGTCGTCATGGCCGCCGACGGCCAGGTTACGCTGGGCGAGTCGGTCATTAAGCACTCTGCGCGTAAGATTCGCCGCCTCTACCAGGATAAAATTCTCGCTGGCTTCGCCGGATCGACCGCTGACGCCTTCTCCCTCTTCAGCCGCTTCGAAGGCAAGTTGGAGCAATATGCCGGAAACCTGGGCCGGTCAGCGGTAGAACTCGCCAAGGACTGGCGCACCGACAAGATGCTGCGCAATCTCGAAGCCCTGCTCATCGTCTCCGATCCGCAGCAGACCTTCTTGCTGAGCGGTTCCGGAGACGTCATCGAGCCCGACGAAGGCATCGCCGCCATCGGCAGCGGAGGCTCCTACGCGCTTGCCGCGGCCCGCGCCCTGCTTGAAAATACAGACCTATCCGCGCGCGATATCGCCGAAAAATCGCTCCGTATCGCCGGACAAATCTGCATCTACACCAACGACCAGATCACCATCGAAGAGCTGCACGCCTAAACGCAAACCACACGCCAGCCCAAAGGAGGGCAGGCACACATGGCTATTTATTTACCCGGAACCGCGGAAGATCAGGAGCTCGCGCTCGAAGACCTCACCCCGCGCGAAATCGTCGCTGAGTTGGACAAATACGTCGTAGGGCAGAACGCTGCCAAGCGCGCCGTCGCCATCGCGTTACGCAACCGCATGCGCCGTCAGAAGCTCCCCGCCGATCTTGCCGACGAGATCATGCCGAAAAACATCATCATGATCGGCCCCACCGGCGTTGGCAAGACAGAAATCGCGCGCCGTCTCGCCAAGCTCACCAACTCGCCGTTCCTCAAGGTTGAAGCCTCAAAATTTACTGAGGTTGGCTACGTGGGCCGCGATGTCGAATCCATGGTCCGCGACCTGGTTGAAATCGCCATCGACATGGTGCGCGAAGAAAAGCTCGAAGAGGTCGAAGACAAAGCCGAACTCAACGCTGAAGATCGCCTACTCGATCTGCTGCTGCCCCCGCCAACGCCAACCCCAGCCCAGCCCGCGGCCAGCAGCTCCGGCCCACAGTTAATTGAAGCCAACGCACCCAGCAGCGACTCGCACCAGCGCACGCGCGAAAAACTGCGCCAGCAATTCCGCGAAGGCAAACTCGACGACCGTACCGTAGAGATCGATGTACGCGAGCGCAACACTCCGTCGTTTGAAATCATCTCTAACCAGGGCGTCGAAGAGATGGACATCAATCTCAAGGATGTCCTGCCCAACATCTTCGGACAGCGCACCAAGAAGCGCAAAATGAAGGTCTCCGAGGCCTTCGAGTATCTCGTACAGGAAGAAGAAGGCCGCCTCATCGACATGGATCAGGTTACGCGCACCGCCGTTGAGCGCGTGGAAAACTCCGGCATCGTCTTCCTCGATGAAATCGACAAGATCGCCGGACGCGAAGGCGGCCACGGCCCCGACGTCTCGCGCGAAGGCGTACAGCGCGACATCCTTCCTATCGTCGAAGGCACCACCGTCAACACCCGCTACGGCATGGTGCGCACCGACTACATTCTCTTCATCGCCGCCGGCGCCTTCCACGTCTCCAAACCCAGCGATCTCATTCCCGAGCTGCAAGGCCGCTTCCCCATCCGCGTCGAGCTGCACTCGCTAACAGTTGAAGATTTCGTGCGTATCCTCACCGAGCCAAAATCATCCCTCACCCGCCAATACACCGCGCTGCTCGAAACCGAAGGGCTCAAACTCGAATTCACCCGCGAGTCTCTCGAAGAGATCGCTCAGTTCGCATTCCGGGTAAATGAAACAACAGAGAACATCGGAGCACGACGTCTGCACACTATCATGGAGCGCGTGTTGGACGAGATCAGCTTCCTCGCCCCAGACCTGACCAAATCATGGCCGAAAAACGACGAGGGAGGCCTGCAGCTCGCCGCCTCCACTGACTTCGGAGCCACAGTCCCGCTCCCCATCAGCGAGCGCGAATCGCCGACAGGCACAGGCAAAGACAAGGTAGCCGTCATCGACCCCGAATACGTCCGCCAGATGGTAGCCTCCATCGTGAAGGATCAGGATCTATCGCGCTATATTCTGTAGCGAACGCTCTTTCTGTTTGCAGAAGGAGCGTTTGACCACAGTCAGGACGACCATGATTCTCAGCAAGGCTCTCGCTAACGGGGCCGCGCGCCTTGAACATCTGCCCACAGCACGCCGCGACGCCGAACTGCTGCTCCTCCGCGCAACTGGCAAAGACCGCGCCTTTCTCCTCACGCATCCCGACGCGGAACTCACACCTGAGCAGCAATCCATCTACGAACAATGGATCGGCCGTCGCGCCCGGCACGAACCCATCCAATACATCATCGGAGAGCAGGAATTCTACGGACTAGCACTCCGCGTGACCCCGGACGTGCTGATTCCCCGCCCTGAAACCGAGCACGTAGTCGAAGCCCTGCTCAACCGCATCCCCCACAACAGAGCACTCCGCATCGCCGACATAGGCACCGGCTCCGGGGCCATCGCAATAGTCATCGCCCACAAGGTGCCGCAAGCAACTGTCACGGCTCTCGACAGCTCTGCGCCCGCATTAAAAGTAGCCCAACAGAACGCCGAGCGGCACAAAGTAGCAGACCGTATCCGCTTCCTCGAATCCGACCTTCTCGCCGTAGTAGCAAATGAAAAGTTCGACGTCATCGTCTCCAACCCGCCCTACGCTCCTGAAGGAGAAATCCTTGAACCGCAGGTCCGCAACTTCGAGCCGCCCAACGCGCTCTACGCCGGACCCTCCGGCCTCGATATCTACCAGCGCCTTATCCCGGAGGCATGGCAAGCCCTCGAACCACAAGGCTGGCTCCTCATGGAAATAGGCCATGGCCAGCGCACTGCCCTTGCACAATGGCTCGCACAATGGACCAACGTGGATTTCATCAACGACCTGCAAGGCATTCCCAGAGTAGCCTGCGCCCGCCGCCCTTAACCCCGCTTTTTGCTCCGCGACCTCTGCAGTTCCCGATACAACTCACTCTTCGAAACACCACGCTCACGCGCAATGCGCTTCAGCGCATCCATTTCGTCCAGACCCTCAGCCTTTTCAAGCTCTGCCAACCGCTCTCGCAACGGCACAGCGCCAGTCGCGCTCACAGCAACAAGCGGTAAAGCCTCAACCAGCAGAACCATCTCCCCGCGCACCCGGTCACGCCCCGCAAGGTCGGCTCGAACCTCACTCACCGTCCCACGCAAGAACTCTTCGTGAATCTTCGTAAGCTCGCGCGCCAGCACAACTCTACACGCAGCGCCCCAAACTGCCTCGACATCCGCCAACGTCTCCAGAATCCGATGCGGGGCCTCATAAAAAACCACAGTGATCGGCTGCTCCAGTCGAGCCCGCACTTCGACAAGCCGTGCTTGTCGAGCGCTCGCCTTCGATGGCAAAAATCCCAGAAACAAAAACTGCTCGATGCTCAACCCTGACGCCACCAGCGCGCTCAAAGCAGCATTCGCACCCGGCACCGGATAAACCGCAACACCAGTCTCGACAGCAGCATTTACCAAAAACATTCCCGGATCGGAAATCCCCGGCATCCCCGCATCCGACACAACCGCGATGCGCCCACCCGCACGAAGCTCTTCAACCAGTTCCCCCGCCCGCACCGCCTCATTGTGTTCATGAACGCTAAGAGTGGGTGTAGTAATGCAGAAATGATTCAGCAGCTTCTGCGTCTGCCGCGTGTCCTCGCATGCAATGCGGTCCACAGACTTCAGCACGCGCAAAGCCCGCAGGGTAATGTCCTCAAGATTTCCGATTGGAGTAGCCACCAGGTAGAGCCCCGGCGCCAGCGGTTTCAACTCAGGGGTGCCACTCTCATCCATCATGCAGCGTCAGCTCTCGCGCTCCAACCGCTTGTGCTCGGCCAGCAACCCCATGCTACTGCTCAGGTTCTGCCAGGTCACAATGCCCACAATGCGTCCCCGCTCGGCAATTGGCACCAGCGACATCCGTCCTCCGGCAATGCGCCGAATCATCAGTCCCAGCGAGTCTTCCGGCTCAGCCACCTGGAATGATCGCGACATGATCGACTGCACATATCCGTTCCCGTCGCTGCGCAGAGCCGACAAAATCCCTTGACGCGACACAATCCCCACCAGGTTTGCACCACGCACCACTGGAAATTCATCCTGCAGACTGTGAATCGCCTTGAAGAGCGCGTCCGAAAGCGTGTCCGACGGCGACATGGTCGAAAACTCCGTCAGCATCACGTCGCGCATGCGCACTGTCTCCACCACGGATTGAAAGACCACACCCTGATCCTCCAACTGCGCGCCGATGAAGATGAAGAATCCAACCATAATTAGCCACGGACTCAGCCCCGCGGCCATCGTATTATTCGGCAGCGCCAGCAGCGCAAGCCCCGCTATCATGGCGATTGCGCCAAAGCCTTGTCCCATGCCCGAAGCTGACTTTGTTGCCTGCGCCGCACCCCTCGTGCGCACCAAGCTGCCCCGCAGAATGCGCCCCGCATCCAGCGGATATGCAGGTACCAGGTGCAACAGCCCAAGAATTGCGCTCAGCCAGACCGTCGATCGCATCAAGTGATGCGCCGTAATCAGCGGTCGCGCAACCAGCGAGACAGCGGGAGCCGATCCCGCAATCAACGCCGCAATACTCCCCGCAAACACCATGTTAGCCACAGGTCCGGTAACAGCGAGCGCCATCTGCACGCGAGGCTCAACCGCATGCTCTGCGCTGTCCGGAGCCGCATAGGAGAATAATCCACCAATCGGCAGCAATAAAATGCTGCGAAGATGCAGCCCATTCCACGCCGCTGTAACCAGCCGCGCGACCTCCCGCACAAATACCACCAGCAGCAGTGCCAGCCACAGTGCAATGCCCCGCCACGCACTCACTCCCGCAACGCCCGTTGACAGCAGAGAAAAGCCCAGCAGCAGCACAAAAAACATATGGATGCGGAGATCCACTCCAAACCAGCGTCCCAGTGGGAATGACCACGCTCGCATCGTCTCTGACCTGCCTGTCTTTCGTGCTGTAACTATTGTAGAGGGTCATGCACAAGTCCGGCTTGTTACGATGATCCGATGCGCATCATCGCCGGACAATTTCGCTCCCGCCAGCTCATCGCTCCCAGGGGTCTGGACACGCGCCCCACCAGCGATCGCCTGCGCGAAACCCTCTTCAATGTGCTCGCCCCGCGCATCGCCGACTCAATCTTCCTTGACCTCTACTCAGGCTCCGGAGCCGTCGGAATCGAAGCCCTCAGCCGCGGAGCGCAGGAAGCAATTTTTGTTGAGAAAGCGGAACCCGCGCTGCACGCTATCCGCTCCAACCTTTCCTCCCTCAAAATTCGCGCGGGCTACGCGCTCGAACCTCACAGTGCAGCCACCGCTCTCAAGCGGTTAACTGCCGCACTGCGCACAGTAGATATCGTCTTTCTCGACCCACCCTATGCCGACGCCACCGAATACGAATCCACCCTCAACCTGCTCGGCAGCGATTGCAAGCCGCTGCTTGCGCCCGCCGCCATCATTGTCGCCGAGCACCTGAAGAAACTCGATCTCGCTGCAAACTACACCGCCTTGACGCGCTACCGCACCCTCAAACAGGGCGATTCAATGTTGAGCTTTTATTCGCTATCCCTAGCTAAGACAGAAGATTAACCAATTTCGCAGGTATGCGCGCCCGTTCCCAGGTCAACCCTGAACGAAATATCACGGTCAGTCAGCATGTCCCATCCCACGCCACGCAGCCATCGGCCTTCAACGCTCGTAATCTGCACGCCCTCCCACGAAAGCCGTGCTGTCTGCCACGCTTTCCCGTCAGGCCCCCAAGCCAGCAGCGCATGATGCCCCGCAAACAACAGCAGCTTCTGCTCTGCCAGAGCACGCACCTCCAGCACAGGCCGATACTCAACCTGCACAAATTCCTCCGGATGCGCCGTGTTTACTAAATAGGCATATCCGCCCGCAACAGCACACACCCAAAGCGGATCGGAACAGCTCCACACTCCCGTTGGTGCCGCCGGATCAGAAAACCCCAGCGCAAACGTCCCCAGAAACGGATCGGCACCCGACGGCTGCACCATCAACTCCAGCGCACCGCGCTCCACTTCTTCCGCATAGCGCGGATAAACAAACTGCCGCCCCGGCAGAATCAACGGCCGCGCAGTCAGAATCTCCGCTGTCCAGTTATGCCCAAAGGTAAGATCGACAATAGGCATCAGGCACACACAAACTGCTCAACTCGTTCACGCACGCTCAGCACATGCGTCGGCAGTTCCAGCCGGCTACCTGCCTCAATCACGGGAATCAGTTTGTCAAACTCCGGTCCTGAGTGCGCTCCGGTCAACGCAATTCTCACCGGGTGAAACAAATCCTTGCCCTTCGCGCCCGTCTCCGCCTTGACCTCATTCATCCACGCCTTGAACTGCTCCGGACTCACACTCTCTGACGCATCCGCTACACGCGCCGCAAACGCCAACAGGACCTTCCCAGCAATCTCCGTCGCCAGAATCGTCGCGTTCTCCTCTTCCTCCCGCGCTGCCTGCGCATCGAAACGAAAAATAAAGGATGCCTTCGCCGTCAGTTGATCCAACTGATCGAGAGCGGGTAGAAACAGCGCAATCAAAGCCTCAAACCACGTCGAAATTCCCCCCGAAGCTCCAGCCCACCCCGGCAGCAATCCCGCACTTTCAAAATAAGGCCAAGACAACTCCGCCAACCGAGACAACTCCGCCAGCTTCATATAATGCCGATTCAGCCAATGCAACTTCGCCCAATCAAACACCGCAGGAGAAGTCGTAACCCGCTCCAGCTTGAACTCCTTGGTCAGTTCGTCCTGCGTAAACGTCTCACGCGTCCCGCCCTCGGCGCCCCACCCCAGCAGCGCGAGATAATTCACCAGCGCCTCTGGCAGAATCCCCATCTCCCGAAAGCTCGCAATCGAGGTCGCGCCGTGCCGCTTCGACAAGCGCTCCCGATCACTGCCCAATATCGTCGACAGGTGCGCAAACTCCGGCACCTTCCACCCAAACGCCTCGTAAATCGCCACCTGCTTGGGAGTATTCGACAGATGATCGTCGCCGCGAATCACATGTGTAATCTCCATCAGCGCATCGTCTACCGTCACCACGTAGTTGTAAACCGGAACGCCTCCCGATTTTCCGCTTCCAGACCGCACTAGGAT
>JBARHV010000357.1:0-16963 GCA_049799415.1 Silvibacterium sp.
TCCGGTAACGCATCGTCTGCCTGCGAAATTCACCTCGCCAGCCAACGAATGGTATAGCTGGCGGCCCGACCCTCGCGCGAACAAAAATATCAAGGTTCTGCTGACCCTCGACCCCGCAAATTATCCGCTCGGGTTTAAAGATACCTTACAGGGGGGAGATATTCCTGTAGTTTGGACAAATATCCACTACAGAATGATCTATATGAATATGGGGCACGGGGACAAGATATTCACGAGTCCTACACAAAATCGGCTGTTCGAGGATGCGCTTCTTTGGCTGGGAGGCAGAACGAAATAAGCGCCAACGAGAGGTTTGGCGACAGTAGTTTTGGGTTACATTCTCAATCCGTGCCTGATTTTTCTGGGTGGAAGAATTGGCGGCCACCCAGCGTTGCTTCGCAGTGTACAGAAGCAACTGGCAGGAAGCGAATTTGGCGTGACTCGTGTGCGAGCAGGCATGCTCGGAGGCATGGCTGTTCTTTGGGGTTCTGTTTTGCTCGCTTTTGAAGTGGTCCCGGGGGTTCTACTGCCACCTTCTTCTTCTTAGCGGGCGAGTTTAGTGCGAAACGCGTTCTCTTCTCTTTTCTGAACTTACCGTATGCTTTGGAGGCACTATTTGAGAAAGCAAGCTCTTTTTCTGGGAATTCTTTCCCTTTGTGCAATCTCATTGACATCCGCCGCACAGGCGAAAGATGAAATTCCAAAGGCTGCATGGCACAGGCCGATTGGGCTCCCGCTGCAAGATCCCGGCGTCTCAAGAGATGCTACAGGCATCGATGACGGGTATTGGCAGGGAGCGCCTGTTGGCGGGTTCGGCTCAGGGACATTCTCGCGGACCTACCGTGGTGATTTTGCGCGCTGGCACATCAAAGCTGGAGTGCATAAATATGAAGTCAGCTATGCGAATGAGTTTGCCATGTTCCAACAGGTCGAGGGTGAACCGGCTGGAACTGCGCGTGTTCTGACGACCACCCATCCGCAGAACGGCGAGCTGGCAAGCTGGAGCTGGGATTATCCCGTCGGAGCCGGGGAGTATGCGGCGCTCTATCCAAAATCCTGGTACGACTACCAGTGGAAGAAGTTTCCTGCTCATGTTGTGCTGGAGCAGTTTTCACCCGTGCTCCCCAATAACTATCGCGAGTCGAGCTATCCGATTGCGGTGTATCGTTGGCACGCTGAAAACCCCACAGATAAAACGGTGACGATTTCGCTGCTTCTTTCCTGGACGAACATGTCCGGGTGGTTCCGCACTTTTACGCATAATTTCGATGGTGCGCCCAGCCAGGGAAACTTCAATCAATACAAGGATCAACAGATTGGGTCAACCGGCGAAATGAAGGGCATTGTTTTTGATCGCAAACGCGCTGGCGCCGCGCCCAACGAGTGGGACGGACAGTTTGCGATTGCCGCGCTGCAAACACCAGGCACAGAAGTCACCTATCAAACTACATTTCAGGCGACGGGCGATGGAAAGGCGGTATGGTCGCACTTTTCAAAAGATGGGCGGCTTGCCAATGACAATACCTCATGGGTGAGCGACGGCGAAAAGCTGGCAGGTGCCATCGCAATTCGATTCACCCTCAAGCCAGGCGAGAGCAAGGTTGTTCCAATGGTGATCGCCTGGGATTTCCCGGTTGTGCAGTTTGGCGAGGGACGCCAGTGGTATCGGCGATACACGGATTTCTACGGAACGAATGGCACCAATGCCTGGAAGATAGCCCGCGATGGGTTGCAGCATGCGGTTGACTGGAGCAATGCGATCGACGCGTGGCAGGCGCCGTATGTGAACGACCAGAGCAAGCCGCTGTGGTATCGCGGAATGTTGTTTAACGAACTTTATACATTGACGGATGGGGGCAGTTTCTGGGGGCGGCAGGTGGGAGCGGACCCTAAAACGCCGCCGTCCTTCGCGCTGCTGGAGTGCTACGACTATGCGTACTATGCAACGCTAGATGTCCGTTTTTATGCGTCGCTGCCTCTCCTGAAATTTTGGCCGAATATCGATAAGCAGGTATTGAAAGAATTCGCAGATACGGTTCCAAAAGAATGGCCGGAAAAAGGACTCTGGGTCTGGAAGACGCAATTAACCGGAACGCCTGTCCTGCATAAACGGAAGAAGATTGGAGCGGTGCCTCATGACTTGGGAGTGCCGACGGGAGATCCTTTTGTCTCCGTGAATGAGCCGGGCTGGCAGGACACCAATGATTGGAAGGACCTGAACTCCAAATTCGTGCTGATGGTCTACCGCGACTACGTGTTTACTGGCCGGAAAGACAAAGCATTTCTGCGCGAGACATGGCCGGCGGTACAAGCTGCGATCGAGTATCTGCGCCAATTCGATCACGGCGGCGGAGTCCCGGAGAACAGTGGCTACCCCGATCAGACCTACGACGACTGGGTGGTGAGCGGCGTTAGTGCTTATTCAGGCGGTCTATGGCTGGGGGCCTTGCGTGCGGCTGAAGAGACAGCGCGTATTTTAGGCGATACGCCCGCGCAGCAGGAGTATCACCAATTATTTCTAAAAGGGCAAAAGACATACATCAGCAGACTCTGGAACGGAACGTATTTTCGTTACGACACGGAAGCAGCGAATAAAGATGCGATCCAAACCGATCAGCTTGCAGGCCAGTGGTATGCCAATATGCTGGGCTTAGGCGATCTCGTTCCACGCGCGATGCAGGTGTCGGCTCTCCAGACGATTTACGCACACAATGTAATGAAGTTTGGAGATGGAAAGATGGGCGCCGTCAACGGTATGTACCTGGATGGAACCGTCATCGACAATGCTGAAGCCAAAGAGGTATGGGTGGGAACCACTCTGGGCTATGCCGCACTGCTTAAGAGCGAAGGGATGAAGGACGAGGCCTACAAGACAGTGTGGGGCCTCTATCACGTGATCTATGAAAGCAAAGGCTATTGGTTCCGGACTCCCGAAGCCTGGGATATTACCGGGAACTTCCGTGCTCCTATGTACATGCGTCCGGCGGCTATTTGGGCTATGGAAATGACACCGCCGGTTCACTAATCTGAATATCAGGCAGAAAGATAACATGATGTTTCTTTTGAATTTTTGTCTAGCTTCATTGAAACTTGGCGTAAAGTAGGGATTTCTTTCCACAAAGAGGTTTTACGAGGGCCGAGAGCCGTCGAACAACTTGTGGGTGACTGCGCAGCATGGTTGGCATATAGTAACTCTGAATTCTGTAATTTTCCTGGAACTGAGTGAAGAAAAAGTCGATTCCAATTGGCCGGCCTTCGGTCCTTCGTCACACTAATGCGCACGGGATCCTCAATCTCCTGCGCGAATGCGGTTCGTGTTCCCGGGCGGATCTTGTTCGTGCGTCCGGGCTCAGCGCTCCCACTGTCACGAATGTGATAAAAGACCTACTGTCCGAGAACCTCGTTGAACCGCTGGGTGAGGGGGAATCCAGCGGTGGACGGCCACCGGATATGCTTCGTTTCAAAGCGGAAAGAGGCTGCTTGCTTGCGGTAGAAATTTCCGCAAAAAGCATCTCACTTCTTCTCACCGACCTGAATGGAAAAGAGCTCGATACAAGGAAAATCTCACTTGCACGACGGAAGACAACACCCGAGGCCATCTGCGGCTATATCGGGGACGAGATGAAAGCTTTATTGCGAAAACATAAGAAGACGGGAGAACAACTACTGGCCCTGGTTGTTGGCGTGCCTGCGATCGCAAATATAGAAGAAGGCAGCGTTCTCGCAATCAGCACGCTCGAAAGCTGGCGTTCTGTGCCTCTGCGCGCCATGCTCAGCAAGATTGCCAATTGTCTGGTTATTGTTGAAAACGATGTGAATCTCGCCGCATTGGGAGAGCGGTATTGCGGCGCCGCGCAGGCTGAAAAGGATTTTGTCCTTATCCATATTGGTACGAATGTTGGTGCAGGTATCTTTCTGGGCGGCAAGATTCATCATGGTTCACATTGGTCCGCCGGGGAAATCGCGTATCTTCGGTTGCCTTCGATTTCGCGCAGACAGCCAACGATCCATGAATTTGGCGAGCTCGAAACGGTGTTAACGTGTTCCGGAATCCTGAAGAGCTGGCATGAGGAAACTGCCAAGTCGGCGGTGGATGCAGACCAGGCGAACCGGGCAATGGACGCAGCAGGTGTCCTGAATCTGGCGCGAGCTGGAGATGTTCACGCGGAGAAGGTCGTCCGCCAGCGGGCGGAAATTGTGGCGGATATCATCGTGAACCTCTCGCTCATTCTGAATCCAGGTTTGATTCTCCTGGGCGGCGAAGTAGGCGGTCATCCCGTGATGATCGATTTTGTGCAGAAGCAGTTGGAGGGGGACGAATTTGCTATAACAAAAGTTGCCTCCTGCGCGCCCGGTAATCGCGCAGTACTGCAGGGGGCGATTGCTCTGGCCCTGGATGCGATCCCGGGTGTTCTGCTTCCACAACCGGGAATTTGATGAATTTAGGGTGATGAAAGCGCGAGCTCGCGATAAACCATAATCTGGTTTGTCCGCCGTGGTTATCTTGACAGCCCGTTTTATGCTGTGGTTCACTGGCCGACAGAGTAACTTTGTTAGAGAACGTTATAAACAAGTACAGCTGAAGGAGCGAACGTAAGGTGACACGTTCATGACTACGCGCAGAAGCTTCATGAAAATTGCTGCGGCCAGCAGCCTGATTTGCGCGGCAGATCCGCTCTTTGCTTTCAGTCGGCTCGACATCGGGATAGGGACATATAGCTATCACAACCTCTCAATAGACGACATGATTGTCCAGTTGAACCTGCTTCGCATTCGAGAAATCGAGATGTCGCGCGGCGAGTTCATGCTGTTGAGCCATCCTAAGGCTGAGTTATTTCGTACCACGAAAGAAAAGCTGGATCGTGCTGGGATTCGCTGCGTTTCCTATTATTCCGCCACAATGAACAATGATCAGGATGTCGAGTTGGCCGTGCGCTTCGCGAAGCTTCTGGGATGCAGCAATATCACCGGCGACGCGCCCAGGAACGTTCTGAAGCTGATCGATCAGCGTCTGACGCAGGAAGGGTTGACCTTTGGGCTGCACAATCATTTTTTTCCGCACATCAAGTTTGCATACGAAAGCCCGGATGAGGTCATGAATGCGATTTCCGGGCTTTCAATAACAATGGGCGCAACGGCAGATACGGGCCAGTTCGCGATCTGCGGTTATGACCCCGTCGACGCTATTCGTATCCTGGCGCTCCGGCTGAGGATGTTGCACCTGAAAGACGTGAAAGCAAAGGACGATGAAGAGAATGTCCTGCTAGGCACGGGGATCGCCAGGATTCCCGCAGTCATGCGCGAGCTGCGCCACCTGAAGTTCACCGGGCTGGTTGCCGTCGAGTATGAGAAGGAAGGCGACGTTGATCAGGACATGGTGAAGCAAATTGCATTTGCGAGAAAGCTCGCGTAACCACGGCACGTTAATGGCCGTCGCTTGGAGAAATAAAATGCGGAAGCTGTTTATTTTTGCCCTGATATCGTTGGTGTCCCTGGCAGCCCATGGACAAATCTCGCACCCCATTCTTCCTCTGGGGTCGGCAGCGCCGAATTTTGCACTGCCGGGCGTTGACGGGAAAATTCACAAACTGAGCGACTATGCGAACAGCCGTGTTCTCGTGGTGATCTTTACCTGCGACCATTGCCCGATCGCACAGATGTATGAGTCTCGCATCGAAAAACTCTATGAGGAATACAAGGACCGGGGCGTGGCGATCGTTGCGATAGAAGGCAACGATCCTAGCGCGACCGTGATCGATGAACTCGATTCTTCCGATTCAGGCGACACGCTGGGAGAGATGAAAATTCGGGTGCAGTATAAGCATCTTCACTATCCCTATCTGTTCGACGGCGCGACCCAGTCTGTGACGCGCGCATATGGTCCACAGGCCACCCCGCACGTGTTCGTCTTTGATAAAGATCGACGTCTGCGCTATGAAGGCCGCTTTGATAACAGCTACCGCATTGAGAAGGTGAAGACGCACGACGCCCAAAACGCCATTGACGAACTGCTCGCTAATAAGCCGGTCCTGGTGACCCACACTGCAGTCTTCGGGTGCTCGACGAAATGGCACGAGAAGCTAGCCCTCGTTGCGGAATATAACCAGAAGCTCGATGGAACTCCAGTGAGCGTTAGCCCGGTTGACGCAGCTGGACTGAAGAAGCTGCGCGCCAATGCCGGAGACAACTATACCCTGATCGACTTCTGGGCAACATGGTGTGGCTCCTGTGTGGCCGAGTTCTCCGATTTGCAGGATACATTCCGCATGTATAACGATCGTGGTTTCAAGTTGGTAACTGTATCCGTAAATACACCGGATGAGAAGCAGAGCGTTCTCAGATTTCTTCAGAGAAAGCATGCGACAAGCGAAAATCTTCTATTTTCCTCCGACGATACTGCTGCTCTGCAGGCGGCCTTCGATCCTGAATGGCAATCTGCCGTTCCGTATACGGTTCTGCTCGGGCCGAATGGCAAGGTGCTCTACAGTTCGCTCGGTTCAGTCGACATACTGCAACTACGGAGGAAGATTCTCGCGGTCATGCCTTCCGACTATATTGGCTTCAATAAGTACTGGATGGGGCAATAGAGCGGCAATCGGAATTTTTGATCCAAACTATACTATGGGTTCAACAGCCGATGGACCAGCTCCGCATATGGGTCGACCTGTTTCTTCCAGCAATCAATTTGTTTTTATGGGATAAAGCTTTGAGCGTGTGCCGTGGAATAAGAAGATGCAAGATTGCCATTTTTTTGCTGTGCGCCGTGCTGCCTTGTGGAGCCGCGGAGCTGAACCTTATGCCCTGGCCTTCGCACATAACTCAGCAGGAGGGCTTTCTTGCCCTGAATTATCCTCCGCGAATTGAACTTACGGGCGGAGACGAACGGGTTCATCACGCACTGAAGCGGTTTATACAGAACCTTTCTGTGCAGACCGGAGCTCCGTTTGATCGTCACTTTCCTGGAACTCCGGACGGCCCTCTGCTCGTTATTCACTGTGCCAGCGCTGGCCTTCGCGTTCAATCGCTGCAAGAGGATGAGAGCTATCATCTGACCGTCAGCCAGGCTGGCATTGAATTAACGGCAGAAAATCCTCTCGGAATCATGCATGGCCTGCAAACCTTGCTACAGCTTGTTGAAGCGGGGCCGAAGGGTTGGGTTCTCCCTGACGTTCGCATCGATGACACGCCTCGATTTGCCTGGCGTGGGCTGATGATCGACGTGTCGCGGCACTTTATGCCGCTGAGTGCTCTGGAGCGGAACATCGATGGAATGGCCATGGTCAAGCTGAACGTTCTGCATCTCCATTTGTCCGACGATGAAGGGTTCCGCGTGCAGAGCAAACGCTGTCCCAGACTGACTGAGGTTGCCTCCGACGGTCTTTTCTATACGCAGGATCAGATGCGGCAGCTGATTGCGTATGCGCGTGATCGCGGCGTGCGCGTGGTGCCAGAGTTTGACGTGCCCGGCCATGCGGTAAGTTGGCTGGTAGCCTATCCGAGCCTGGCTTCTGGTCCAGCGCCCCAAGGATTAGTTCGATCAGAACAAGACAGACTTCGGCCTCCGCTCGACCCTACGAATGAGGCAACTTATAAATTGCTCAATCGGGTCTTTGGTGAGATGGAAAAGCTGTTTCCCGACCAGTACTTTCATATCGGTGGCGACGAGGTGGACGGCAAGTACTGGGACCAGGACGCACATATTCAGGCGTGGATGCGCGCTCACAATATCAAAGATAATCATGCGCTACAGACCTATTTCACAGAGCGCGTCCAGAAGATTGTCCACAAACACGGCAAGGATATGGAAGGATGGGACGAAATTCTGGACGGGAATCTGCCGAAGGATTCGCTCATTCAATCGTGGCGCGGCGCTGATTCTCTGGCGAACTCTGCGAGGCTGGGCTACAAGACGGTGCTTTCGGCTGGTTACTATCTTGACCTGATGTATCCCGCGTCGCAACATTATGCCGTCGATCCGTTGGAGGGCCCGAGCGCGTCGCTTTCCATGGAAGAAAAGTCGAACATCATTGGCGGAGAAGCTGCGCAATGGACGGAATATGTCACGCCGGAGAATCTCGATAACCGACTCTGGCCGCGGCTTGGAGCTATAGCTGAGCGGCTATGGTCTCCGGAATCGGTGACCGATGTGGATTCCATGTATCGCCGCCTGGCGGTTCTCAGCCGCAATCTGGAATGGCTTGGACTGCAACATCAATCCGGCAGCCAAAGAATGCTGGGCCGCATAGAGGGTGATGATATGCCGCCAGGATTGCTGGAGACGCTGGCGAAGGCTGTTGAGCCAGTCAAGGAATATGACCGCGAGAAGACGCAGGTGTACGACGTGGAAGCTCCGCTGAATCATTTAGTGGATGCGGTTCCACCGGAAAGCGATCCGGCACGGCAGATCAATGCTTTGGCCCAGCGTGCCGTTCACGATCCATCGGTTCGTCCGGAACTGCGGAAGCAGTTTATCCGATGGCGCGATAATGATGCGGAGATTGAGCCGTATCTGGCTACTTCGATGCTGCGAGAACCGCTCGTTCCGCTGTCGCAGAACCTCTCGGCGCTGGGCGCCTTAGGACTGGAAGCGCTTGATGACATCGAATCGACGCATCTCGTCACTCCGGAACAGCGCAAAGAGCAACTGGCACACGTCGATGCAACTGCCGCGCCTCATGCAGAGTTATTCCTTGTAGTCGCGCCGGCCGTTCGCGCACTGGTCGAGGCTGAGCCCGGAGTGAAATAGCGGCCCTGGGCCCATGCCACATTAGCGCCGCCATCAGTGGGGCAGAACATTCTGTTTTTCCTTTATGTTTCACTCGCTAGGCGGCAAGTAAAATGCGCGATGCATCGTCGGCTAACTTTTGAATAATCTGACTATTTTGTCATAGCAAAAATACTTGCCAACTGTATGCCAATGAGAGTACATACTAACTAATCATTACGAAGGATGTCATGGCGTATTTGTGACTACTGAAAGTCAGGATTAGAAACGTACTTGTCTGAAAACGCGCTTGCCCAGAGGAGTGTTCGAAAGAATTCCAGGGCATCGCCGGAACGGCACAACACAGTTTGACCGCCAGGGATTGCATATGCCTGGACCAGTTGTGGGTTGTAAGCAGGACGAATCGAAGATGGACAATAAGCGAACCATCAGAAAAGAGGCAAAAGATGGATTTTATTCAGGAGAGGCTAGTTTCCATGTGCGGCAAATCGTATCGTTGGTTTATTACTCTTTGTCTGTTGCTCTGTCTGGGCGCGTTTGCCCGTGCGCAGAGCAGCTCCACTGGCGAGATACGCGGCACAGTCACAGATCCGACTGGAGCCGTTGTGCCCGGTGCCACAGTCTCTGTTGCGAATGTTGCCACCGGCGAAGAAAAAACCTTCACCACCAATCAAGATGGCCTGTATGACACGGTTTCAACCCCGAACGGGCACTATCTGATCACGATCACAGAGCACGGCTTTGAAAAACTGGTGCTTGGCCCCATCACGCTGGATATCGGCACTATCACCATGAATGGCCATCTGAAGGTGGGGCGCACCGAAGAGCAGGTAGTAGTCACGGCGGATACGGCAGCCCTGCTCCAGACGGAAAGCGGTGAGCAGTCCACGACATTCGATGAAAAAACCATGCAGCAGTTGCCGCAGGTGGGCGCGGACTGGGCCAACTTCACCATTTTGCTGCCAGGCAGCGCGGGCTCTCCTTCTACAGGGAATGCCGTAGCCAATCCTGGCGTCTCCGTATCGCTGAATGGAAGCATGCCTTATAGCAACAACTTTCTTTCCGACGGCGGCTCGGTGACCAACCCGCACAGCGCCGATGTGGAAGACGATACCTTCGACACGGTCGCCGAAGTTCAAATCACCGATTCCAATTTCTCTGCGCAGTATGGGATTGGCGGAGCAGTCTTCAACCAGATTACGAAGGGCGGCACGAACCAATTTCACGGATCGGCGTATGAACACTTCCAGAACGATGCGCTGGACGCGAGAAGTTACTTCAATGCACCCGATCAGCCCATCCCGCCTTTGAGATTCAATCAATTTGGAGGCTCGATCGGCGGGCCGATTTTCCGGAATAAAATGTTCTTCTTCTTCAACTACGACAAGAGCATCGATAACCAGAACTACACCGAATTCGTGACCATGCCAACAGACCAGATGAAGGGCATGAATACCCCCAACGGTCAGTTTGATCTGACGCAACTGCTGGTGCTTGACGGCAACGGGAACAAGGTCCCGGTCACGGACGGCAACGGCAATAACGTCATCAATCCCTGCACGAACAATGTCGTGTACCAGGGCGAGCTCTTCGATCCTTCGACCCAGACCACGGTTGGCGGCCAGATGTGCCGCTTCCCGTACGCCCAGGACAACGTGATTCCGTCGAACCAGGTAGATTCGGTTGCCAGGAACCTCCTCAAGTACTTCCCGGAGCCGAACCAGAACACCAGCGGTGGAATCATTAATGACTTCTATGCAGTCATTCCCACCCCCTACCCTTCCACCCGCATCTTCGGAAGGATCGATTATGACTTCAACGACAAGAACCGCCTGACTTCGTCGATCGCAGTGCGCGATGCCAATTCGCCGGTCTATGACGAATGGACTTGCCCTGTGGCCTGCTATCACGACGATACTTCCGACTACTCCAGCCAGACCTCGGACGTATGGTCGTTCAGCTCGACCTTCGTGAACGAAGCGCGCTTCAGCTTCAACCGGCAGGGCAGCTTCCTTACGCCGTTCTCGCTGGGTCTGGGCATCCCCGCATCCATTGGCCTGCAATATTCAAAAGCCGACCTCTTCCCGAATATCAACATTTATGGAACCTGCTGCGACTCACCGTACGCAGGCACAAACACGATTTACGCGCAGAACGTGTATCAGCCGTCGGACGTAGTGACTTTGATACGCGGCAGGCATGTCTTGCACTTTGGCGGCGAGATCATCATGCTGGAAGATAACTCCACGAACTGGGGCAACATCGACGCGGGTGATTTCACCTTCTCCGGGCAGTACACGCAGGCGAGCCTGGCGGCATCAGGCAGCGGCGGCGCCTGGGCGGACTTTTTGCTGGGCGATGAGCAGAGCTGGGGCGCCACCAATTCGCCTTTGTTCGGCGGGCGCCAGAAGGACCCGCAGCTCTTCATTCAGGACGACATCAAACTGCGCTCAAACCTCACGGTGAACCTGGGCCTTCGTTACCAGATTCAGGGAGGCTGGAGCGAAGTTCATGGCCGCATGGGTGACTTCGACCCAACGATCTTCAATACGGTTTCGGGTAATTACGGCGCAATGTGGTTTGCTCCGGCAAACCACCGCACCCAGGCGCAGGCAAACGTCTATAGCGGTGTTCTGCCGCGTCTCGGGTTCGCGTACAGCATTCGTCCCAATACGGTGATTCGCGGCGGGTGGGGAATGTACACCAGCCCCTGGAGCGTCGATCAGTATGGAAATGCGAAGGGCGTTGGGTATTCACAGTCCGGGAATGCACAGGACCTAACGAATGGTATTACTCCGGTCGCGACACTCTCCGGTCCCGGCGTCTTCTACGGCACCACAACTCCGCTGCCGTATGTAAACGCCTCAATTTCATCGACCGCTTACAACGGCCAGAACGCGCCGAACTATGATCCCTATCACACGCCCTTGACCTATCTGTATTCCTGGTCGCTCGGCGTGCAGCATGAGTTCAGTCACAGCATCACGTCCGAGATCTCGTATGTTGGCAAGCATGGCGCCAATATGCAGTTCAAGGGCGACATCAACCAGGTCCCGGTGCAGAACCTCGGACCGAACGACAATCCAGGCGGGCGTCCCTATCCTCAATTTCAGTCTATTGGCGGAAGCACCTTCAATGGGGTCTCCAACTACAACTCGCTTCAGGCGCAGGTGAATAAGCGGCTGGCAAGTGGCATCGCGTTCAGCGCCGCCTATACCTGGTCGAAATTCCTGGACGACATGGACGTTTCTCCCTTTAATGGTCAGGGCGGCACGATCAACTTCCAGAATGCCCACGATGTTGGCAGTAACTATGCGCCCTCCAACTTTGATATTCGGGAGTCGCTGAAGAGCAGCATTGTGTATCAGTTGCCTTTCGGCCTCGGGCGAACCTGGTTGAACAAGAACCGCTTTCTGGATGCGGGCATCGGCGGCTGGCAGGTCTCGGCGATCGTAATCAACCAAACAGGCAACCCGTTCACGATCACGTATAACGGCGCCAACAACTCCTACTCCCAGGCTGGAGCATGGTATCCAAATGTTCTGCGTAATGCCCAGGTGGGAGTCCACAAATCCATCAACGAGTGGTACGACCCAACGGCCTATGTGATAGCCCCGAACGGAACCTTCGGCGACTCGCGTCGTAACTCGCTAAGCGGTCCCGGAATCGATACCGCGAACATGTCCATGGGAAAGACCTTCCACTTTACTGAGGGCATAGGCCTGCAGTTCCGCGCAGATGCCTCCAACATCTTCAACCATCCGAACTTCAGTTCGCCGGATGGAAACTTCAACGATCCTGTGCAGCCAGACCCCTACCGTCCGGCTGGTGCCGGCACGATCAGCAATACCACGGTTGGCGGGCGCAATATGCAGATCAGTGCACAGATCAACTTTTGAAGTGCCTCCTCGCCTGAAGGGCAGCTCTTTCGCATGCTGTCCTTCAGGTTTCTTCTCTCGGAGGAGGGCTTCATTCGCGATACGATTTCGACATGACCCGAAAATTCATCCACGGCTCACTGTGGCTTCTGCTGCTTTGCATGGCCGCTCCGTGCCTTTGCCAATCCAAACCCGACACGCAGCAGCAGGTTGAAACGCATCTGCACGAAGCGCATCGGTTACTAAGTGAAAACAAGCCGGAAGCGGCAATCCCCGAATTTAGGTCAGTCATTGCACTCGATCCTTCCAACATTGATGCGCACGGCAACCTTGGCGTTCTCCTGTTCTTTCAAGAAAATTACACTGCCGCGATTCCCGAGCTTCGCGAGGCACTGAGCCTCAAGCCTGATTTGTGGAAGATACAGGCGTTGCTGGGTATGGCAGAGCGACGTACCGGCGAGAATGCAGCTGCACGCGCGGACCTTGAAAAAGCATTTCCCGAGCTGACAGAGCGGAAGGTCAGTATTGAAGCCGGCCTGGAGTTGATTGAGGTAGATACAGCGAATGGCGATTTGGACAAAGCATCTACAGTGGTCAGCACGCTGCGCGGCATTGACCCTGAAAACCAAGAGGTACTCTATGCCGCTTACCGCATCCATTCCGATATAGCCCGGGAAGCGATCCTCAGCTTGTCCCTGTTGGCTCCAAAGTCTGCCCTCATGTACCAGGCAGCTGCTCATGAAGCTGCCCTGCGCGGAGACACCACGGGGGCAATCCGGGACTATCGCGAAGCGTTGAAGATGAATCCGAAGCTGCCCGGCCTGCATTTTGAGCTTGCTGAAATGCTAAACAGTTTGCCGATGACTACAGAATCCCATGCTGAAGCCAAATCAGAGTATGAGGCTGCATTGGCTCAGAATCCTTTCGATGAAAAAGCGGCTCTCAGGCTGGCAGAGATCGCAACCCGTAATAACGATCAAAAAACTGCGTACAGCCTTTATTCGCGGGCGCTACAACTTCAACCCGACGATCCCGAAGCCAACTATGGGCTGGCAAAGATTTTGCTCGCGATGAACCAACCTGAGAAAGCCGAAAAGCTTCTGGAGCACGCCATTCAAATAGACCCGACGAACGCTGTTATTCACTCTCGCCTGAGCACGGTGTACCACCGACTGGGCCGCACAGCCGATGCCGACCACGAAGTCGAACAGTATTACAAATACAAAAATCTGAAAGAGGAATTACAGAACACATGGAAGGCGTTGGACTTTAATCCCGAAAAGCCAGATATGTTTGACAGCGATAAGGGGAAGTAGGGTTTTACAGATGTACATATAAAGCCCTCAAGGGCGAGCTTCTGCAGGCACAACATCAAGTATTCACCACGAGCACATCCGTGAGTAGTCCATGGCCCACTGTTGGGCGTTGCATCAAGAGGCAGCTATTTAAGGCGGCCACCAAGCCACAGTAGAGCATTCTCAAAGAAGAGGTTCTGCAGCGGACTTGTGAAGATCTTATTGCCGTGGCCCATGTTCGTATAAATCATCTTGTACTTCGTGTTGGTCCATGTAACCGGGATATCGCCGCTGGCGAGTGTATTTTTGAATCCCAATGGGTAATTAGAAGGATCGAGTGTCATCAGCACTTTGATGTTCGGGCTCTGGCGCGGATCGGGCTCCCAGCTGTACCACTCGTTGGCGGGCGAGATATAGCTTGCCGAAAGCCCTTTCATGACCGGATCTGCGGGAGCATCGATGTCCAGTTTGGCAGGGAGCGGAGGCCAGCTGTTGCCGGAGAAGACTGCTCCGAGAAAATCAGCGAACCACGGCCAGGTCTCCCGGCTGTCCATGTACCCCGCGATATGGAAGCCAAGCCACGCTCCTCCATGCTCCATATAGCCCTGAAAGGCCGCTCGCTGTGTGGGCGTGGAAGGTGCATCGTCCAGCCACATAACAACCTGGTATTGCGACAGAACCTTGATGTTCATGTCATTCCAGTTCGTTGTTGTACTGAAGTCGAAGTGATCCCGCTTGGCCATAGCCTTGAAAAAGGGAATAGCCTGCATGGCAAAATCGACGTGATCCTGCTCTACAGTTGTGGAGTAGAAGGCCAGGACATGGAGAGGCCTACTCTGGCCAAAGGCGACCGTTGTGGTAAAGACAAATGTCGAGAGGAAGCAGAGCACGCGCGCGAACCGAGTCATCGGGGGGTCTTTCTTATCGGCGGATGTTTTTGTAATAACTTCGACATTGAACTTTCTAATGGTTGATAATATAGTGCATGCGAGGCTTTACGACAATATGAACCTTCACATCCGCAGATTTCAGCCGGTTTTTTCGTTTTCCCGCCTGTGGTGTGCTTTGTCCATCCGTAATGTATTGGCCGCTGTGGTTATCGTCGGAGTGATACCTGGCGCGCATGGTGAGACCGATGCGGTCTACGGAAGGCTGATTACCAGTCTTGCTGTCGCGGTCAATCCATCCACCCATAAAGCTTATGCCGTGGATGAACCTGCGGGTACAGTATCGGTCACGGACGAGCGGACGGGGTCGACTCACAGAGTGAAGGTGGGAAGCGGACCCATTGCGCTTGCCGTTAATCAAGCTACAGACAGAGTTTATGTTGTCAATGACGGCAGCGACTCGATCAGTGTGATTGATGGCCATCATGATGTGGTAATCGCAACGATCGACATTAGACGAGGGTCGCATCCTTACGTGCTTGCAGTTGATGAAGCCGCCAACAAAATCTATGTGACAAATACGTACAGCGATGCGGTTACGGTCATCGACGGCGCTACGAACTCGGTGCGGCAGCTGAAGGCTGGCAGCGCAGATGGAATTGCTCTCGATCCTCGCAGCAATACAATCTTTCTGATGACATACGAGGATCCGAATATTCGGATCCTCGATGCAGCGACTGGAGTGATCAGCAAAGTTACGGTAGGGACCCATCTTTGGGGCATAGCCTTCGACGAACCTCTAAACACTCTCTATCTGGCTCATACGGGAACCGGCAATATCGTTGCGCTCAACGAAAAAACACACGCAGTGAACACCATTTCTGCCGGCTCCATTCCCTGCGCAGTTGCGATCAACCCGGTCACACAAATGATCTATGCCGTGAACTACGGCGATGAAACCGTCAGTGTAATCGACGCCAGGAGGAGGAAGGTAGTTGCCACGCTGCATGTGGGCAAACACCCCCAGGCAGTCGCGGTGGATCCCCTGCATAACCTCATTTACATCGCGAATGTTCACAGCAACAACGTCACCGTAATCGATGGCGCGAAGAACGCAGTGATTGGTACGTATAGTGCGGGCAGGAACCCGTATGCACTTGCTGTTGATCCAACTTCCGGACGCGTCTATGCCGCAAACTACGGCGAACCGTCAGTTATGGCTATCGATGTGTCGCGGATCGCAGCTCAGAAATAGGTTCACGCACTTACCAAAAGTACGTAGCTTCCAACTTCGGGTTTCCTGGTGAGCTGCCCTCTCGGTTTAGTCCGGATAAAGGAGAGGCTCGGGGTTGAGTTTAGCAGCGAGATAAGCTGCCGCCAGGGCTGTTTGCTTATTGGCCCCTCGGCATTTACACCGATGACGTAAGTTATTGAAATGTTTGGTGGACCTGATCGGGATCGAACCGATGACCTCTTCCATGCCATTCCTCAAATCCAACGTAATCCATTGAACCTATAAGGCCCTGGTCGCTCCATAAGGCCCTAAAAACCACCCAAATCGGGGTTATTGTTCCCTCACTGTTCCCAGAATCTGCTTTCTGTTCCCATGGACAAGATTCGAACCCTTTGGATTCGGATCATTGATTCAGGTCATCGGTTTCAATCTCCGACCGATGGAGTCTCCGTCTTGGGGAGACTCGGCGATTCGTGTCGCAACGGCTCCATGTTTAATCACTACAGCCGCAAAACCGCGTTTATCGTTAATTGTTAATTAAGGAGGATAGATGGTGACGAATCAGATTATTGCTGAACTGGATAAAGAGATTGCTCGGCTAACCTGGCTACGTTTCTATCCTGATCTTCGGTGCAGAAATCACCGAAGGAGGGAAGATGTGAGCGCGTTATCAGCGCGGATATATCCGGCTCGGCCACAGGAAGACTGGTCCAGATTGTTGGGAATTTCTCTGGTGGGATACCGAAACAGCAACGAGGGATTGAAGACGTGGGCCGAGCCAGCAACGGTCTTCGGGTCTCTATCAATGCGGCCCGAAACCGACAGCCGGAACAACTGGCTACGGTCGGAGACCTAGTTGACCATTCCTGCGAATCCGAGCTTAACGACAGTTTGGCGGACTGGGGGAAATCACACGCCACTAGAGTCGTGTATAAAATTTTTCT
>JBARHV010000358.1:0-7864 GCA_049799415.1 Silvibacterium sp.
CCCCGCAGAGTGATCTCACCGGTCATGGCAATATCGCGGCGCACGGGAATTTTGGTGAGCGCGCTGGCCAGCGCCGTCGCCAGCGTAATGCCGGCGGATGGCCCATCCTTGGGAATGGCGCCCTCGGGCACATGAATATGAATGTCGAGGCTGCGATAGAAGTCGCGCGGCAGGCCAAGATGGTGCGCGCGGCTGCGGATATAGGAGAGCGCGGCCTGCGCCGACTCCGTCATCACGTCGCCGAGCTGGCCGGTGGTGGTGAGCTTGCCCTTGCCGTCGAGAATCTGGACTTCCGTTTGCAAAATGCTGCCGCCCACTTCCGTCCACGCCAGTCCGTTGACCAGGCCGACCTCGCTCTTTTCATGCACGGCGGAGTCGCGGAACTTCGGCACGCCGAGAAAGTCCGCCACATTCGCCACGGTGATGCTCTCCTTGTGCTTCTGTCCGTTCTTCACCACGCGGCGCGCTACCTTGCGGCAGATGTTTCCGATTTCCCGCTCAAGGTTGCGGACTCCGGCTTCGCGCGTATAGCTGCGAATGATCTCGGTCAGCGCGTCATCGGACAAGGTCAGGTTTTTCTCGGTGAGCCCGGTGCCTTTACGCTGCTTTTTGACCAGATATTGTTTGGCGATCTCCAGTTTTTCCAGCTCGGTGTATCCATGCAGGCGTAGCACTTCCATGCGGTCCTGCAGCGGGCCGGGGATAGTGTGCAGCACATTCGCCGTGGCGACGAACAATACCTGGGAGAGATCGTACTCAACGTCGAGGTAATGGTCCTGAAAGCTGGTGTTCTGCTCCGGGTCGAGCACTTCGAGCAGCGCCGAAGACGGATCGCCGCGGAAGTCGCTCGCCATCTTGTCGACTTCATCCAGCATGAAGACAGGGTTCTTCGTCCCGGCCTTCTTCATCGACTGAATAATCTGCCCCGGCAGCGCGCCGATGTAGGTGCGGCGATGGCCGCGAATTTCGGCTTCATCGCGCACGCCTCCCAACGACAGCCGCACAAATTTGCGTCCCGTAGCCTTGGCGATCGACATGCCCAGCGAGGTCTTGCCCACGCCCGGAGGCCCGACAAAGCACAGGATGGAGCCTTTGGGATTCTTCACAAGCTGACGTACCGCAAGAAATTCAAGGATGCGCTCCTTGATCTTTTCCAGGCCGTAGTGGTCGGCGTTCAAAATCTTTTCCGCGTGATCGATGTTGCGCGTCTCGCGCGAGCGCTTCTTCCACGGCACAGCCAGCAGCCAGTCCAGGTAATTCCGCGAAACGGTTGACTCCGCCGACATCGGAGGCATCGCTTCCAGCTTCTTCAGCTCCTGAATGGCCTTCTCCAAGACATCTTTCGGCATGCCGGCGGTTTCGATCTTCTTCTTCAGATCGTCGAACTCGCTTTTTTCGCCCTTGCCGAGCTCCTTCTGGATGGCCTTGATCTTCTCGTTGAGGTAATACTCTTTTTGCGCGCGCTCCATCTGCCGCTTGACGCGCGACTGGATGCTGCGATCCATGTTGAGCTTTTCAATTTCGACGGTCAGCACTTCGGCAATCACGGTCAGCCGCTGCGCTGGATCGAACACATCGAGAATTTTCTGCTTGTCGGGAATCTCCAGCTGCAGATTGGCGGCGATGGTGTCGGCCAGCTTGCCCGGCTCGTCGGTGCGCACTGCGGCCACCAGCGTCTCGTAGTTCAACGACTGCTGGAGCTTGATGTATTGTTCGAACAGCGACATCACGCGCTGAATCAGCTGATCGGTCTGCGGCGAAGACTCCAGCTGCGCAGGCGAGGTGCGAATGGTGGCCACAAAAAAGCCGTCCGCGTCGCTCATCTCCTCGGCGGTCGCGCGCTCCAGACCCTCTACCAGAACCTTGATGTTTCCATCCGGCATCTTGACGCTTTGCACAATGTTGCCGATGGTGCCGACGGTAAAAATCTCATCCGCGCGCGGTTCGTCCACACGCGCATCGTGCTGCGTGGCCAGAAAAATCTTGCGGTCGCCGTTGAGCGCCTCTTCGAGAGCGCGCACACTTGACTCGCGCCCGACGACAAAGGGCGTCATCATGTGTGGAAAGATCACCATGTCCCGAATGGGCATCATGGGCAGCTTGCGGAGATCGTCCCGTTCGCGGCTCTCTTTGGGTTGGGTCACTTCATTCCTCTTTATTCCGTTGTTGTTATCTCTTAGATGAACTTTAACGCAATTCGTCTCAAAAGCGCGCAAAACTTCAATGGGTGGTTACTAAAAAGATTGGATGGGAGTAATACAAAAAGCGAGCTGACGGCTCGCTTTTCATAACCTGAACTCTTCCGTAAAAGGTTTCGTCTAACTCTTTCAATTAGAAGCAAAGACTGGCTAACAGGCCTTCTCCAGCAACGAAATAGAAAGATCGCGATTCTTCACCATTGCATCTGTAATTTCCAGGTTCTTCACCTGCTTATTGCTGGGCAGGTGATACATCAGATCGAGCATGAGCTCTTCAAGAATCATGCGCAGGCCGCGGGCTCCAACCTTGCGCGCGAGCGCCTCCTGAGCCACGGCGCGCGTGGCGTCGGTGTCGAAGGTAATTTTCACCCCTTCGTATTCGAAAAGCCGCTGGTACTGCTTCAAGATCGCGTTACGCGGCTTGGTCAAAATCTCAATCAGCGCAACTTCATCGAGTTCGTCGAGAATGCCGAGGACGGGCAGACGGCCTACAAATTCGGGGATCAGCCCGTACTTGATAAGGTCCTGCGGCTCCGCCTGACGCAGCAGTTCAGAATCGCGCTGTGTGCGAGTCGATGGTTCCTGATCTTTGTCGGTGAGCGCCTTGAACCCCAGCGCCTTCTTGCCGACACGGCGGCCAATCACGCGCTCCAGTCCCACAAACGCGCCGCCGCAGATAAAGAGGATGTTGGTGGTATCGACAGCGGTGAATTCCTGATGCGGATGTTTGCGTCCACCCTGCGGCGGAACATTGGCGACTGTGCCTTCCAGGATCTTGAGCAGCGCCTGCTGCACGCCCTCGCCCGACACATCCCGCGTGATGGACGGGTTCTCGTCCTTGCGCCCGATCTTGTCGATTTCATCGATGTAGATGATGCCGGTTTGCGCGCGGGCTACATCGCCATCCGCAGCCTGCAGCAGCTTCAGGATGATGTTTTCCACGTCTTCGCCAACGTATCCGGCTTCAGTAAGCGTGGTTGCATCCACAATGGCGAAGGGAACATCGAGCATCTTGGCCAGGGTGTGCGCCATCAGCGTTTTGCCGCTCCCTGTCGGGCCCACCAGTAAAATGTTCGACTTCGACAGCTCAACTTCATTGCCGCGCGTCCGGTTCATCTGGATGCGCTTGTAGTGGTTGTAAACGGCAACGGCTAGTTTCTTCTTGGTCTGGTCCTGACCGATGACATACTCGTCCAGGAAGGCTTTGACCTCTTGCGGTTTGGGAAGATGCGCCGGGGCCGCTCCCTGTGGAGTCTCGCTGCGGTCATCCTCGAGGATCGAGTTGCAGACCGCCACGCACTCGTCGCAGATGTATGCGCGCGGGTAATCGCTTGGCGAAGAGATGAGTTTGGCGACGGCGTCCTGCGACTTATGGCAGAACGAGCATCGTAGCGTGTCGTCCGAGCCCGTGCGCGTTTTCATGCGGGGGATACTCCTTCGCGGTGCTTAAGTGCGGCGCGTTGCCGCCTAAGTGCGGGGCCGGTCAATGATCTCATCAATAATGCCATATTCTTTGGCCTGCGGCGCATTCATTATGAAGTCGCGTTCCACATCGCGCTCAATCCGTTCCAGCGACTGGCCGGTGTGTTTCGACATAAGGTTGTTGGTAATCTCCCGGATGCGGAGGATTTCGCGGGCGTGAATATCGATATCCGTCGCCTGTCCGGAAAGTCCGCCCATGGACGGCTGATGGATGAGAATGCGCGAGTTGGGCAGCGCGAACCGTTTGCCCTTGGTCCCGGACATCAACAGAAACGCACCCATACTGGCTGCCTGGCCAATGCAGTAGGTCACCACGTCGTTCTTGATGAACTGCATCGTGTCGTAAATGGCCAGGCCCGCGGTAATCGAACCGCCCGGTGAATTGATGTAAAGTTGCAGGTCTTTTTCCGGGTCTTCACCGGAGAGAAAAAGCATTTGAGCAATGATCAGATTGGCGATCTGGTCGTCGATCGGGGTACCTAGAAAGATAATATTGTCGCGCAGCAGGCGGGAATAAATGTCGTAGGCGCGTTCGCCGCGACTCGTCTGCTCAATAACCATGGGTACGAGAGCCATGCGTGGTTACTCAATCCTTCCGCGATGCTGTGAATTGCAGCCGAAGAGGATCGCGCTCCCCTCCGGCCGGGAATTTCCCCTCAAACGAGGCGTTCGTAGAGCAAACTTGCAATTTTTTCTCGGCGCAGTTGTTCACGAATTCTAGCCAGCGCGCCTTCGTTCGTCAAACGCGCGCGCAGAGTGTCGAGCGGCTCGCGTGTCTGCACCGAGAGGATGTGAAGCTCCTGCTCCATTTCCTCATCCGTTACTTCAACTTTTTCGGCTTCGGCGATTTTGTCTAAGATCAGCGTTGCCTTCACTTCCGCAATTGCTGCATCGCGCTGCGCCCCGCGCAAACGGGCGAAGTCCAGCTTGCGCATGTCCTCGGTGCGCATGCCCTGCGCCGCCAGTGCGCGCAAACCGCGGTCCAGCCGCGCGTCGATCTGGTTCTGGAGCATGGATTCAGGAACAGGGAACTGATAATGCGCAACCAGGGCATCCGTCAGCTTGTTCTGTGCTTCAGCCTTCAGGCGACGCTCTTTGTCCGCTGCCAGATGCTCGCGCAGCTTGTTCTTGAAGTCCTCAATGCCGTCGTACTCGCCAAGCTCCTTGGCAAACTCATCGTTCAGATCGGGCTGAATCTTCTTTTTGATCGACTTCACTTCAACGTCATAGGCAACGCTCTTTCCGGCCAGGCGATTCTCGCCAAAATCAGATGGGTAGGCCACCTCGAATTTCAGCTCCTGTCCTGGTTTGGATCCGCGCAGCGCATCATTAAAAGAGGCGAGCGTATTCTGGCCACCGATTTCCACCATGACGTCGTCGCCGCTGATGGGCTGTGAGGCACCATTCTCAGGCTCTGCGTCGCCTTGAACTTCACCCTTGAAACTGATCTGCGCCCAATCGCCGTCAGCCAGAGCGCGATCTTCTGTGACCGGCTCCATCGTGGAGCGGGAGTCGCGCACGCGGTCGAGCTCGGCTGCAACCTCGTCTTCGCCGAGGCGGGTGTCCGGCTTTTCAACCCTAACGTCCTGATAGCCATCAACGGAGAATTGCGGCAGCACCTCAAACACCGCTTTGAAGTTCAGTGGCTGGCCGTCTTCCAGCTTCAGATCGGTCACCTGCGGCTGCGAAATAGGTTGGAGGTTCTGCTGCTCAATCGCGGTGCGGAAATGGCTCGGCAACACCGACTCGACTACGTCCTGGCGAATGCCCTCTGCGAAGCGCGTGCGGACCAGCGACTCCGGCACCTTGCCGGCGCGAAATCCGGGAATGCGGGCTTGCTTTTGATAGCGCTTGACCACCGACTTGAACGCGCGCGCAACCTCGTCAGCGGGCACATCAACGCTCACTTCGCGAGTAAGCTCTGGGTTCAGAGCGGGACCATGCTGATGGTGTTCATGGTCGTGGGTAGGTTCGTGGCTTTCCTGCGCCTGGTCTTCAGGCTGGGGCGTTGCTTCGAGAGTTTCTGTTGAGCTCAACGGTATGCCTTCCGGGTATGTTCGTCCTGATTCGTTGCATGCGTTCTGCAGGCTGAGAAAGCGGCAATGAACGCAACAGCGGACGTCACCTTCTATGGTACGAACCTTCGCCTAGAAGAGCAAACGTGCTCGCCGCACGGGCAACTGCTTCGCGTGGCCACTCCTGCTGGTCGAGGAAAATGCCCCTCTGTGGGAAAATGAAAACCCAAAATGTAACGGGAGATCACTTGTTTCCGGCCAGCCACTCCCGGTAGCGAGCCAGGATGTACTGGTCGGTCATTCCGGCGATGTAATCGGCCACCACGCGCGGCGCGCCTTCCGCGTCGATCTCGGGGAGTTGCGAAGGCAGCAGCAGGGAAGGGTTGGCAACCCACGCATGGAAGAGCGTGCGCGTCACCAACTGCGCCTCCTCGTGGTCGCGCTCTAACTCTGGCGCATTGTAGAGATGCGCGTAGAGGTAGCGCTTTGCCTCCAGACGCAGATCTTCCATGGCTGGCGAGAAGGCGACCAGCCTTTCGGGTGCGCGGCGCACGGCATCGAGCGAAGTTGCTCCGGCCGTTTCCACCCGGCGCATGGTCTCTGCGATCAGGTCCCCGACAAGCGCGTTCAGCATGCGCTTGAGCGCCTCGTTGAACACAAGCTTTTCCGCGGTGTCCGGATACCGGGCGCGCATGGGAACGTAGAACTGCTCAAACAGCCGAACGCCGTTGCGCACTTCGGGCAGCGTAAGAATCTCCGCCTCGAAGCCATCGTCGAAGTCGGCGGTGAGATAGGCAATCTCGTCAGCAAGGTCGATCAGCTGGGCCTCAAGCGGAGGCCGCTGATCCAGAAAATATTCCACCAACCCAGGATGTTCTGCGGCGGAGTAGTCCCGCGAATGCTTGATGATACCCTCGCGAACTGCAAGTGTTAAATTAAGTCCGCGAAACTCCGCGTAGCGGCTCTCAAAGTGCTCTACGATGCGCAGCGCGTGCAGGTTGTGATCGAAGCGGAGTCCGTGCTCTTTGAGCGCCTCGTCCAGCGCCCGCTCGCCGGCATGCCCGAAGGGCGGATGCCCGATGTCATGCACCAGCGCCAGCGCCTCGGTCAACTCTTCATTCAGTCCCAGCGTGCGCGCGGCGGTGCGTGCAATCTGCGCCACCTCCATGGTGTGCGTGAGCCGACTGCGAAAGTGGTCGGAGTAGCGGTTGGTGAAGACCTGCGTTTTGCCGGCAAGCCTGCGAAAGGCCCGCGCATGCAGAATGCGTGCCCGGTCGCGCTCAAAAGGCAGGCGGTAGGGGTGTGACGGCTCCGGATACTTGCGCTCGGCCAGAGGCCCGGTGGCGGGGACGGCACACGCCGACGGGAGAGGCATCAGTTCTTGGCTGGCGGCTGCGGGTTGGTGGCTTCCTTGGCCAGCCGGACCCTCGCGCTATCGAGCATCTTCTGCACCTTGGCCATATCGCCGGGATCGGTGTCCGCCGGTGCAGTAACGGTAAACTCCTTGAGCGACTCCTCCCACTGCGCTGCGGCAAGTCTCAGGTGTCCCGTCTTCTCGTACAACTCGCCCAGGTGGTCATGCACCGTCGGGTCGGTGGAGTTGCGCTCGACGGCCTTGCGCAGATCCGTCTCCGCAAGGTTGTAGTTGCCCAGCTTGTAGTAGGCCCAGCCCAGCGAATCGAGATACGCGTAGTTCTGTGGATCGAGCTGCACCGCCTTCTGGATCATCGCCAGCGCCTCATCCAGCTTCTGGTCGTGGTCGGCCAGCATGTAGCCCAGGTAGTTCAGCGTCATGCTGTTGTCAGGGTCGATCGCAAGCGCTTTGCGAAACGCCGCTTCCGCCTGGTTGTTTTTACCCTGGCGATCGAGCAGCGTGCCTTCGAGGAAGTATGCGTAAAGCTGATCATCCTTGCTCGTCGAAAGCTTGTTGACATGGTTGAGCGTGTCGGACGCGTCCTTCCAGCGGCGCAGCCGCGTGTAGATGGTGGTCAGCCTGCGGTAGATCTCAAGATCGGACGGCTTATTGCTCAGCAGTGATTTGGCCAGCGCGACGCCTTCATCGGCTTGACCGCTGTCGGTCATTTGTTCGGCCAGCATCAGTTGAAGTCCAATGTTCTTGGGCTGCTTCGCCGCTGCCTCGCGCGCGACCTGAGTGGCCTTGTCGTACTC
>JBARHV010000359.1:0-1599 GCA_049799415.1 Silvibacterium sp.
GGAACAACCTCGTCTGATTCAGATCCTGGAACAAGCAGGCTCTCTGATGCGGTTTGCGAACCGATGGTGCCCGATGAAAGCGCGTACTCGGCGAGCGTAGCTGAATTGGATCCATAGACAACGTAGAGATAAGTACCTGCACTGTTCACGGCCAGCGAAGTCGGTGGGGCGCTTAGCGTGAGCGTGTCCTTTGATGTGAGCACACCGTTTGAACCGATAGCGAAGTGCACCACGGTGTTGTCGCCAGCATTGGCAACGTACAGGTTTTGATAGTCCGTGGTCACCGTCATGGCGACCGGGTCTACGCCACCGCAGGATACTGTGGCCGCTCCCTGGCGGAGCGCACCGGATTGGGAATCAACTGCGTACGTTTGGATCTGTCCATTCGCGCTGGTCGCAGTCGCGGCAGAACTGGCCAGGAAGACGTAGTCAATGGTCACCAGCTGGCAGGCAGTTAAAAGAGTGGCCACTAAAAGGCCAATTGCAGAGACCAGAAAGAGCTGGCTCAATTTGCTGAACTTCATGCGCTTCCTTCGTCGAGGGCCATCCATCGTCGAGCCCAGGGATAACTGTTTGCGTTGCTCCGTATAGATTGTAAAAGCGCTGCACGGAGTGTTGCGATCGTCTGCCGGATTTACGTCCGGCATTTACTTCTTTGGCGTCCCATGCGGTATTGCCGCAACTGCGGTGGGGTTCGCATTGGCTGGCGAGGGCGAGTACTGCGAATTCAACAATGTCCCTGTTGCGGCATTGAGCTGAAAACCCGAAACGTTGTTGCCTAGAAAATTTGCCGTGTAAAGATACTCGTTCGATGAGGGATCGATGCCGATCGCCACCGGCTCCGTTCCCGTGGTGTAGTTGCCCATCGAGCTCAGGACCCCGTTGGCTGAGGAATACACGGTCACGTTTGAGTCCAGTGAGTTGGCGACAAATACGTAGCTCCCAGCCGAGTTCACAGCCACTGCAGCCGGCTGATTGCCGGTTGCAAATGGGCTGCCGCTTACCGGCGACAGGACTCCGCCCGTGGCCGAATATGCGTACACCACACCGTTGACGAAGTCAGTCACGAAAACATTGCTGCCACCCGGCCCGCTGGCGATTGCAGAAGGATGCGTGCCAGTTTGAAATGGCGATCCGGCGAGCGCCGACAAAGTGCCGTCGCTGTTGACCGAGAATCCGAAAACATAACCGACCGTGGGACTGACCGAGGTGTCGTAGGCAGTCGCGTAAACATATGCGCCCGAAGCTCCGGTCGTGATTGCGGTGGGCGTCAACACATGAGTGGGCGCTGAGGGCAGCGTGAGCGGCCAATAGCTGGCGCTGATGTTTGTGTTCACACTGGCCGGACCCAGCGTGTCGGGCGGCTGAGCAGGCGTGAGGGCCGCGGCCTGGGCCTGGGTCAGAATCGGATAAACCGCAATCGAGCCCGAACAAGGCGCTGCAGTGGAGCACGTGGGAAGCGGTTGATAAGTGTCGGCTACAAATAAAAAGCTGCCCGCCGTGGCAACTGATAGCGGAAAGACGCCGGAAGTGTTCATCGTGTTGACCGGATAAAGCTTGCCATCGGTGCCGATAATGAACTGGACAATTGTATTGTCG
>JBARHV010000360.1:0-6447 GCA_049799415.1 Silvibacterium sp.
CATCTACGCTGATCGATGCGCCTCTGACCTGGGATGGAAGCTCCCTTCTGCCCGGCGAATCGCGCGCGCGCAAATCCAATGCGAGACCAGAACCAGGAGCGGAATCCCAGACCGAATCCCAGACTGAATCCCAGATCGAAGCGACCAGTACAGAAACCCACGTTCCCGCCCCAGAGCACGCGACCAGCGAGCCTGTCGTTGAATCCCAGCCGGAAGCCTGGCAGGAAACACATTCTGAAGCAGCGCAGGCCATTGCCGAACCCATCGCCGCGGCTCCGGCAGCCGTCGAAGAAAGCCGCCCGCAGGTCGAGGAAGAAGTTCACGAACCCATCGCGCAGCAGCCTGCCGCCGTCGAGCCCGCGGAGCAGCACGAAGTCGAGCTGCATGAGGAGGTGCATGAGTTCGAACCTGAGAACGCCTCCGCATCGCACCGCGTCGATACCGCCGCTCCCAGCGAATTCCGCATCTCCAGCATCGCGGAAGTGGAAGAGGCCGACGAGCACGCTCCCGCAGTCGACGAGCAAACACCTTTCGAAGCTCCTGAGCACGATGAGCAGGCCACCGAGGTCGCCGATCAGCTCTTCGGCTTCGCCCCCGGCACCGGCATCCTCGAAGAAGAAGTCATCGATGAAGACGAATACGACTTCGAGCCCATCCACGCGCACAGCGACGAGCACGACTCGGAAGAACTCGAAGAGGAGACGCTGGAGCATTCAGGCCAGCAGCTCGGCGACATCGTGCGTGAAGAGCACCTCGACCAGCGCCTTTCAAACGGTTCCTCTATCTCCGAAAGCGAAGAAACCGAGGCCGGTGAAGAGGGCGATGATTTTGAAATCAGCGAAGTCGACCTCGACGAAGAAGACAACGATGAGGGCGAACCCGCTGCAGAAGGATCCGCCACCGCCGACGGCGCTGCCCCCTCCCGCGACCGGGAACGTGGCGGAGAACGCCGTGGACGCCGTGGCGACCGTCATGGTGACCGTCGCGGAGGCCGCCTGGGCCGCCGTCAGGGCGGAGGCGGCGGACGCCACCGCGCTTCGGCGCAGACCATGGACCTGCCGATCATCAGCGATTTATTGAAGCAGGGACAGGAAGTCCTCCTGCAGATCGCCAAGGAACCGATCGCCAAGAAAGGCGCGCGCGTCACCAGCCACATCGCGCTGCCCGGGCGCTTCCTGGTGTTCATGCCCACCGTTAACCACGTGGGCGTCTCCCGCAAAATCGAGTCCGACGAAGAGCGTCAGCGCCTCAAGCGCATCCTCATCAGCGAGAAGGGCGACGCCTCCGGCGGCTTCATCGTCCGTACCGCCGCCGACGGAGCCAGCGAAGACGAGCTGCGCGCCGATCTCCGCTTCCTCATTAGCCTGTGGAACGACATCAAGCAGCGCGAAGAGGGCAGCAAGGCTCCGGCGCTCATCTATCACGATCTCAACCTCGTCGAGCGTGTGCTGCGTGATCAGGTGAGCGACAACTTCTCCACCATCTGGGTGGACAGCGAAGCGGAGTATGAGCGCACCGTGCGCTTCCTCAACCGCTTCCAGCCCGCGCTCGTGCGCCGCGTAAAACTTTATACGAAAGAGACGCCGCTCTTCGAGCACTTCGGCATTCAGGACGAGATCACCAAGGCCCTGCGCTCCAAGGTCTGGCTCAAGTCCGGAGGCTCCATCGTCATCAACCAGACGGAAGCCCTCGTCGCCATCGACATCAACACCGGCAAATATGTCGGCAAAACCGCGCGTCTTGAGGACACCATCCTCAAGACCAACCTCGACGCCATCCCTGAAATCGTCCGCCAGATTCGTCTGCGCGATCTCGGCGGCATCATCGTCATCGACTTCATCGACATGGACGAGCGCAAGAATCGCCACAAGGTGATGGCGGCGCTCGAAGAGGCCCTCAAGGCCGATCGCGCCCCGTCAAAGGTGCTCCAGTTCAATGATTTCGGACTCGTCGCCATCACCCGCAAGCGTGTCAAGCAGTCGCTTGAGCGCACCTTGAGCATTCCCTGCCCCATCTGCACAGGCACAGGAATGGTCAAGAGCCCGGCCACCGTCACCAACGAAATCTACATTGAACTGCGCAAGATGCAGAAGCATCTCGATCGCGGCGATGTGATGCTTCGTGTGAATCCGGAAGTCGTCAAGGTGCTCAAGGCCAACAACGCCCGCTGGCTCAACGAACTCGAAGAGATGTCCGGCAAGACCATCATCGTGAAAAGCGATCCGGCGCTCCACCCCGAGCAGTTCGACATCCACTGAGACTGGCCGTCCAGGCGTACCGCTTCGCGAGGTCACTCCCGCTGGTCGTGGATGAGCGGGAATGTCACCGCCTTCAAGGCTGAAGGCGTATACAGCAACAAATTACAATCAAAGGAGCAGGCCGCAAAGCCTGCTCCTTTTTTTGCGCCAATACAGACTTGTGCCCGCGACCAACGGGAGCGGCCACGCGAAAGCAGTGTGCCCGACGCGGCAAGCGTCACATGGACGCGACCGGGACCATCGTCAGATCATCCACCAGGCCCACTTCTTTTTGCACAAAGGGCTCCGCGTAGCGCACGCCGCCCAGCAGTCCATAGTGCCGGGCCTCGGCGAAGGTCCGCTCGCGAATCTCTTCTTCAGGCACAAACAACCCGCTCCCTGCCGCCTGATTCGCATATTGCGAGGTATAAGCCATCAGTGCGCGGTGTCGTTCTTCGACATATGGGCTGATGTCCACCACAAAGCTGGGCCGCACGTCGGCGTACAGGCTGGCATACACAATCTTGAAGGGCCGATACGCAGGCGCGTCCGTCTCCAGCTTCTTCAGGCCGCTTACAAAACACGCCTCATAGCCCAGAGTCGAGGCAGTGTAGTGGTCCGGATGCCGTCCCGTCCAATACGGCAGAATCACCACCCGCGGCCTCACCCGCCGTAGAACCTGCACAACCTTCACGCGATTTTCGTAAGTATTTTCCACGCGGCCATCAGGAATATCCAGCGCCTCGCGCCACTCCACGCCCAGGATCTTCGCCGCAGCAGCAGCCTCTGCCGCGCGCTCTGCCGCCGACCCGCGCGTTCCCGCCTCGCCTCGCGTCAAGTCCAGAATCGCCGTCCGCACACCCTGCGCGCGCAGCCGCAGCAACGTGCCACCGCAGGTCTGCTCCACATCATCGCGATGCGCCGCAATCGCCAGAACCTCTGCAATCGATTCGTCTGTCACACCGTGCCTCAAAACTAAAAGCGCAGCCTAAGAAAAAAGCCGCGCTTTCCTGAACCTTGTGTCCTGAGCCCTAGTAGGTCGTGTTATTCGCATCGCTTCCGGCATCCATGTAGGCTACGTCTGCCGCCGTTCCCTGTACCGTCACGTTGAAGTTGCTGCGCTCCGACATGTCCGCGGTGTTGTAGATGTACACCTGTCCGCCCTCAGCCGTATAAACCTTATCCAGCCCGGTCACGGCGGCTATGCCGGTGGCGTCTCCCTTGTAGGCGTCAAGCGTGGCTGTGTTCGTTGACGTGTTGAACATGGTCAAACAGCCGTACTGCGATCCACCCGTGGCCTGGGCCTCCGCATAGGTCACGCCCGACTCGCACTGTGTCGAGCCGATCCACAGCGTGTTTTCATCGGCAAACACCATCTTGTTATGCGTTCCGTCGCTGATCGCATACGGCCCCGTCACCTGCCCCGTCTGCGTATTCAGGATGGAGAGGTTTCCTTGAAAAAGCCCTGCGTAGGTTCCACTCGCCTGTAACTGCTGCCCAGCCATATACAGCGTATTTCCATTGAAAATAGCATTGGTTACGCCGCCGGGAACAGCAATATTGCTCTGCGCCACCAGAGCAATTCCCTTCGCTCCCGAAGTGTTGCTGTTCAGCGACGAAGCCGTGATCGGAATTACCGTCACACCCGCAGTCGTCCCACCGCACTCTGGTCCGCAATCAAGCACATAGGCTGCCGATCCGTCCGGCGAGAATACCGCCTTGGTTGGGTGATCAAAGCTCGCGCTCGGCCCTGTGCCTACTGGAAAGGCGCAGAATGCAGGCAGATTCTGCGGCTCGCAGTCCTGGGCGTTCAGATAGTGCTGCGGATCGGTCGAAGCCGCCGCAGCCTGCTGCTGAGTCAGCGTCAGCCCAACGACACTGTACACACTGAACTGATCGCTGGGCGTCGAGCCGATCAGGCTGTTCGCCGGCTGCGTCGAATTCTGCACAAAAACCAGTGCAACCGTTCCACCTGGATTAATCGAAACCCGGTACGCATTCGGCAGGTTTAATACATAGGATTTGCCCGTGGCAATATTCACCACCGAGACCACATGGGTCGTTCCATTCGTCGCATAAATAAAATCGCGCGCCCTGGTGACAAAGATGCTCGATGACAGGCCGCCCGGAATAGCAATGGGGACCCCGGTCTTCTCCTGCGCATAGCTCACGATCACAAAACTGCCGTCGCCGGCGCCGTAAACAGCCCCTACCTGCTCTTCCGGCATGTTCTGGATCGTCACAGGCAGAGATCCAGTGTAGCCGGCAATTGCAAACGATCCGGTGTCGCTGTTGTAGGGATGCCGGATGTCGTAGAAGGCGTCCACAAACGGAAGCGCGCCCTTGCTCCCAATGCCTGGGTTCTGCTCCGCGATCAATACCCGGTTCAAGACCCCGCTGGGCGGTAGATTGCGCCCGGCAAAATAGAAGTTCTTGCCGCACGAAGTGAGCAGCGATGCAAACGTCAGTAAGAGGATGGAGCTAAGCCAGAAACTTGTTAAACTTCTTTTCTTCAAACCTGAAAACCTCACAAAGCGCGGGAAAACTAAGTATAACAAAGCGCCGGAGGCAAAAAAGTTGCTATGCCTCCCGATCTTTCCTGGCCACCACAATTGTCAGCGGAGGAAAGGTCGTCAGCAGGTTCGGCATCCGCCGCCGCACCGTCAGCCCAGCCTCGCGCAGCTCCCTTGCATACTCGCCCGTCTTCTTGTAATCGGAAAGAATCGCTTCGCCCCCAGGCTTCAGCACCCGGGCAATCTGCCGCACCGCATTCCGCCGCTCCGTGCGGTCGTAAATGTTGTGCAGGCAAAGGTTTGACACAACCACATCAAAGCTATCGTCAGGAAAGCTCATCTTCTGTGCGCCCTCATTCACCAGCTCGCATTTCTGCGTGACTCCCTCCAGCGCAATATTCGCTTCTGTCCGTGCGCGCGCATTGCCGCTCAGGTCCTCAGCGTTCCATATATCGATGCCGGTCGCACGCCCGTTCGTCAGCCGCTTCGCCGCGCCAATCAACAACAACCCGCGCCCGGTTCCCACGTCGAGAACCCGCTCGTCGCCACGCCACGGATGCAGCGCCAGCATCCGGTCGCGATGCCATAGCTTCCCCCACCTGGAGTACGCCAGCATCAGGATGCCCTCAACGACCAGGCAAATTCCTGTCCAGAAGCAGGGATATTGCCACGGACTTCCAAAATGCCTCGCTACGCCGAACGCAATCAGCAGCACTGCGCCGATCACCAGCATGTTGCGAATCACGCCCGGAGCATCAATGCCATAATCCGGTCTCTTCATGCAGTCTCCTGAATGTCCTGTGCCTATACGATTCCCGCTCAAGCATTGTTCCAGAGGAACCCCGTCTGCGGCCAGAGCAAAGCTTCCATCACTGGCAATGCCGCCCTCCCTGGAATACCATGACGGGAAGACCATCATGACCGACCGTATTCAGGAAATGTTCGCCGGACGCACCATCCTCTGCGATGGAGCCATGGGCACCACGCTCTACGCGCGCGGCGTCTTCATCAACCGCTGTTATGACGAGCTTAACCTCTCGCAGCCCGACCTCGTCCGCTCCGTTCACGAAGACTACCTGCAGGCCGGAGCCGAACTGGTCGAAACCAACACCTTCGGGGCCAATGCTTTCCGGCTTCTGCGCTACGGCTTTCAGGATCAGGTCTTCGCCATCAACAAGGCCGGAGCCGAAATTGCCCGCAAGGCTGTCCGGCAGCTTGAGGACAAGCAGGCCGGCAAAGCCTGGGTTGCCGGGGCCATCGGCCCGCTCGGCGTTCATCTGGAGCCGCTCGGCAAGACCGGCCTCGACGAAGCCCGCGCCGCCTTTGCTGAACAGATTCGCGGCCTGGTCGACGGCGGTCCGGGTGTAGGTGTCGATCTTCTCATCATCGAAACCATCGTCGCGCTCAATGAGGCGGAGCAGGCCATCCTTGCCGCACGCGAAGTGGCGCCGAATTTGCCCGTGCTCGCCATGATCACCGTCGATGAAGACGCCAACTGCCTCGACGGAACCAGCCCCGAGCATGCCGCTGCGCGCCTCGCCGCCGCCGGTGCCGACGCCATCGGCTGTAACTGCAGCGCGGGCCCGGCCACCGTGCTCACCGCCATCGAGCGCATGAGCGCAGTTACCGATCTTCCCCTCGCCGCCATGCCCAATGCCGGAACCCCCCGCGCGGTCGATGGACGCAACATCTATCTC
>JBARHV010000361.1:0-4759 GCA_049799415.1 Silvibacterium sp.
GAATAGACGTGCTTGAGGATTTCCGGTTTGAGCGGCGAGGGCGGTGCGGCGTGCAGCGCGTGTTCGGCGGCAATGCGGACTTCTTCGTCGACCTTTTTCTCAAGACGGGTAATGGCTTCAGCGTCGAGAATGCCTTCGCGGAGCAGTAGCATCTGCATCTTCGAGAGCGGGTCGCGGAGGGCGTCGGCGCTGCGCTCGGATTCGGGGCGATAGAGACGCTCATCGTCGGAAAGCGAATGCGAATAAGGCCGGATGACGTGGCCATGCACGAACGCCGGTCCCTTGCCGGAGCGGCAGTGCGCCGCGGCTTCTTCGAAGGCGCGGAAGCACTCCACTACGTCGGTTCCGTCGATCTCGGCGAAGTAGAAGTTGGGGAAGTTACGAACGAGCCTGGAGATGCTGCCGCCGGGGGTGTTGACTTCGACGGGGACGGAGATGGCGTAGCCGTTGTCTTCAACGACGAAGATGACGGGGAGCTTCTCGTTGGAGGCGGTGTTGAGGGCTTCCCAGAATTCGCCCTGCGAAGTTGAGCCGTCGCCGAGCGAAACGTAGACAACCTCGTCGCCGTGGAACTGAACATCGCGCCACTGACGGTAGTCGCCCTCGTGCTTTTCGGCGGCCTCAGGATGGCGGGAGAAGTAGCGTCCGGCCTCGGCGCAGCCTACAGCGTGCAGGCACTGCGTGGTGGTTGCAGACGACTGCGAGACGATGTGGCGCGCGGGGCTGCTCCAGTGGGAGGGCATCTGACGGCCGCCGCTGGCGGGGTCACTGGCCGCGCCTACGGACTGCAGGAGCAGGTCTTCAGGGGTGACGCCGAGGGCGAGCGCGAGGCCGCGGTCGCGATAGTAGGGGAAGAACCAGTCGTATCCGGATTTGAGGACGAGTCCGGCGGCGACGAGCAGGGCTTCGTGCCCGGCACCGGAGATCTGAAAGAAGATTTTCTGCTGGTGCTTAAGGATGATCTCGCGATCATCGGTGCGGCGCGACAGATACATGAGCCGATAGGTCTCGATAAGGCGCTCGGGTGCGAGTCCGAACACTGATTTCGGCTTGCTCTGCTCTTTACTCTGCTCTGCGACCGTACTGCGGCCCATCGACACTCTCTCCGCTGGAAATCCGAATGGTTAGTCCTGGTTCCTTCTTACCTGAACGAACACCAGATTGTACAGCGGCGGGGCCGGAACATGACACGTTGTTCCGGTGCAAAAAAATGCCGAGACTGGGTTGCCCGGTTGTTGTCGGTCCTTTGACTGCTGCGCTATGCGGTGGTTGCCCGAGCGATCTGTGTGGCGAGGTGGAGACGGGAAGCGTGGGCTGGCGCGGATTCTGCGAGCCGGGTAACGCGGAGGACGGTGATGTCGTCCTTCTGGCCGAAGGCGCAGGCGGCTTCGACGATCTGCTCGACGCTCGGGTTGGAGGCGGCCAGATGGGCGACGCGGTCGAAGCCGTACAACTCGCCGGTCTGGCTGCGTGCTTCCAGGACGCCGTCGGTATAGAAGGTGAGCGAGTCATTCTCGTGCAGACGGAAGACGAGCTCGTCATATTCGGCGTCCAGCGTGAGACCGAGGGGCAGCGATCCGGCCACGGGCAGCTCTGCCTCATTGCGGAAGGGGGCAAGATGACCGGCATTGGCGAGCGCGACGCTGCCGTCGGGTTCGATGCACGCGATGACACAGGTGGCGAAGCCGCCGTCGGTGCGTCCGATGAGGCGGCGGTTGAGGCCGCTGAGGATTTCGGCGGGGCTCTGGGTATAGTCGGCCAGGGTGCGGAGCGTTCCGACGATGAGCGAGACGGTCATGGCGGCCTTGAGGCCCTTGCCGCTTACATCGCCGAGAACGATCAGCGCGCCACCGTCGTCCGCAGGAATGACCTGGAAGAAATCGCCGCCGACTTCTTCGGCGGGGCGATAGATGCTGGCGATGGCAAAGCCGGGGATGGCCGGGGTCACTTCAGGAACCAGAATCTTCTGTACTTCCTGCGCGGATTTGATTTCCATTTCGACGCGCGATTGGCGTTCGCGTTCAAGGAACTGTTCGCGGGCGATGGTGAAGATGAGAGCGAGGAAAAGGAGCGTGCTGAGGACGAATCCGATGCCGAAAAAGGAGCCGCCGGCATGGAAGCCGATATTTAGAATGTGCGCATTCAATGTCCAGTGAGTGAAGCGGATGCCCTGACCGAGGATACCCGTGAGCCAGCTATAGATGCCGTTGAGACCCGCCGCGACGATCAACGGCCATAGCGTGAGCCGCTTTCTGCTCGTCAGGCCGAATCCGATGATGACGAAGATATATAAGGGGGCTGTTTCGTAAATGGCGGTTGTGATTGCGTCGATCCAAGGCAAGGCCGACCAGCCTTTAGCCCAGATAAAGATGGTCGCGCAGTCGCCAACCTGCGCCGCGAGGTACAGGGCGACGAGCCATGCTGTCGCACGCCTCCAGCGGCGGTCATATGCTATCCCGAAGAGGAAGAGCAGAATGATCCAGATGGAGATGTCCTGAAAGCAGTTCAACAACTGGGTTTCAAGCTGCTGCACCCGGAAAGTCGATGTGAAGCGGTAGGCCGCCAGACCCTGTAAGGCCGACAGTCCACCGGAAACCAGATAAAGCGCGAGCCAGAGATAAAGCCCTTGTCGGCGGTCACGGAAATACATGAGGAAGCTCAGGATTCCGGCGACGAGGACGACGGCTGCGATAAGCAGGCTAGGGAGCAGTCGTTCGTCATGTCTGTAATAGGGCAGCATGGCCTGAGAACCGAGGACATCGGCGTCGCCGATCAGCGGAACTCCTTCGATCCCGCCGTTGGTCGAGGGATCGATGGAAGACAGCGGAGCTTTCCAGACACGAAGTGCGAGGACGCCCGATCCAGACGAGAGCGGCAATTTATAGACGGCGCTGTGGCCGACCTCCCACCATTTCGCGCTGGGCGGCATGGCTCCGTAGCTGCCGATTTTCTTGCCGTTCCAGTAGAGGTCGTAGACGTCATCGACGGGAGGAATGAGGATGGCGAGATTGTTGGTCTTTGCAGCGCCGGAGTTTCCAATGTCGATGTGGCGGCGGTACCAGGCGAAGCCGGCGTAGGAAGGATGAGTTTGCGCGCCCCATGTTGTATCGGCGCTGATCTGCTCCCATGCGGAGTCGTCGAAGGAGGGATTGGCCCAGGAGAGATCGTCTCCGAGGTGGAACTGCCATTTTCCATCGAGAGGGACGGAGCCTGTGCCGGGGTTCTCGACCTTCAGTGTGCTGGCGAAGCCCGGCGCCAACAGCAGAACAGCCGTTACGAACAAAGTCACAATCGCGCGAAGCCATAACCGCGCGGGAGCATTTTCCGCCATTCCTGACCGCCTTTCGAGGAAGAGCAAAATCGATTGAACTGAAGGGGAGGCGCAATGCCTTGGCCACAAGCATATCAGCAACGGTTTTGCCAAAGTTGCCGATTGTCGTTTCGATGCCTTAGACTCTGCTTTCCTATGTGGCATCCAACAGGGTTCTACTAAGGAGCGTGAGCAGGCTGAGCGGTTTCGGCTCCTCTCCAGTTCCGGCAATTGACCATGGTTTCGTGCGCGTGCTTTAATAGCGCGTTTTGTATAAGTTTGCGCTTCGGGCCAGAAATTGCGGCAAGAAGCAGGGTTTAACAGGTTTTAACCCACGGAGGATTTTGAATGGCGTTTTTCTCTCCCACAGCGACGATGGAATGGCAGGCAGGCGGCGCTGTGGTAACAGGTGACCATGTGTATCTCTGGATTGCGCTGGGTATGGGCGTTGTTGGCCTGATCGCAGCGTTTTTGTTTGCGCGCGTCGTGTTGAGCGGAGACGTGGGAACGCCGGAGATGCAGAAGATCTCAAACGCCATCCGGCAGGGCGCAGAAGCTTTTATGAAGCGGCAGTACAGCACCATTGCAATGATCGCGGTGGCGCTGGCAATCATTCTTTATATCGGATACCGGCTTTCTCCTTATACTGCGCCGTATGCCAACAAGGTTGTCGTCAGCTTTCTGATTGGTGCGTTGTGCTCGGCCCTCTCAGGGCAGACGGGCATGTGGGTTTCGATTCGCACAAATATCCGCACGGCGGCAGCGGCGCGCACCAGCATGGGCAAAGCGCTGCAGACGGCGCTGCGCGGCGGAGCGGTTACCGGCCTGGTGGTGGTGGGGCTTTCGCTGTTGGGCGTGGGACTGTTGTTCCTGGCGTTCGGCGGGCTGACGAATCCACAGCAGGTTCCGTATGAGCTGGTTGGGTTTGGCTTTGGAGCTTCGCTGGTGGCACTGTTCGCGCAACTTGGCGGCGGCATTTACACAAAGGCCGCGGACGTAGGCGCGGATCTGGTGGGGAAGGTCGAGGCGGGGATTCCAGAGGATGATCCGAGAAACCCGGCGGTGATTGCGGACCTGGTCGGCGATAACGTGGGCGACTGCGCTGGACGCGGTGCAGACATCTTTGAGTCAACCGCGGCAGAAAACGTAGGCGCGATGATCCTGGGCGCGGCGCTGTATCCCGTGTTCGGGCTGAAGGGCATTCTGTTTCCACTGATTGTGCAGGCCATCAACATCGTCGCGAGCATTATCGGAGTGGCCATTGTGCGCGCTCGAGAAGACGAAGACCCCATGCACGCGTTGAACCGTGGCTATTATGTGACGACGCTGCTGGCGCTGGCTGGATTTGCAGTGGCCGTCTACTACATGCTGGGCGCGCGCTGGTGGCTGCTGGGCTGTGGTGTCTGCGGCATTGTGATGTCGTTCCTGTTTGTGCGGATCACGGAGTAC
>JBARHV010000362.1:0-26678 GCA_049799415.1 Silvibacterium sp.
AACATTTTGTCAAAAAAGTACTTCCCAACCGTGTGATCAGGGGAGTAGAAACATTGGCCATGGCTTGGCTTACTCTTATTGTTGGCGGCGCAATTCTTCTCATTGGCCTCTTCGGGCAGGTGTTCGGCGTAAAGCATCACCATCCCGCGCATCCTGACGACAAACGTGTTGGCAAGATCGTCGTTTCCATCGGTTCCGCGGTTGTAGGACTTTGGCTTGTGGCGTTTTCAGCAGCCCAGCTTCTGCACCTGCACACCGTCGGACACTGGTAGACAGCTCTCCGCACGGAGAGCGATGAAGCGGGTATCTTTTCTCGCCGCTCTTTTTATCTGCATGCCATTTAGGTTCCGTAATGGCGAATGCGCCTGTCACCGGGCAGAAGACGCGGCGCTGCCTCTAAACTATTTGTATGAAGAAGCTTGAGGGGAAGACCGCGTTGGTTACCGGCGCGGCCAGGCGGATTGGTCGCGCGATTGCGCTGGCTCTCGCGGAAGAGGGCGCGCATGTTGCCATCACCTATCGCGATTCCGGGGAGCAGGCGGCGCAGACGGTTATGGAGCTTGAGGCGCTGGGGGTTCGCGCGTTGGCCGTCCCTGCCAACGTAAGGGATCCGGAGAGCATTCGCTCTGCCGTGGCTAGGGTCGCAGCAGAGCTGGGGTCCATTGACGTTCTGGTAAACAACGCCGGGCGATTTGAGACTGCGGCGCTGGAAAGTATCACCGTCGAGCAGTGGGACGCGATGTTTGAGACCAACACGCGCGGGCCCTTCCTGACGGCACAGGCGGCACTGCCATATTTGAAGGCTGCGCGCGGACGCATTATCAACATTGGCTCGCTGGGCGGCATGCATCCCTGGCCAACGCACGCGCACTACTGCACGTCGAAGGCGGCCTTGCACATGCTGACGCAGACCATGTCGAAGGCATTTGCGCCGGAGATAAGCGTGAACTGCGTGGCCCCGGGCATGATTGCGAACGGTGAGGCTTCGGCGGAGTACGAACACTTCGCGCGAAAGACGCCAATGCAGCGCAATGGCAGCCCGCAGGAGGTAGCGGCGGCGGTAATGTTTTTTGCCGCGGGGCCGCACTTCATTACAGGGCAAATTCTGGGCGTAGACGGCGGCCTCGGACTTTAGTCCAGTTTGCCATCCAGTCGGTTGAGGATGCGCGCCAGCTGCGTGTCATTGTCGTATCCGCTGCGCACCGCGCGCTCGCGTCCGCGTATGGCAATGGCTTCGCGCAGATCGGGACGCGAGAGGTAGAAGCGGGCCTTGTCGGCGCACTCCTCGACGGACGAGAAGAAGACGGCCTCGCGGTCTTCCTCGAAGAGACTCTGGTGCCCTGGCGTGCGGACGGCCAGCAGGAACCCGGCGCAGGCAGCGATCTCTACCGCCTTGTGCGCGATATCGTCTTCATTGCCCTCAGTGACGAAGCTGAGGTTGACCTTCGACTTCCAGATGGCCTGTCGATATTGTTCGCCCGCCAGGAAGCCACCTAGTGTGAAGAGGCGTTGCTCGTCGGAAGTCAGTAACTGTGGCCAGAGATTGCCGTTGATAAAGACAGGAAGTTGATGGTCGCGCACAAGCTTGAGCAGGAAGGCCGGACGCTGCTCATAGGGGTGACCGATATAAGAGATTCCGCGATCGCGGTCAACCTCACTGAAGTCGGAGGGTGGCGGGAAGTGCGCCCGCGTGTCGAAGCTGAACATGGTTTCGATACAGGGAAGGTTCCAGGCACGGTACCGCGCAACGTCAGCCTTCCGCACCAGGCAATACAGGTCAGCCATGCGGAACACCTTATGAAACTGCCGCCAGCAGCCGTCATCGCGCGGGCCAAAGGGAGCGTCCTGCACGTAGAAGACGATTTTCGCTCCGGCCTGGTGAATGACGCGCATGGTCTCACGCGTGAATACAAGAGGTTTGTCGAACCACACAACATCGGGGCGTAGCGTCGCAACCGCTTTGCAGAGATCGCTGTTGGCGCGGGCAACGAGCGGTCCATACGGGTAGTGAAGCTGCAACCAGCTCATCACGCGCGTGGATGGCCTGTAAGGCCCAAAATCAAAGGACTGCATTTGCTGGCCCAAATATTGGAGGGATCGAAGGCGAAGGCCGGAAGTAGTAGCGGGAGCGATCGCTCCAACATAGAGGATGCTGCGGCTGCGGGGCATAGGCGCGGTCATGACGCGGGAAACCCCGGAACAACATAAGCCAGCGCGCGGCGAAAGCCCTCTACATCCTGCTGAAAGCCATGAGCGGCAATGGTTGCTGCCGCCTGACTACCCAAAGAGCCAGCCAGAGCGCGGTCATCAAGAAACTGGCGCAGAATGCTGCTGAGAGCATCCACGTCCTGCGCTGGAAAGACAAAACCATTGATGCCGTCACGAATCAGATCGGGCGCGCAGCCCACCTGATCGGAGACGACGATAGCGCGCGCTGCATTCATGACCTCATTCACAATGAGCCCCCAGGGCTCGTGGATGGAAGGCAGAACAAATGCATCGCAGAGGTCAAAGAGGCGAGGCAATTCGCTCTGGTTCTGAAATCCGAGCATGCGAATATTTGCGCAGCCGGATTGGCGAATGCGCTGCTCTATGGCGGCGCGCTCTTCACCGTCGCCCGCGATAAGCAGATAGGCGCGAGGTTCGATGCCGGGCGCTGGAGCGAGGCGCAGGAAAGCCTCAACAAGATCAATGCAGCGTTTGCGGGTTTGTAGCTTGGAGGCGAAGAGAAAGATAGGCAGGCCCGGCTTGAGTCCCAAAGCGCTGCGCAGAGCTTCGCGCTGCGGTACGGCCTGCGCGGCGCGCTCTCGAAAGTAGTCGTTGTCCACAGCGTAGGGCATTTCAAACATGGGAACGGCCGCTCCAAGAGAGGCGCGCCAGTAGTCCGCGTTTTTCTTGCCGATGGGCATAACGCACTTTACAGCCTGCCGGAGAAAGACGAAGAAGAGCTTTTTAGCGGCGAGCTTCTGCTGGCTTCGAGGGCGGTCGTCAAGTGTTGACTCGGCACGCATAATGACCGGGATGCCGAGCAGTTTTGCCGCGGCCATCGCATGCATGGCGTTGACCGTGTGATAGCCGTGGGTCCAGACAACGTCAAACTTCCCACGGCGCAGGCGTGAGAAGATTCCGTAGTTCAGTGGCTTGGCAACGCCGAGAGTTCCATTTTTGCGAAAACCTGGAAGAAATTCATGCGCAAAGCCATCGAGCAGGGGAGTATCCCATTGGACCTGGACTCCGCCGAAGCCTTTGTCGGCGTAGCCGCGGACCGACATATCGCTGGAGAAAAAGACTGTGAGATGAATGTCCGGCTCCTGAGCGATCCGCCGCAGCAAGGGGGCCTGGTACTGAATTGGATGGGTGACGAAGTAGGCAACTCGCACGGGCATTTTCAGGATATGATACGCGAGCCCGAACGCAAAGGGCAGCGGGGTAGCCGGTAGTGCAAGAGGCGTAAACTTATGCTTGAAAACCTTACAGGGGCAAGCTGTGGATCATTATGTAGAACGGGTAGTTGATCTTACCGAGCCGGAAGCTAATCAGATTTTTAACCTCACGGATGAGGACGCGCGGACTCGCTTGCTGACAGGCGCGCCCGATGCGGTGCGTGGCATTCATGGATCGTTTGCGTTGATTGCTCGCGAGGGAAAAACGGTGAAAATGGCCCGGTCGCTCGACCGTCCCATGCGATATTTTCTGGCCAAGCGAAGTGAAGGCCCGGTGCTGATTGTGGCTCCCCGGATTGATGCCATCTACAACTGGCTGAAGTCCGAGGGATTGGAAGGGCAATTTCATCCGAGCTATACGCGCATGGTTCCCGCGCACTATATCGTGGAGCTTCAACTCATCGGCTGCCCAGACCCTGATCCAGTGTACACACGCTTCTTCACGCCGGTATCCGCGTCGCTGCCAACCAACCTGGATCTGATTGGGAAGACGTACATCAGTGCGCTGGCGGAAGAGATTTCGCAGTGGCTGAAGCGCGTTCCCGCGCAGGAACCGATTGGGGTTTGCTTCTCTGGAGGGATCGATAGTGGCAGCGTTTTTCTTACGACATATTATGTAATGCAAAAGCTCGGCATGAGCCTCAACCGCCTGAAGGCGTTTGTGCTCGACCTTGGCCGCGGCCCGGATGTGGAACAGGCGCGCACATTTCTGGATGCGCTGGGGCTGGGACTCTTCCTTGAGCCTGTCGAAGTCGATGCGTCGACGTTGAATACGGAAGAAACGATTCGCATTGTAGAGGACTACAAATCACTGGATGTGGAGTCGGCGACAATGGCCGTGGCGCTATGCCGGGGCATTCGTGAGCGCTATCTAGACTGGAAGTATCTGCTGGACGGCGACGGCGGCGACGAGAATCTGAAGGATTATCCGATTGAGGAGAACCCCGAGCTGACCATACGCAGCGTGGTGAACAACCAGATGCTGTATCAGGAAGGCTGGGGCGTCGGGAAGATCAAGCACTCGCTGACGTACAGCGGCGGACTCAGCCGGTCATATACGCGTACGTATGCTCCAGCGCACACGTTCGGGTTTTCGGGCTTCAGCCCTTACACGCGGCCGGATGTGATTGCAGTAGCGGAGGCAATTCCGTTTATTAAACTGACGGACTACAGCGTAGAGCGGCTCTATGAGCTGAAGGGCGAGATTGTGTCACACGGGATTGCTGCGGTGACCGGCATGAAGATGCCTGTTTTCCCCAAACGGCGTTTTCAGCACGGAGCGATTCCGCTGGACGCACTTCGGGACAGGCTGCCTTTTCGCGAGGCAGAATACCGGAAGCAGTTTCTATCGCTCTATCTCTGAGGGGCGCGTGACGCCGATATATGTTGACTTATCCGGAACGTGCAACGGATCGAGACAAGTGGATTGTAGACCGGCGGCCAGCCCGCGCTGTAGTGAGTCCGCGTGAGCCGTATGCATATTTCATAGAAGAAGAATGTTCGGCCAGCGGCGAGTTATTGCCAACGGCCACGATTTTTCTGACCAACCGCGAATGCCCGTTTCGCTGCGCGATGTGCGATCTCTGGCGCAATACGCTGGAGGAGTCCGTGCCGGTGGGTGCAATACCGGAGCAGATTGATTTTGCGCTGAAACGGTTGCCGCCATCACACGCGATCAAGCTGTATAACAGCGGAAGCTTCTTTGATCAGCGGGCGATCCCGGTGGAAGATTACGGCGCGATTGCCGAGCGGATACAGACCTTCGAGCGTGTGATTGTGGAGTGCCATCCGGCGTTTGTGGGTGAGCGCTGTCTCACGTTTCGTGATTTGCTGACCGGACGCTTGGAAGTGGCAATGGGGCTGGAGACCGCGCATCCGGAAGTGCTGGAGAAACTGAATAAGCGGATGACGCTCGATCAATTTGCGGCCGCCGCGAACTTCTTGCTGCGTAACCGCATCGATCTCCGCGCTTTTATTCTGGTGCAGCCTCCATTTATGAAACCGGAGGAGGCATTATATTGGGCGCAACGCTCGTTGGATTTTGCTTTTGATTGCGGCGCGACTGCGGCAACGCTGATTCCTACACGCGGCGGCAACGGAGCGACGGAGGCGCTGGCAGCGGAGGGGGAATTTGCTGCTCCCGATCTGAGTGTGCTGGAAGAGGCTGCAGTGTATGGATTGGAGTTGGGGCGCGGGCGCGTGTTTGCTGACATTTGGGATTTGAAACGAGGTTCAGAATGCGCGGATTGTTTTACCGCGCGTGTGGAGCGGTTGCGCGCGATGAATTTGAGTCAGGCGATTTTGAGCGCGGTAGTTTGCGATAGATGTAACAGTCGTGAGGGAAGCGTTGAGCGAGCAGTATGACATTGCGGTAGTGGGGTCGGGCTTTGCAGGCTCACTGCTGGCGATGATCGCGCAGCGGCTGGGGCAGCGCGTCGTTCTGCTGGAGCGTGGACGGCATCCGAGGGTTGTAATAGGAGAGTCTTCTACGCCTCTGTCGAATCTGTTGCTGGAGGAACTAACAGCGCATTATGACCTGCCGAGTATCCGGCCGTTAAGCAAATGGGGGAGCTGGCAGGAGAGCCGTCCGGAACTTGCTTGCGGATTGAAGCGCGGCTTCAGTTTTTTTCATCACACACTAGGACGGGCGGGGACCATTGCGAGGGAGAATCAGCTGCTGGTGGCGGCGAGCCCGCATGATCGAATTGCGGATACGCATTGGTACCGCGCGGATTTCGATCAGTTTTTAGTAAGTGAAGCGCAGCGGCTGGGTGTGGATTATCTGGACGAAGTGGATTTGCGCGAGTTCACGGAGGATGGGCAACAAGTATGCCTGACCGGTACGCGCAATGGGCGAGAGATGAAGATTGCGGCACGGTTTGTTGTCGATGCCACGGGCCCCCGCGGATTTCTGCATCATGCTTTGAAACTGGGCGAGCGGCCGCTGCCTGGTTTTCCTGCAACGCAGGCGCTGTACAGCCATTTCTCCGGCGTGCGACGCCTCGAAGATCTGGGCGCAATTGCTTCGGAAGAGACGCCGCCCTACCCGATTGATGATGCGGCGATGCACCACGTATTCGAGGGCGGATGGGTTTGGGTTCTGCGCTTCAGCAATGGAGTGACCAGCGCAGGGGTTGCGGCTACGGAGGAATTTGCCGAGCGGTTGAAGTTCTCGGACGGGGCACCAGCATGGGACCGTGTACTGCAGCAGGTTCCAGTTTTGCGGGAGCAGTTTGCCTGTGCAAAGGCAGTGCAGCCATTCCGGCATATCGTTCGCCTTGGATTCCGCAGTGCGGCAATCAGTGGGCGGAACTGGGCGTTGCTGCCTTCGGCTGCGGGATTTATTGATCCGTTGCTGTCGACCGGATTTCCGCTGACGCTGCTGGGAGTTGCGCGACTGGCAGAAATTCTTGAGCGCGATTGGGGGACGGAAAACTTCGGCGCGCAATTGAAGAACTACGCCGCACAAACAGATGCGGAACTGCTCGCAACGTCGCGGCTGATAGCCGCCCTGTATGCGAACCTGGGGAACTTTCCGGTATTCGCGGCTCTGTCGCTGCTTTATTTTGCTGCGGCCAGCTACTCGGAGACGGCGCGACGGCTGGGGAAGCCACAACTCGCGTCATCGTTTTTGCTGCACGATCATCCGCAGTTTGGGACGGAGTGTACGCGGGTGCTGGAGCAGGCGCACTTGGTTCGGCGCGGGAAGAATTCAGACGATTTGATCGAAGAAATCTTCCGGATCATTGAGCCTTTCGACGTGGCTGGACTAGGCGATCGTACGCGGCGCAACTGGTATCCGGTGGAAGCCGAAGACCTGCTGCGCGGTGCATGCAAGGTGGATGCGAGTCGCGACGAGATCGTGCAGATGTTGGATCGTTGCGGATTTAAGGCTGCGGCTTTGCAGGCTTGAGCACGAAGTTGATGGGCTGCGCGGCGACAATGCCTTTGCCTTCCTTCACCGTAATAAATTGGTCAGGATGGATGTCGGCGATGGAGTCCTTATGGCCGCTTGGCCAGAGAATTTCTAGGCGAATGCGCTTGTCAGGGTCAGGTTTGCCCAGGCCGAAGGTGAGCGGTAGCTCGCTTTGCGATAGATAGCTCGATCCACTCTTCACCATCTCGTTCATATGCTGGCCAGTAGAGGTGGTGAGCAAAACTTTGGCACCGATGCCATCACGGTTGGAGCGGGTGCCAACGGTCTTTACGCGGAGCATGTCATTCTGGTTGCCGTTGTCGTTACGCAGCAGACGCGCGGGACCGCTGCCGGCTGTTAGCACCAGGTCGAGGTCGCCGTCGTTGTCGATGTCGCCATAGGCTGCCCCGCGTCCGACAACAGGCTGGCGAAATGCAGCGCCAACTTTCTGTGACACATCTTCAAATTTTCCGTGGCCGAGATTGCGGAAGAGAAGCGGCGGTTCGGCGTAGCTGATCGTCGGCTGCACGACGGAGACATCGTCGGCTACGTGGCCGTTGAGGGCGAAGATATCGGGGAGTCCGTCAAGGTTGTAGTCAACGAAGAAGGTGCTGAAGGTGAGGGATTTCGCCGACGGCAGCGCAATTCCAGCTGCCAGGGCATCGTTGGTGAAAAGCCCCTGGCCGTCATTGTGGTAGAGGGCCATACTCTCATTGGTGAAGTCGCCGATGATCAGGCTCTGGCGTCCGGAGCCGTCGTAATCGGCGGCATCCGTGCCCATTCCGGCGCGCGCTTTGCCTGCGTCGCTGAAGGCTACGCCCGCGGCAAAGCCGGTTTCGGTGAAGGTTCCGTTGTGGTTGTTGTGGTAGAGCTTGTTGGGTTGCGTGTCATTGGTGATGAAGAGATCGAGCCAGCCGTCATTGTCATAATCGATGAGAGCAATGCCGAGCGCCTTGTCCGTCGGATCATAGAGCCCCGCTGCTTTGGTTACGTCTTTGAATCTTCCATGACCCTCATTGTGATAAAGGGTGATGCTTTCGCCTTTGTACAGCTCAGGAGTGCAGTAAGACTTGTGGGTTCCGTCGAGCGAACAGGTAATATCAGTCGCGATCGACCAATCGACATAGTGATCGACGATGAGGTCGAGCTTGCCGTCGTGATCATAGTCAAACCACGCAGCACTGGTAGAGAAGCCGGACGAGCCGACTCCGGCCTTTGCAGTCACATCCTGAAACTTTCCGTTACCTAAATTATGAAAGAGATGATTACCGCCGAGTGCGGTGATGTAAATGTCGTCGTAGCCATCGTTGTCGTAGTCGCCGACGGCGCAGCCCATTCCATACATTTCAACGTCGAGGCCGGCCTGTTTCGTTACATCAGTGAAGGTTCCGTCGTGGTTGTTGTGGTAGAGCGCAGGGTAGGATTTGTGTTTTTTGTGTCCCGGCCAGTCCATGGAGTTGACGAAGAGGATATCCTGCCAGCCGTCATTGTCGAAGTCGATAAAACAGACACCGCTACCCATGGTTTCAGGCAGATACTTTTTCCCAAAGGCTCCGTTATCGTGGACGAAATGAATTCCTGCCGGTGTGGTGATATCTGTGAAGTGAATAGGTCCGGAGGGGCGCGTAGGCACAGTGGATTGCGTTGATGCGGTGGACTCGGGCACAGATGTAGCGGGTTGAGGCGCAGATGTTCGCGCTGCTGCCGTCGTTTCTTGCGAGGTCGTTGGCTGATGCTTACAGCCGGAGATAAATGTCATGGCAGCAAACAGCGCGCTAACTGCGAGTTTCTTTGGTAGAGCGATCAAGCGAGGTCCTTTGGCAGATTACGATTGCGCCATCCCGGAAGACGGTGTGAGAACCGGGGTAGCGGCTGGGGCCTGTTTCATGCGACGCGCATCCAGCCACATTTCAACGAGCATGGCGATTGGCCCAATCCAGAATAATGCGTAGAGCTCGGCATAGACGCTTTGGTCGAAGCGAAAGAACATTTCGAGCACAGCGACGAGGAAGGCCACAATGCATTGACCTTTCTTGGAACGCACGGTGGTTTTAGGATCAGTAATCATGAAGAAGATAAACAACTGATATTCAGGGCCGGTGATCGGCGATATCTCGGCCTGCCAGGGTTGGTGAATGATCCACGCGCGAAGGACGGCCAGCACGAGAAAAGACACCACATAGGTTGCGCTGATGTGAAGGCGGCGAAGCCGCCAGATAATGATCGAGCCCAACACCCAGATGACCACCAGCGACCACAGATCGTTCCCCCACTGAATGCTGAGCATGGCAACGCTGGCTGGCAGCAGAAAAAGCACAACGCAGATGCCGAAGTTCGAAGGGTTCCAGAGATGGTGGCCTTTATAGCGAAGAACGTATTTAGAAGTAATTGCGATGGCAGCACAGACCGCATATGGCCAGAACGCAGGCGAACGCAGAAGGATGCCGACACTAATTCCAGTGATGTACGCGCTGGCAATGTGAGGCCACTTGCCGACAAAAATGCGACTAAGAATCAATTCTGTGACAATGGCCGTCGCGATAGCGAGCAGGGTTTTCTGATAGCTCTCCAGGATTCCATAGGAGAGCTGCCCGGCCAGCAGGATCAGGGTAATAAAGACCGGCGGCACATAGCGGTTGTTGAGCGTGAGCCACTGCTTCCACTGAGGTGTCATCGATGGCGGCGCTGAAGCTGTGATCGCTGGGTGGCTCATTCTGGCTCCTTGACGTGATAGAGCCGATCGGGAGTGAGATTGTCGAGGGTCTGAACAAGTCCCGAGGGCCAGCGAACGACGGCCTTTTGAATCTGGGGGTTCTTGCCTAAGCCAAAGTGTAGACGGAGGTCGTTTTGAGCGGCAAACCCGTTGCCTCCGGAGACTTCCTGAATCTGGTCTTGTCCGTCCCAGTAGAGGGTTACCTGCGCACCGATGGCGTCACGATTGCTCTTTGTGCCTTCGAGCTGGAACTCGATCCACTTGTCTGCCGAGTTAACCGTATTTTTATAGATAAGCAGCGGCCCACTCTGGTTTGCGACGACAACATCGAGAGCGCCGTTGTTCCAGAGGTCGGCGACGGCGACGGAACGCCCGTCGTGGGTGTCGGTAACGCCGACGGCGTGGGCTACATCCTCAAATTTTCCGGCTCCGTCGTTAACCCAGACACGCTTTTGCTGATAGCCGGACAGGCTGCGGTTGTCGAAGGCCGGCCAGTTCTTGGCGTCTCCGATGATCGTGCTGTTGCCCCCGGCGACTTTAGCGAAGTCGTACCAATAGCTTTTGTCGCGGTCGAGCGAGATGTATCCGTTAGTGAGGAAGAGGTCAAGGTTGCCATCGTTATTAAAGTCGCCGAACTGTGCGCCGAAGCTCCAGCCACCTAACTCCACGCCGAGATCGCGTGCCAGGTTTTCATACTGAAGCGACTTGCCCGACGTCTCATCTTTTGGAACCCAGAGGTTGTTGCCCTGAATCAGGATTCCGGCTTCAGAGATATTTGAAACATAGATGGAATACTTACCCTGGTTAAAGATATCGCCGAAGGCCACGTTCATGCCGCTCTTGGGAGCGAAGCCCACGCCGGTCTGCTCGCCTTCCTCGCGGAAGCGTTTGCCGTCGTTCACGTAGAGTTCGGAGACGCCGTAATCGTTGGCGATAAAAAGATCGGGGTGTCCGGTACCGTTAAGGTCAGCTGCTCCAGAGGCCAGAGCCCACCGGCGGCTGTTGATGCCCAGCTTCTGGCTCACCTCTTCGAACTTGCCGTTGCCCAGGTTATGGAAGAGATACTTGCGGCCGCCATTGTCGGCGTACTCAAAGCTGTCGGGCATGATCTTTGTGGTTTTGAGGTGCCATAGATCGATGTTCTCGTTGTAGTAGCCGCCGACAAACAGGTCAAGCTTGCCGTCGCCGTCGTAGTCAAACCAGAGCGCGGTATTGGCGTTGATCCATTTAGGAAGTCCGGCCTGTTTGGAGACATCCGTGAAACCCTTGCCGTGGTCGTTGTGGAACAGCATGGGCTTACCCCACTTGATGAGGTACAGATCGGGGTAGCAGTCATTGTCATAGTCGCCCCACACAGCGCCCATGGAGACACCGGTGCCGGGCTTGTTGACGTCGGCAATGCCTAACTGCGGCGCTACATCGGTGAAGGTCCCGTCATGGTTGTTACGGTAGAGAGCGTTCATGCTGCCTTCGCGGCTGTTGGTGACGTACATGTCTGGCCAGCCGTCGCGGTTGTAATCGACGATAGAAACAGATGCGCCCATAGAAGCGACCTCAGGCATGATCGGTGCGAGTTTGGGGTCGAGCACCGGAGCCTGATGGATGAAGTGGACTCCGGCCTGTTTCGAAACCTCCGTGAAGTAGAATCCGTAACGGTCGAGCGCGGAGTTTGCATCGAAACGCGCCGCCGCGGCCTTGTTCCTTGCGGATACGCGAGTGACGACGACGGGAATGACGATCAGTCCGGCGAAGAACAGAATGAGAACTGCTCGTGCGATGGGGCCGCGCTTCATTTGCTGGCTGAACTCCTCAAGGCGTTTTCGAAATCGTAGGGTGTTACGTAGCGCGTCTGGTATGTTTGCCAGTCATCGGGGTGATGGCGGTAGACCCATTCGTCTTCGAGCGGCATGGGAGGCGTGTCGTAGACTTTGCGAGCGTGATACGGCAATGGAAGAACGGTTGCAGAGTCGACGGAGTTGTAGTCGCCGTCCTTCACCCATCCGTCGCCGACAATGACATAGTCGCGTACCCAGCCTGGAGGCGGCGGCGCGACGGCGGGGAAGCGCAGTGCCAGCTCGTCTCCGGCGTTCATGATGACGTAGCGGTCATCGATGCTGTGGAGCAGCGGGCGGACATCTCCATAGCGCGTGTAGTAGCCCGTCAGGTCGCGCCAGATCTGCGTAGTAGCGAGCAGGTGGTTGTAGTCGGGAATCTCCGGCGACGAGGCATTGACCTGATGGATGATGGAGTAGCCGCGATAGTGCAGATCGGCATACGAAGGCGCGAGGCGCGTGATCTTCAGCGGCGTATTGGGCAGTCCCTGCGCCCATTGAATCTGGTCCCAGTAGATTTCGAGATTAGTGCTCAGGCGAACGCGATGCAGCACACCAGGACGGAAGACTCCCGTGAGGTCGATAAGGCAAATCTTGTTGCGGCCGGCAGGGAAGCCGAGATTGGGCCTTACGACGTGCCATTCACCGTGCGCATCTTCCACGGAGAGGCTCAAAGGCTTGGGTTGTTCGTGATGGCCCTGGCTAATGGCGACGTTAATGGTTGAGTCGGACGGATGCAGCCAGCCTTTGGCAATGAGATAGAGCGGCCCACTGGTGGGAACATCAGGGCCGAGATCGAGTTCCACGTAATGGTCTCGTGTGACCCCCTGATATTGTCCAAGTCCGAAATTGTCGAGATACTTCCCGTCGAGCGCGCTCAGAGTCGCAGTAACATCATCGCCATTGTCATCGATGGCTCGAGCAATGGGATGCGGCGTCGCGGTGGCAGTGACGGCCAGCTTTACCGGCGGAATAACATAACGCTCATCGGTGAAGACGGCAGTTCCGGCGGGATGATCGACGACCATGAGCGAGAGAGAGTCGTAGTAGTAGGTCTCCCACAGTTCGCCGGTGATGCGTAGGTCATAGTAGCCATCGTGCGGAACAAGTTGGTTGCCGCGAATCTTGAACCATTCCTGCGTCGCCGAGATGGCGGCGGTGCCGATGGAGTTGATCCGTAACCCGATAGCGGAGCCCCAGGGCACAGAGTCCTTGACGAAGTTCATCTCTTTGCCGTTCCAGGCGAAAAGGAACGGGCAGGAGCCTTTGAGCCGCTGTTCCGTGAGCACTTCCTGGTCGGCTTTGAGCGCAAACTCGGCACGCACCGATCCATTGGGCCAGATGATGCGCGCCACATCGGATTGTGTGTGAGTGCCCAGGCCGAAGTGTAGCTGTGGTCCGGCGATGGGGAGCATTTGCGTAAGCATCGCGGAACGAATTTCGATCTGGCCGCCGATGCCGAAGGAGTTGATGCGTTGGTCTCCCGTGGACTGTCTGGCGCGCGGGCGAATGATCTGCCAATGGTAGTTTTTGGTGCCGTGGTTAAGGTCTTCCTGCAGCTGGCCATCGGGTGTGAGTCCGAGCAGCGCGAGGCGGCCATCATCGCGCACATCAGCAAGGTCGAAGACCTGCGACGGGCCAACGGGATGGTTAAGAAGGTTGAATTTTCCGGATGAATCGGACAGCCAGATGAGGCCGCCCGCGGCTCTGCTGGCAGACGGCGCGACCTGGGCAAGCAACAGGTCAATGGCTCCATTGTTATCGATGTCAGCGGCGTGGAGACGAACGTCTCCAGCAAGAGCAGACGCAGGATTGGGCACCATGGCGATGGTGTCGCTTGTCCAGCCTTGGCCGCTGTTTGCGCTCGATAGGCGTGCAATGCTTCCGTCTGGCAGCACGGCCACGAGGTCCATCAGGCCATCACTGTTCACGTCAGCCGCGGTGATGGCCTTAACGGAGGTGAATTCGGCGGGCACCGGCTCCTCGGAGAAATTTCCTGCGCGTTCATTGAAAAAAACGTGCAGATGCCCAGTGCCATCGATCAGGGCGGCATCGGGATTGCCGTCTCCATTGAAGTCGGCCCAGACGAACTGGCGTATGCCGGAGATTCCGGTGAAAGGATGGATGGCGGTGAAGGTGCCGTCGCCGTTGTTGCGCAATACAGTTGGCAGGCCTGAGGGCTGGCCCATCACGATGTCTAGATCGCCGTCGGCTTCGATATCGACAGCCCAGGCTCCAGTGTAGGGGGCGTCGAGGACAGCTTTTGGCAGCTTGGTCTGTGCAGTTACGTCGGTGAAGGCGGTAGGGCTATCCTGACGCATCAGGTGAACGCCACCTGCGCCCGCAAGCGCGAGATCAGTCTTGAAGTCGTAGTTGAAGTCGAGGGGCAGAATGCCTTCCGGCGTGGGAGAGGGTCCGCCGGGAAAGGGAAAAGTTGCTCCTGTCGAGAGCCTGACCTGATGCCCGTTAGCGACGACGACCGTGGGCGCTCCCTGGCCGTCGAGCGAGAGAGAACCGATCCACGACCAGCCTGCGCCACTGATATTCGGGATGGGCTGCGGCGTGAAGGTAATAGCGGTATCCGCCGGTGCGGGTGTAGAGGTTGGCGAGGGAAGACGCAAGAAGTGCGTGAACGGCTGGGCCTCATCGCCGGGTGCCGGCTTGATCTCCGACAGGCTCGCCCGAAAGGCGGGAACCTGCATAAGCACGTTGCGTAGAAAGATGCTGCGCGTAGCGGCGGCGCGCGGCGCGGAGCCGGATGCGGCGGCCTGAAGCTCGGTGAGTTGCTCCTTCACGTCCGGTGGCCACGCGGCGCTTTGTGCGGCAATGCGCTCGACGGTGGAATGGAGCATAGCTGCATCTCCGAGCTTGGCAGAGATACGGCTCAGCTCAAGCAGCGCGGCGAGGTTGTTGGGCTGGGCAGCGAGAATCTGCTGGATCAGCCTTTCAAATTCCGCTTCACTGCCGTCAGCTCCCTGACGCTCGATCTCGAGAGCGAGCGCATAGTTGGCGCGAAGGTCTTGGGGGTCGAGACTGACAGCCTTGCGGTAGTTGTCGATGGCCTGCTGCGAGTTTCCTTGAGCGGTGCCGAGGAGCCCGAGAAGGTAATACATTTTGCTGTTCTTCGGATCCAGCTTGAGAGCGCGGTTGAAGCGCTCGGTAGCGGGGTCAAAGTTTCGCTGGCGTAGCGCGAGAATGCCCCAGTCGGCCCATGCTGCGGGTTCTCCGGGCGCGATCTGCGTGGCCAGCTGCAGGCTGTTTTGGGTGCGCACGTCGTCGCCAACCTGCAGCGCCGATACGCCAACGTAAAAATCGGAGACGAGCTGTTCGTAGGCTTTTGAAGAGGGGTTCGGGAGTCCGCTGCGCGAGTGGCATCCGGCGAGGAACAGGCCGATCAAGGCAACAAGGGATACAGTCGCAGTTGCGGATGGACGGCTCACGCTCTTCATGCGGGTTTTCATATATTGAAGGCTGTTATGAAGATATCGCAAAGAAGAGGTGTGGTTCGCGCTGGATTCCGGCGTGTTCGACCAGGTCTGTTGAGGCTTTGATGCAGCCAAACTTCGGGGGTGAGGTTTTCTGCTCAAGTGGCAAAGTGTTTCAGATCAGGATGCTGGCCGTTGTAGCGCAAGGTTTTACGCCGGGCTACGCTCTCTACTGTACGGAGCAGCATTGAGACATGTCTTGCAACTTCAGGTTGAGGCATATCTCAACCTTTTGGTTGACCTGAATGCGAGGGGTAGCACCTGTTATTGCAATGTTACGGATTGCGGCAGGAGCAGAGTGAGATCGCACTCCTTCGTAAGGCTGGAGCAGTAAAGAATCCCGCGCCGGACAATTCTTGCGGTTGAACCCTTGGGGAATTCCCCGGCAAAGCTGGCCTTTTTGATCGCATCCGTCGCAGGGCGGAGCTGCTCGTTCCCGTGAATGAATTGCACGTCTTCGACCTTATCCGCCGATAGCAGAATGAAAAAGTCAGCGCTACCCTCGATCTTTGGTGCTTTCGGAACCGGGATGGTGCGCAACTTCCCTAGCTCCTCGCCGCCATTCGCAGAGGAGAAATATCCGCGCCCATTCAGCTTGTCGAGACGGCCGCGAATCGCGTCGGTGCCGGATGGATCGGGCGTGAGCGTCACGGCGGATAAAGCGAGAGTGTAGGCGTCGGCGGCCTCTTTCAGCTTGCCTTCTTTCTCATAAATTTGTCCAAGGTGGTCGCCCACCTCGCTGGCCTGGGTCGTGTTCCAGGCGGCGAGCGCGTATGTCTCAGCCAAAGGAAGCTTGCCTTCGCGGAAGTAAACCCAGGCCATCGTGTCCCAGGTGGCAGTCAGCAGATTGATATGAGCCAGGTCGTCGCGGCTGAGGTTTCCAAGCGTGATCTGCGCAGTCTGTTTGTTGAGCGTATCGAGCGCCTTCTGCGTGCTGGAGTCCGCAGTGGGAAGATCCACGCTGAAGTCGGCCATCTCGTAGGCCGCATCATTGAGCACGCCGGGGTCGGGAGATCCCTGTAATGCCTGGTGCAGGCTGGCCGATCCCGCGTCGCGCTTGCCGGCAAGCAGCTCGGCGCGCCCGGCCTGGATGCGCATGCCTTTATTGTCCGGCACCTGTTTGGCGGCGGTTTCGTAGAGAGTGGCGGCTTCGTCGTATTTCTTTTGCAGAATCAAAATTGAACCCAGCAGCGCCTCAGCGTCGGTATTTCCAGGGAGGGCCTTGAGCTCGTCGCGATAGGTCTGCGCCGCGTCATCGAGCCGCTTGAGGCGAATCTGTATCTGTGCAATCTGCTGCCAGGACATCGTGCTCTCGGGGTGGTACTGCACCTCCTTGCGCAGGTCATCGATGGCCAGATCGAGATGATTGGACATCATCTCGAGATACGAATACTCGCCCCAGAGGCCAGGTTGCTTGGGGTTTAATTGCTGGGCCTGGTCCAAATTCGCGCGGGCATCAACGTAGTTGTGATTGGTCAGGTTCGCAACCGCGGTCTGCATCAGCTCAAGCGCCTCCGGATTGCTGGGCGTGGTGTCCGGCTTGACGGATGCATTCGCAGCCACCAGCTGGATGTACTGCTCCTCATCGTCCTCTATGTGCTTGGTGAATGTTCTGTAGTCGTCCGCCTGGGCGATGGGGATTTCATTCTTCAGGGTTTCAAGTTTGCGGATGGTGGTCAGTTTGTCGCCATCCAGAGAGTAGTCGGCGCGGTAGGTGGCAAAGTCAGTGGTGTATGTAACGGAATGTGGCAGGACGGCGGTATAGTTTGGCGGCAATTCGATCACAGAGTGATGGTCTTCAATACGCGGCGAACCCAGTTGGATGGGCTTGGTAGGCTTATCGTCACCGAGATCGTTGATGGAGATCGGCATGGTGAGCGGTAGGATGCGGCGGTTTGCCCAGTCTGCATATTCCTTGCGGGTGTAGTCGTAGGCGTAGTCGAAGGGCTTCTCTGTGCGCTCAGGAAGGCTGATGTCGAGATTGCTGACCGTGCCTGCAAAGCCCATGCGTTCGGAGAGCGTTTGGGCTGCCTGCTGCCACTGGGACCGGGGTATGTTGTGGAAGATTTCGCGGAAGTTGGCCTCAACGTCTCCCCGCATCTGGAGCGCAATGTGGCCGGTGAGCGTGCCGTCGCTGTCGATCTTGCCGGTTGCCGTATAGGTGTCGAGGAAGGGAAACGGGCCGTTAGCGGGGGTCCGCATCAGCTCGGGCTGGCCCGTAGTAGGGATGACGAGGGCCTGCTTGTCGCGGATGGCCGCCATCAGCATGCGGTACGGCGTGACCTCCGGTGTGCTGTCGAGCCAGATGACGCGATGCGGCAGCGATACGACGGTGATGACGTGATCGAACTGCATGGGCGTGGGCAGTTCGGCATGGAGCTTGATCGATGTGCCGATCAGCGCAGGCCATGCGTCGTATCCGGCAGCCTTGAGCAGCGCCGCCAGCAGCGTGTGCTTGTCCTTGCAGTCGCCGTATTGATTTTCGAGCACGGTTTCCGCCGAGTGCGGCTGATACCTGCCGATTCCGAAGTCGACGCCGATGTAGCGGACCTGTGTGGAGACAAAGTTGTAGATGGCCTCAATCTTCTCGTCGTCGCTGGTCTTGCCCTGGATCAGCTCGTTGGCTTTGGACTGTATTTCTGGCGTAACGGCGGCGCGGTCGCGGGCCAGGCTCGCATACCAGTCGCCCACCTCCTGCCAGCTGCGAAAGGTCGTGTACGAGATTGGGGGCAGCGCGTCGGCATCCGGCGTGGGCTGCTTCTTGTCCGCGGTGGCCTGAAGCTGCGAAGAATGCCATAGATAAATGCGGCGGCCGTTCTCTTCAGTAATGAGCGGCTTGTCCTTGGGGCTGAGGACGAGAACATATTTGTCCTTGGGGAAGGACAGCTCGCAGGACTCGTCGAGCACCACGCTGGTGGTGACGAAGTTTGCCGCGCCCCAGAATTGGTTTGGCGCGGCGGCTTTCTGCTTGATGTAATGGACCTTGTATTCGAGCTCGTCGCCTGGGCTTAGCGACTTCACGGGAATCTGGATCTCACGAAGGTCGCTGTACAGCGGAGCTTCGCGGGTGACCTCCGTAGGCATGTCCTGGGCATCGTCCGAGGGGGTGACGACAACGGTTCCGTCGGGCTTGCGCACACGCACATAATCCACGTTCAGTTTCTCGTCGCCGGAGGCATAGGTAAAAGTGAGCAGGCCGGACTGGTGAACGCCGCTGTCCGACAGAATATGCGCCGTTACCTGCAGGGTCTTATCGCCGGTTCCGTCGGCCTGATAGTCCATCGCGGTCGAGATTTTTTCATACACGACGCCCTCTTTGGCGTACTTCGGGTCCAGCGCACCCGCGGGAGTCGGGGAGTCGCCAACCACCGTGACAGTTACGGACGGCTTCGGTTGTTTCTCCTGAGCGGGCGCTGCGGTGAGAAGAAGGCAGGGCAGGCAAAAAAGAGCGATAAGACCAGCATGGCGGGTAATCATGTGCATCCGTTTGTTATGAATAATTTTGCTCCTTCATATTTACTGCCAAATGGCGCCGGACGCCACAGAAAAAAGAATCTGCTGATTTATGATCGAGATGACTACTTTTTATAGGAGAGCATCAGCAATGCGAGTTGGTTTGTTAACTGGCGGCGGAGACTGCCCCGGATTGAATGCCGTGATTGGCGCGGTCGTGAACAAGGGAATTAACCATTATGGAGACGAGTTTGTCGGCTTTCTCGAGGGCTGGCGCGGGGTGCTGGACAACACCACCATTCCGTTGACCCTGGAGAAAGTGGACGGCATTCTCACCAAAGGCGGCACCATTCTGCGCACCTCGCGGACGAACGTTCGCAAGATCGAGGGCGGCCTTGACAAGTGCGTGGCCACCATCAAGGCCAACAAGCTCGACGCTCTGATCGCCATTGGCGGTGACGACACGCAGTCGGTAACCAATGCCTTGATCGAAAAGGGCGTGCCGGGCGTCGGCGTTCCCAAGACCATTGACAACGACCTGAATGGCACCGATGCCTGCTTCGGCTTCGACACCGCCGTGGGCATTGCCACGGAAGCCATCGATCGGCTGCACACCACCGCCGAGGCGCACAACCGCGTCATCGTATGCGAGGTGATGGGCCGCGACGCGGGCTGGATTGCCCTGACGGCCGGAGTTGCCGGGAACGCGCATGTGGTACTGGTTCCTGAGAAGCCCATAGACCTGGATCACGTCTGCAAATTGCTGAAGTACAACCATGACCACGGCAAGAAGTACGGCATTGTTGTGGTGGCCGAGGGCGCGAAACTGCCCGCCGGCGGACAGGCTACGGTTGGGACCAAGGTCGATTCGTTCGGTCACGCGCAGCTGAGCGGCATCGGTGCGGCGCTTGCCGAGGAGATCGAAAAGAAGACCGGCTATGAGACACGGTCGGTGAACCTCGGACACACGCAGCGCGGCGGATCACCCTCAGCCTATGACCGCATGCTGGCCACCCGCTATGGACTGGCCGCGATCGACCTCGTCCACAAGGGCGAATTCGGGCGGCTGGTGGTTCTGCACGGGACGAAGATCGAGAGCATTCCGCTGGCCGAGGCGATTGCAAAAAATCGCACGGTGGACGAGAGCTTTCTTGCGATTCTCGACGGGCTGGAGCCAAAGGTATAGCGGATCAGGCTGCCAGAGAAGCTGTCAAGCCCCGACAGACGAAGTTTCTCCCGTAATATATTCATTTTAAGCTGGATACCAAACCGGAGGAGTTGCAGTTGCAACTCCTCCGGTTTGGTAAAATAAGAATAGGGGCAAGAATGAGAAGGACCGCATAGCGCGGTCCTTTCGTTTTTTTTTGCAGGATGAGAAACGAGGGCGCATAAACCAAATGAGATCAATGATCTAGCCGTAAACTATTTAGGGTCAATGGAAGACGTTGAAGCCGTTTAGATTCAATCGCTCGACGGGATGTCATCTGAAATCAATCGCTTACCAGAAACTTCTATTTTATAAGTTCCGTAGAATGAAACACTTGCAATCTTGAGACGATTTTGTAGGCAGGTGGGGGTAGGCCTCGCTGCTCCGCACTCAGGGCTTCACTCCGCGTTCAGGACCGTCTCAAACAGCAGCAGGCTGATGGTGGTGAAGATGACGTCGTAGCCGAGCAGCATTTTGATCCAGAGCGCGGGGTCGTTGTCGCCACTGAGGATGGCCGAGAGGGCGAGCACCATGGCCAGCAGTGCCGGCATAAAGATGGGGAACAGGATGAGCGGCAGCAACAGCTCGCGGTTGCGCGAGCGGATGGAGAGCGCGGCGAAGAAGGTTCCATTGACGAGGATGGCCCAGGTGCCGAGGGGCACGGCGAGCAGCAGCAGCCACGCGTTGCCGAGCGCGCTGAGGTTGTAAAAGATGATGAAGAGCGGGGCCAGCAGCAGCTCGACCACGCTTACGAAGATAAAGTTGGCGAAGACCTTCCCGAGAAACAGCGATGCCGCAGGGGCCGGGCTCATGCGATGCGCTTCCAGCACGTTGTGGCGCAGCTCGCGCGCCCAGGCCTGGTTGAGCGCGCTGACGGCGGCGAACAGAATGGCCACGCAGACGATGGGGCCGGAGATCTGGCGCGACAGCTCGTGGGTGGGATCGAAGGCGAGCGAGAAAATGACCACCACCAGCAGCGAGAAAAAGAGCATGGAGTTGATGGCGTCGCGCGAGCGCCACTCGATGCGCAGGTCTTTCATGAGATGCAGCACAGAATAAGGGAGCTTCATGCGCGGGCATCCTTGGTGAGGTCGGCGAGGGTAGCGCCGCCGCTCATTGCCTGGGCGGCGCGCAGGTAGTCGGCGGGCGACAGCAGAATTTGTGTGCCGCGTGTTCCAGCGGAGACGGAGATTATGTCGAAGATCTCCAGCGTTTCGTCGATGTAGACGGGAAAATCTTTGCGGGCGCCGAAGATCGTCACTCCGCCTCGAACGTAGCCGGTGAGCGGCTCGACCTCTTTGAGAGACGCCATTTCGGTTTTGCGGGCACCACAGGCGCGAGCGAGCTTTTTAAAGTCGAGTTCCTGATTGCCGGGAACGACGGCGAAGACGTGCTGGCGGTCGCTGGTGGCACAGAGCAGCGTTTTGAAGACCTGCTCGGGCGGAAGGCCGATCTCTTCGGCAACGACAATGGCGGAAAACTCTTCTGCATCAATCACGTATTCGCGCAGTTCATACGCGATGCCCAGCGAGTCGAGATAGCGCGCTGCATTCGTCTTGCTCACGGCTGCACCGCCGCTGGCTGGGTCTGAAGCAGGGAAGCCACAGCTCCGGCTTGTAGCGTGAGCAGGAAGTCGGCGACGGGTTCGGCGAGCTCGCGCTGATGCGTGGTGAGCAGAATGGTTTTGCCTGCGGCGCGTTGCCGCTCGATGAGGGTGAGCATCTGCCGCGCGCTGGCGGCGTCCATGTTGGAGAAGGGCTCGTCAAGCAGGAGAAGATCGGGCTGCGGCAGCAAGACCCGGGCCAGCGAGGCGCGCTGACGCATGCCCTGCGAGTACTGGCCGGTGGGCCGCGCAAGGGCTGGATCGAGGCCGACGGCCTGCAGCGCCTGATGCGGCTGAAGGCAGGCGCGCTCGCGGTAGAGTCCGGCGAAGTAATGGAGGTTCTCTGTGGCCGAAAGCTCGTCGTAGAGCATGGGTGCGTGGCTCATATAGCCGATGCGGTCGCGCGCGTCCGCAGGTTTGCCCGCTCCCCCTTCTGAAGAAAAGACACGAATGCTACCGTGCGTGGGCTTCAGGAGTCCGGCGATGACGCGGAGGAGGGTGGATTTCCCGGCTCCGTTTTCGCCGAGCAGGACATAGCAGCGGCCAGCATCAAAGTCGAGAGAGATTTTACGCAGTGCCACGAAGCTGCCGTAGAGCTTCGAAAGAGATTCAAGTTGAACGATGGGTGGCACTCTAAGGGCAAGTATAACCAGCCCTATGGCGTGCCGGTGTAGTGGTAAACGTAGTAGTCGTCATGGGTGCCGTTTTTCATGATTCTCAACAACAGGCCGCGGTGGAGGTAATTTGCAGCGGAGTAATGGAAATGACGGACCAATTTGTAGTGTGTATCGAACCAAAGCGAGTCGGCGGGCGAGAGATGCACGTTGTCGATTGTGACGTGCCTGACAACGTAATTGCGCTCTACCAGCCAGGTTGGGTGCTCCTGCTTGAGGAAATCCATCCACCATGCACCTCCGTAACGCACCCGATAGTCGATCACCAGAGTCGAAACCAGTCCGATTTCGTCATAGGTTTTCAACCCGGCGTAGAACGGAATGTATCCGGCGGGCTCGAGCGCAAGCGTGTCGCCGGGCTGCGCGACCTGATGCAGCCAGCGGCCTACGTCGGCACGGTAGTGGTACTCCTGCAAACCGATGTTGCACGAGACCAGCCATTGCGCGCTGTCCAGGGCGACCCATACTACGGTGAAGAGGACAATCAGCGCCACACGCGCGCGGGGCTTGATTGCGAAGAGCACCCAGATTACCGCGAAGCAAATCAGCGCGTAGCAGAGCCAGTTGCTGGTCCACAAGTACCAGGGAAAGATGACTCCGCCCAAAATATACGCCCCTGGAATGAGAACGCCAGCAGCAAAAGAGGCCAGCAAAAGGCGAAAGAGAACCATTTGTCGACGTGCCAGCCATAGAGCGGCGAGACAGCCGCCAAGCACCAGCACGGTGACGACAGGGCCGGACCATTGCAGAAATTTGGATTCAACCGGCAGCAGGTAGCTGATGTGTATGAGAACGACATTTGCCGTGGACAAAATTGTATGCAGGCTATGGCCGGGTTGGAACGCAATCTCCTTGGCGCGCATGGTAGCGGTGATGAAGTTGCCGGTGAGCAGGCGGTTGAAAACCAGCACCAGTGCTTCTCCGGCAAGGCTGCATACGAGGGCAAGAACTCCGTACAGCCTGTCGAAGCTGAAGGCGAGAACCGTGAGGATGAGGGAGTAGGCAATAGCGTCGGGGCGGACGAGCGGCAGAAAAAGAACACAGACGAGGGTTTTCCAGGAAGGCCGTCCGTGGCGGAGGGTGAAGATGGCGGCACAGAAAGCAGCGACCTGAAAAGGAATCTCCATGTCGGCGTAGGTGATAAGCAGGCCTTCGGGCAGCATGGCGATGGCCGCAAAGAAAAGAAGCCGCTTGCGCCAGTCTGTAAAGAAGCTCAGGGAAAGAGCTGCGGCTCCCGCCAGAAAGATCAGGGTATTGAACACCGAGACTGCTGCAATGGTGTGGGCATGAAACAGAAGCCGGATGCCGGCGATATATGGTCCGTAGATTGTGCTGGTGACCCCGGAAGAGCGCTCTCCGAGATTGAAGGAATACTTGCCGAAATCCGCAAGGTGGTACGCCGAGCGAAAGGTGATGAAGGCGTCTTCCTGAATGTGATGCGTGGCGTAAAATGGAATGCGGGCAAGCAGCGCAAAGAGGAAAAGGGCCGCAAGCGCTATATACCAGCGGCGGGACCCGGAAGCATCAGTCAAAGAGGGCTGTGGCGTTTCGGAATTCATCAATATGAATTTAGTTCACTGCGGTTTTTGGAGCGCTCTCCATGGCTGCGGCCTGTGTTGTTGCTCCGGAAGCCGGAGGAGCGGGTGCGTATTTTGACGCGCACTTGGCCTGCAGCTGGGTGGCGTGGAAGACGCCGTCGTGGCCGTAGGTTCCGATGGCCAGCGCGAGGGAGTTGTCCTTAAAGGTGTCGGGCGGGGGATCCTCGCCGAGATACGACACGTGCAGCTTGTTGGCATTTTCGGACAGGACAAAATTGACGTCGGTGCCAGAGTGCTGGATGGAGCCGGGCAGGACGCTTCCGGCGACGCGGAGATGGCGGGTGTAGGCCTTCGGGCCCATGGCCTGCAGTTCCTGGATGGTGACGTAGTAGCTCTTGTTGGCACGTACTCCGCTGATGGCGAGGTAGGCGATGGCCGCCAGCACAACCACAACTGCAATCCCGATTCGTTTGCCCTGATTTTTGCTCTGCATAGGAATAGTTCAAGTGTAGGACGGGGCGCCTTAAAGACGCAAACGGATTTTTGCGCGCGGCGTTGCATGGTAACAACAGGAATTGTTGTTTGGCGGGCGCTTTCGGGTGCGAAAGCTTTGCTCGCGGCATCAATTTATAATCCGAACATCGAACGGATACAGGGGTGAAGCATGACGATCAGCGGCGCATCACAGAACGTAACCTTGGAAATTCTTCAGCCACGCGCTGAGTGGATCGTAAAACGGCGTGCGGAGGCCGCGCGCTCGGGCGATGGGAACTTCTCGCAGATGCACTTTGCGCGGCAGGGCAAGACCACCGAAGAGATGATTTACGTCGCGCAGCGCGAGAACATTGCAGCGGAGCTGGTGCGCAATGAGATCGCTGCGGGACGGCTGATCATTCCGGCGAATATCAACCATCCGGAGCTGGAGCCGATGGGGATTGGCATAGCCACGCGGTGCAAGGTGAATGCGAATATCGGCAACTCCGCCGTGACGTCGAACATTGACGAAGAGCTGCGCAAGCTGCACATGGCGGTGCAGCATGGCGCGGATACGGTGATGGACCTTTCAACGGGCGGCAGCATTCCGGAGATTCGCGATGCGATTCTGCGCCACTCGCCTGTGCCGATTGGGACGGTGCCGATTTACGAGGCGCTGAATCGCGTGAAGAAGCTGGAAGACCTGAACATCGATGTTTACCTGGAAGTGATTGAAGAACAGGCGCAGCAAGGCGTGGACTACTTTACCGTCCATGCGGGCGTACTGATCCAATATGTCCCGATGGTGGCGAAGCGCATTACTGGCATTGTGAGCCGCGGCGGCGCGATTCTGGCGCAGTGGATGACGCATCATCACCGGCAGAATTTTCTCTACGAAAACTTCGACCGTATTGTGAAGGTGATGGCGAAGTACGACGTGAGCTTCTCGCTGGGCGACGGCCTGAGGCCCGGCTCGATTGCAGATGCCAGCGATGAGGCGCAGTTTGCCGAGTTGAAGACGTTGGGCGAGTTGACTTCGCGCGCGTGGCAGGACGATGTGCAGGTGATGATTGAAGGGCCGGGGCACGTTCCGCTGGACAAGATCAAGGAGCAAGTGGAAAAGGAAGTGGAATACTGCTTCGGCGCGCCGTTCTATACGCTGGGCCCGCTGGTAACGGACATTGCTCCGGGCTACGACCACATTACGTCGGCGATCGGCGCGGCCATGATCGGCTGGCACGGAGCTTCGATGCTGTGCTACGTGACGCCAAAGGAGCACCTCGGGCTTCCGAACGAGAAGGACGTGAAGGACGGCATGATTGCGTACAAGATTGCCGCCCACGCTGCAGATATTGCGCGGCATCGGCCTGGGGCGCAGGATCGCGACGACGCGATCAGCTATGCGCGCTACACCTTCGACTGGGAGAAGCAGTTCGCGCTGTCGCTCGATCCGGAGACGGCACGCTCCATGCATGATGAGACGCTGCCGGACGATTACTACAAGGAAGCGGCGTTCTGCTCGATGTGCGGGCCGAAGTTCTGCTCGATGAACTGGTCGAGCAAGGTGGATGAGTTCAACAAGCAGGTGCACGGGTTGGAAAAGAAAGACCTGAGCGGCCTGGTGACCTTGCAGGCACAGCAGCTGGCAGCGAAGAGTTAGACTCCTACTCTGATGAAAGTCTTCCTGACCGGGGCAACCGGATTTGTGGGTGCGCATGTGGCGCGTCACCTTGCGGATCAGGGCGCGCAATTGCGCGTTCTGGTGCGATCCACGAGCAATCTGGCGAATCTTGAAGGCACAGCCGCAGAGACGGTGGTGGGCGATCTGCTGCAGCCGGAAGGGTTGCGCTCGTCCATTCGCGGCTGCGATGCCCTGATGCATGTGGCGGCAGATTATCGGCTGTGGGTGCGCGATCCGGAGACGATGTACGCGGCGAATGTAGAGGGAACGCGCGCGCTGCTGCGAATTGCCAGCGAAGAAGGCGTGCTGCGCTGTGTGTATACATCGAGCGTGGCGACAATGGGCTTCAAGTCAGACGGAACGATTGTGGATGAGAGCACCCCGGTCTCAATCAAAGACATGATTGGACACTACAAGCGATCTAAATACCTTGCCGAAGAGGCTGCGATGGAAGCTGCGCGGGCGGGGCAGCAGGTGGTCATTCTTAATCCGACGACTCCGATCGGCGCGCAGGATGTAAAGCCGACGCCTACAGGGCGGATTGTGGTGGATTTTTTGGATAAGAAGTTTCCGGCGTATGTGGATACAGGGCTGAACCTGGTGGATGTTGCTGAGGTTGCCCGTACGCACTGTGCGGCGCTGGAGATGGGGCGTTCGGG
>JBARHV010000363.1:0-13988 GCA_049799415.1 Silvibacterium sp.
GTATATGTGTCGCAGTTTGGGCGTGATTTTCGCGGAAAGGCAATTTATTTCGGGCGCGGGCCATGCTCTGATCCGCGGGCGCAGTCGATTGCGCCGCAGGGCGCGGAGGGACAGACGGTGGATGTTCGCGCCGGGGAGCAGCACGCAACGCTGCGGCTACGGCTGCTGGGCGAGCACAATGTTGCGAATGCGATGGCGGCGATCGCGGTAGGGATTGAGGCGGGGATTCCGCTGGAGACCTGCTGCGAGGCGCTGGCGGAACTGAAGCCGGAGGATAAGCGCGGTCAGATTTCGGTCATTGGCAATGTGATGATCATTAATGACTGCTACAACTGCAATCCTGAGGCCCTGAAGGCGATGATCGGCACACTGGCGGCAATGCCGGTGGGCGAGGGTGGACGGCGGATTCTGGTGGCGGGCGCGATGCTGGAGCTGGGGCCGGAGTCGGCTGCGCTGCATGCGGCGTGCGGAAGGGCCGCGGCAGAAGCAGGGATGGACCTGGTTGTCGGAGTGAGCCGGGACGCTAAGTATCTGGCGGAGGCGGCTCGCGAGATGGGCGCGGAGACGGTCTACTTTGAGACTCCGGAAGAGGCCGGACGGTGGCTGAAGGCAACAGCGGGCGCGGGCGACGTGGTTTTGCTGAAGGCGTCGCGGGGGGTACGGCTGGAGCAGGCCTTGGATGCGTGGCGAGGCTGAGACCTCTGCGAACGGCACTGGCTCTGCCGGGAAAAAACGAGTAGGATGCATCCTGCATCATGCATGGCTTCATCTAACGTCGTGATTTTTGAATCCCTGCATGCCGGAGCTGACAGCCTTTAGCCGACTGTTTTCCGGGGAAAAGATCACCTGGCAGGGTTTTCGCCGGGTCTAATGCGTTGGAGTGACGCCGTAAAAATTGCCGGACAAAATATATAAAGAGGAGTTTGACGATGGGTAAGAGAATGCGCAGTCTGGTTCCACTTGTAATTGCTGGCTTTCTGCTGAGCGGTTCGGCGTTGATTTCGCCGCGCGCGATGGTGTATGGCCAGTCGATGGCGGCGAGTAATAATCTCCGCGCGGAGATTATGAACAAGGCGCTAAACAAGTCAAAGTTCAAGAATATTGAGGTTTCTGTTAACAACGGCGTGGCAAAGCTGACGGGCACGGTGGATGTTGTCGATACGAAGTACCAGGCCGATAAGAGGGTACATGACGTCAAGGGCGTGACGGCCGTTGACAACGAGATCCAGGTTGCCGGACCGATGATGTCAGACGCAGATCTGCAGCAGAAGGTCTTGAAGGCGGTTCAATATGACCGCGCGGGATGGCGTTCTGCTCCGTTCAACGCTATCAGCGTGCGGGTGCAGAATGGCGTGGTGACGCTGGGCGGCCATGCGGTTGGTCCGGTAGATGCGGACTCCGCTGTATCGACGGTAGCGAACATCAAGGGCGTAAAAGATGTGGTCGATGACATTCAGGTCGATCCAGTTTCGCCGATGGACGACCGTATTCGAATGGCGGTATACCGCTCGGTGTATGGTTTCCCGTCGCTGAATAGATACGCGATCGATCCGGTGAAGCCGATCCGTATTTCCGTGCAGAACGGCAACGTAACGCTGTATGGCGTGGTGGACTCGCAGTCGGACAAGAACGCGGCGGGGATTCGCGCCAATGGGGTTTCGGGCGTGTTCAAGGTCACGAATGACTTGCAGGTTGCGGGTCAGGCTCCAGGCAGCAAATAGGACTGCACGGGACTGGCCGTCCAGGCATACGCGGCTTCGCCGCCATCGTAATGTGGGCTTTAAGTAGCCACTCCCGATGGTCGTGGGGCTGGCGTTCCTTGTTCCTTTCAAAGGCCCCGCTCCGGTGGGGCTTTTGCTTTGGCGGCGGTTGAATTCGATAGACTGAAGCTATGGGATTTTTCCGCAGTGTGGGCACTACACTTGAGATGATCAAGTGGGAACACTCGATTTTTGCACTGCCCTTTGCGTTGACCGGCGCGATGCTGGCGGCAAATGGGATTCCGCGCCCGATGCAGGTCGTCTGGATTATTGTGTGCATGGTGAGCGCGCGATCGGCGGCGATGGCCTTCAACCGCTGGGCCGATGCAGAACTGGATGCTGAGAATTCGCGGACGAAGTCGCGGGCGATTCCGGCGGGGCTGTTGTCGCGGGGCTTTGTGGGCGGGTTCACAGTGGTGATGGCGGCAGTGTTTGTACTGGCGTCGGCGGAGCTGAATCGGCTTACGCTGCTTTTGTCCCCGGTCGCGCTGGCGGTGATTTTTTCCTACTCGTATATGAAGCGGTTTACGCGGTGGTCGCATCTGGTGCTTGGTTTGGCTTTGGGGATTGCTCCGGCGGCGGCATGGATCGCGGTGCGGGGATTGCTGGACCCGAGGATTCTGATTCTGACGCTGGCGGTGATGTTCTGGGTGGCAGGGTTCGATTTGCTGTATGCCTGCCAGGACGCGGCGCACGATCGCACGCACGGGCTGTTCAGCGTGCCGGCGACGTGGGGGGTTGCGACGGCGTTCTGGATGGCGCGGCTGCTGCATGTGATGATGCTGGCGCTGCTGCTGGTGCTGGTGCGCGCATTTGGACTGGGGCATTATGCGGTGATTGGCGTGGCAGTGGTTGCGGCGCTGCTGCTGTATGAGCACCTGATTGTTTCGCCTGGCGACCTGCGGCGGCTGAACGCAGCTTTCTTTACGATGAACGGGGTGATCTCCATCGTGTTCTTCTGCTTTGTGGCGGCGGATTTACTGTTACGGCATGCGGGGCTGTTTCGTATCTAAAAAAATGGGCCCGCATTTGATGCGGGCCTTGTGAAGGTGAAGATCGCAAAAGGTTGCTATGCGGAGCGTCGATCTTTGGCGTGTTCCTTCTGTTCATCGATCTTGTCATTGACGCGATTCTTGATGTCCTGCACTTTGTCGGACAGGTTCTGCCGGGTTTCATTGGCGCGCATTTCGCTGTCGCGCTTGTGGGTCTCAGCGGTTTCATGAACCGCCTCTTTTGCGTTGCCCCATGTTTCTTTGGCGGCACCCTTTACCTGATCCGCTACGCCCTGGTTGGCCATCTTCTGATTGCCGATTGCTTCGCCAACCTTCTGCTTTACAGTGCCGGTTACCTGATCTGCCTTACCGCTTACCTGATCCTTGTTCATATGGTTGCTCCTGCCTTGCGGTTGGATCGTACGCTATGTTTGTGTGGCGACGCCGCGAACTCTAAACCGCTCTTCGTCCGCTAATGAGCTGAATGAGCAACACGACCAGAGCGAGTATCAGCAAGATGTGAATATAGGCACCGATAGCGTGAAAGCTTACGAGACCCACCAGCCACAACACGAGAAGAATTACGAAAATGGTCCAGAGCATAGATCGTTCTCCCTTGCCTATTACTTCACTGCATCGTCTACGGAGTGGTAAGGTGCGTGGAATTGGATTGAGGTTGCCGTACAATCGGAACTTTGAGGAAGCGCAAGAAACGATGCGAGTTGCAATACAGGGAGAGCCGGGATCGTTCAGTCACGAAGCGGCATTATGCGTTTCGCAGGAGGCAACCATTTTGCCGTGCGCGGTATCTCCAGATGTTTTTGCGGCAGTCGATGAAGGGCGTGTAGATGCGGCGGTTATTCCGATTGAAAATTCATTGGCCGGGCCGGTGGCGGAACATTACGATCTGCTGCTGACGCACGATGTTGCGATCGAGAGCGAATCGCTGCTGCGGATTCGGCACAATCTGATTGCGATGCCGGGCGTATCGATGGAGCAGGTGGAGCGCGTGTATTCGCATCCCGTAGCGCTGGCCCAGTGCCGGAGATTTCTCGCTGCACATCCGAGGATGGAGGCGGTTCCGTTTTACGACACCGCGGGCAGCGTGAAGCAGTTGATGGCGGATCGCGATGTGAAGGCGGCAGGCATTGCGAGCGCACAGGCGGCGCTGCATTACGGCGGAGGGATCCTGGCGGCGGAGATTGAGGACGATCCGGAGAATTACACGCGATTTTTTCTGATTCGCAAGCGGAGCCTGGTGAAGGTGGATGCGCGGCCGGATAAGGTGAGCCTGGCGTTCACGGTTGAGAACCGGCCCGGGACGCTGGTGGCGGCTCTGGAGGTTTTTGCGAGCCAGGGAACGAATTTGACGCGGATTGAGTCGCGGCCGGTGCATGGGCGTCCCTGGCAATATGTTTTCTTTGCCGACTATCAGCTTTCTTCTCCGGAGAGTGCGGATGCTGCGTTGAAGCTGCTGACTGAGCACTGCTCGATGGTGAAGGAGCTAGGGCGGTATCGCGCAGCGATCAGCGATCCGTGATCAGGGGCCAGAGTACAGGAAGGCTCTCTCCATCTTTCAACTTCCGGATTCGGCTGCCGATGAAGTTTGGGTGGAACTAGGGTTGCTCCGGGTGCGTAGCTGCATCTTAAAAAGACGAAGTCTTCATTTCTTTGACATCTCTCTGGGGTAGTTTCAGAGCTAAGTGATTGATTTAGAATCGTTGGAGCGGATGTTGGCGGCATTTTGCGACCGATCTTAATCTGAAGAGTCTAATAGCTAATTATTTGATAGAAAGGGACTCAATGGCCAGCGATTTTCTCAGCGTCATTCAACCCAGTGATCCCAACCAGCGCGAAGGGCGTTCAGAGGGCAAGGCCCTGCCTGTTCTTCCCGTCCGCGATACTGTTTTGTTTCCCCATGCTGTTTTGCCGTTGACGGTCGGGCGAGAGAGCTCGATACAGCTGATTCAGTCGCTTGGAGACGAGAAGAGCATTGTTGTGGTGGCGCAGCGCGAGGCGCGCATGGATGCGCCGCAGCCCAGCGACCTTTATGACTACGGCACGCTGGCGACGATTCACAAAGTCGTGAAGATGCCGAACCAGAGCCTGTTTGTATTTACCGAAGGCACAGAGCGGGTGAAGCTGGGGACGTTTTCCCAGATTGAGCCGTTCATGACGGCCGGCGTGGAGGTAATCAGCGAGGTTTCTCCGGCAAGTGGGCCGGAGCTGGAGGCGCTGCAGAGGAATGTGCTGTCGGCGTTTCAGCAGATTGTTGCGGCTTCGCCGACGCTCTCGGACGAGCTACAGACGATTGCGATGAACATTGACGAGCCGGGACGGCTGGTGGACTTTATTGCTTCGTCGCTGCCGTTTCTGGCGACGACCGATAAACAGGAGCTGCTGGAGACTCCGGATATTACGGCGCGGCTGGAGCGAGTGAACAAGTATCTGGCGAAGGAGCTGGAGGTGCAGCAGCTCCGCAATAAGATCCAGTCAGAGGTGCAGGACCAGGTCCAGCAGTCGCAGCGCGACTACTATCTGCGTGAGCAGATGAAGGCGATTCAGAAGGAGCTGGGCGACGCGGACGAGGGCCAGAAGGACATCGAGGAGCTTCGCAAGAAGATTGAAGCTGCCGGGATGCCGGAGGAGACGCTGAAAGAGGCGTTAAAGGAGCTGAACCGGCTGTCGCGGATGTCTCCCATGGCGGCGGACTACTCGCTGACGCGGAACTATATCGAGTGGCTGGCGGTGCTGCCGTGGTCGAAGTCTTCGGGCAGTGAAGTGGACATTGCGAAGGCCAAGCAGATTCTGGATGAGGACCATTACGACCTTAAGAAAGTAAAAGACAGAATCCTTGACTACCTTTCCGTTCGGCGGCTGAAGCCGGATATGAAGGGACCGATCCTTTGCTTTGTCGGACCTCCGGGCGTGGGCAAGACCTCGCTGGGGCGGAGCATTGCGCGGGCACTCGACCGGAAGTTCCAGCGAATTTCGCTGGGCGGCATGCACGATGAGGCGGAGATCCGCGGGCATCGGCGGACGTATATCGGCGCGCTGCCGGGGCAGATTATCCAGAACCTGCGGAGGGCGGGAGCGAACGATCCGGTGTTTATGCTGGACGAGATCGACAAGCTGGGCAGGGACTTCCGGGGCGATCCGTCGTCGGCGTTGCTGGAGACGCTCGATCCGGAGCAGAACAACACGTTCCGCGACAACTATCTGGACCAGCCATTCGATTTGTCGAAAGTGCTGTTTATCTGCACGGCGAACCAGCTGGACCCGATTCCGCCACCGTTGCTGGACCGCATGGAGATCATTGAGCTGCAGGGGTACACGGAAGAGGAGAAGATTCATATTGCGTTCCGCTACCTGATTCCTCGGCAGATCAAGGAGAACGGCATTCAAGCGGAGAACATCGAGTTTCCCGAGGACTCGGTTGCCTTCATTGTGCGGCATTACACACGCGAGGCAGGTGTCCGCAGGCTGGAGCAGTTGCTGGGTACGGTGTGCCGCAAGCAGGCCAGGCGCATCGCGGAAGGCAATACGGACAAACTCATGGTTACGCGCGAGATTGTGCAGGAGTTCCTGGGCGGCATCAAGGTTCGCGTGGATACGGAGATCGCCGAGCGCACGAAGCGCGCGGGCGTGGCTGTAGGGCTGGCGTGGACTCCGGCGGGCGGCGATGTGCTGTTCATCGAAGCCAACCGGATGAAGGGCAAGGGCGGCTTTACGATGACGGGGCAGATCGGCGAGGTAATGCAGGAGTCGATGCAGGCGGCGCTGACGTGGGTGCGGTCGAATGCGAAGTCGCTGGGTCTGGAGGAGGACTTCACAAAGGACGTGGATATTCATATCCATGTTCCGGCGGGGGCGATTCCGAAGGACGGCCCGTCGGCGGGCGTGACCATGGCTACGGCACTGGTGTCGCTGATGACGGATGCACCGGTGCATCCGCTGACGGCGATGACGGGCGAGATTACGCTGAGCGGCAACGTGCTCCCGGTGGGCGGCATCAAGGAGAAGTTTCTGGCCGCGAAGCGGGCGGGCGTGAAGGATGTGATTCTGCCTGCGGAGAACCGTCAAAACGTAGAGGAAGACCTGACGCCTGAGCAGATCGAGGGCGTGACGATCCACTACGCGAGCCGCATTGAAGACGTGCTGGCCATTGCGCTCCCCTCTTCAACCCAGGAGGAAAAACGCGATCAGCTAGTGCGGGAAGAAGTACTACAGCATGCAGTCGCTTGAGAATCGTGGCTGTCCAGACAAACACGCCTTCGACGCCGTTTCGCTCTGAAGCTTAAGGACTAACTGGATGGGCGGCGTGTTTCGCGCCCATCCGGCTTTATGAATGCCGATGCTGACCATTGGCCACTCTACGCTGCCTATCGAAATATTCTTGGCTATTCTGCGGGAAAACCGTGTGCGCGTGCTGGTGGATATTCGCACCGTGCCGCAATCGCGGCATAACCCGCAGTTTAGGCGAGAAAACTTTGCTTCGTCATTGGCTAAAGCTCATGTCCGGTATTGCTGGGAGCCCGCGCTTGGTGGATTGCGGCACGCCCGGAAAGATTCGATCAACACCGGATGGCGCAACGCGAGCTTTCGCGGCTATGCCGACTACATGCAGACGCCGGATTTTGCCACGGCCCTGGATGAATTATTGAAGGCTGCGCCGCACGCGCATACCGCTGTGATGTGCGCTGAGGCCGTGCCATGGCGTTGCCATCGTTCGCTGGTGGCCGATGCGCTTACGGTGCGCGGCATTGCGGTTGAGGACATTCTGTATTCGGCACAGGGAAAGAGCCACCGCGACCCGCACAAGCTGACTTCGTTTGCGCGGGTCGAGGGTGAACGCCTTTGGTATCCGGCGGAAGATGACCTGTTTGCCGGGACGCAGGCAGGTGTGTAACGGAAACACTCTTTCAGAAGGTGCGTCTAACAAGCGGGTATTCTGAAAGAAACATGCGCGTCCGTATCCTTGTCTTTGGGGTCCTCAAAGACCTACTTCCCGGATCTTCCGCAACTCTTGAGCTGCCGGATGGGGCTTGCGTGCGGAATCTGCTTGATCATTCTCGAGAATTGTTTGCAGGGCATGATGAGCTCTGGGGGACTCTGGCTGTCGCGGTGAACCGTGAATACGTTTCCACTGGTCACGCGCTGCGGGATGGGGATGAAGTTGCGCTGCTGCCTCCGGTGAGCGGGGGCGCGCCTTATACAGTGGCGCTGGTGCGGGAGCGGATTGATGCGGAGGGGCTGGTTGCACGTCTAAAGTGCGGCGAAGACGGCGCGGTGGTGGTGTTTGACGGCATCGTTCGCAACAACATGCGCGGGCGGCGGACGCTGTATCTGGTGTATGAGGCCTATGAGGAGATGGCGCTGAAGCAGATGCAGGCGCTGGCGGTGAAGACGATGGAGGACTTCGCGGTTCGTGATGTGGCGATTGTGCATAGGCTGGGCCAATTGGGCGTTGGCGAGACGAGCGTGCTGATTGCGGTTGCGTCGGCGCACCGCGCGGCGGCTTTCGACGCATGCCGGTGGCTGATCGATACGCTGAAGAAGACGGTTCCCATCTGGAAGAAAGAGCACTTTGAAGATGGTGTGGTGTGGGCGGATGGAGAGCCGTTTCCGCCGGAGATTTCAGCTTGAGACTGCGTTGGATTTTCGGTTTTCTGTTGATGGCGACTGCGCCGTTAGTGTTTGCGGCCACGGCAGGAGCGCAAATTGTTGCCACGGGCACGCAGGCCGATGCGTCTTCCACTTCTTCGTCTTCACCGGACGGGAAGATGAAGACGGCCCCTCCGATTCATGTGAACGTCCGGCTGGTGAATGTGTTTGTGAATGTGACGAATACGACCGGCGCTCCGGTGAGCTGGCTGACACAGCAAGATTTTGCGCTGTGCGAAGAGGGGCATCCGGAGAAGATTGCGTATTTTGAGCGCGAGACGAATATGCCGCTGTCGATTGTGCTGGCGATTGACACGAGCGGCAGCACGCGCAAGGATTTGCCGCTGGAGCGTGAGACGGCGCGGGAGTTTGTCCATTCGCTGCTGCGTTCCGTGGACCAGTTGGACCTGATGGACTTCAACTCGGATGTGCGCGAGGTGGTTCCGTTCACCGCGAATGTGCGGCGGATCGATGCGGGGCTGGACGATCTGGATATTGGCCCGGCGACGGCGCTCTACAACGCGATTTATCTGGCGTCGCAGAGCCTGGCCCAGCGGGAGGGGCGCAAGGTGCTGGTGCTGATCTCCGATGGCGGGAATACGGCGGTGGACGGGATGGATTTTCCGCAGGCGCTGGAGGAGGCGCGGCGCGGCGAGGTGATGGTGTACAGCATTATCGACCTGCCGATCCTGGCCGATGCAGGACGCGATACAGGCGGCGAGCACGCGTTAATTACGATGTCGCGGGAGACGGGCGGGCAGTATTTCTACGCGAACGACGGCAATCTTGCGGAGGCGTTCCGAAAGGTATCGGATGCACTACGGACGCAGTATTTGTTGGGATACTATCCGGACCGAGAGGCGGGCGGCGCGCAGTTTCGGAACATCACGGTGATGCTTAAGCATCCGGCAAAGGCGGATGGGCCGTACACGGTTCAGAATCGAACGGGGTACTATCCGGACTCGGCGCGTTAGGTGCTGGCCGCACGGGTTTCCAATCCCAGTACGGCCCTTTCGCCGCGACTGCATCTAAAATGAACGCATGTCTCTGACAAACAAATCGCGACGGCAGAAAAAGGGTCCACCATCGGGTGAAACCGGGCAGGAGGCGCTTTATCTGCGCCATTTGAGCGAAAAGCAGGTTCCGGTGAGCGTGAAGCTGCGCGATGGGGAAGCAGTGACGGGCTGGATTGAATACTTCGACGATCGCATGATTCGGCTGACGCGCGAGGGCAAGCCGAATTTATTTATTTACAAGCAACAAATTCGGACGATCACGGAGCAGGCCCGGCGGGGAGACGAGACGCGCCGACGCGCGCGCAAAGCTGCGGATGGCAATGTCTCCGAATCAGGAGATGCGCGGTGAATGTTCCGGATGCGCTGACAGTTGCAGGCCCGGCATCGCGGATTGCATTGGAAGCCGGCGCGTTGCTGCGCGATTACTACCACAAGGGTGTTGCGACAGAGTACAAGGGCGACGTGGATCTTGTGACGGAGGCGGACCGCGCCTCAGAGAAATTAATCGTGGAACGGCTGCATGCGCTGTTTCCGGAGCACGGCGTTTACGGCGAAGAGGGAACGCGGTCGCATCTGGAGAGCGAGTACCGGTGGTATATCGATCCACTGGATGGGACGACGAACTTCGCGCACGGGTTTCCTGTGTTCTGCGTGTCGATGGGCCTGGAGCGGCGCAGGACTTCGCTGCGTCCATCCGACGATGGCGAGATTGTTGCCGCGGTGCTGTACGATCCGCTGCGCGATGAGCTGTTCACGGCGGAAAAGGACAAGGGCGCGTATCTGAATGGGGCGCGCATTCATGTATCGCGGACGCGCATTCTGGCTGAGGCCCTGGTGGCGACGGGATTTCCGAGCCGCAAGCGGCACCATAATCCAAACATTCACTTTTATCAGCAGTTCACGTTGCGTTCCCATGGAGTAAGGCGCGCTGGGTCGGCGGCGCTGGACCTGGCCTATACGGCGTGCGGACGTATGGATGCTTACTGGGAGTTCAACCTGAATCCGTGGGACACGGCTGCGGGAGCACTGCTGGTGACGGAGGCGGGCGGAACGATGAGCTGCTATGACGGAAGCCCGTTCCGGCTGGACAGCAGGGAAATACTGGCGACAAACGGATTGCTGTTGGAGGAGATGCTGGAGATTTTTCGCGCGATGTTTGCGGGGCGAGAGCTTGAACCGATTCCTACACCTGCGGAGTTTGCGGCACTGAGAGCGGCGCAGGGAAGCGGTACACGCGAATAAATAAGGAAAACAACCGGATGAAAAGAAAACTTGCTGCGACGCTGGGCCGCTCGCTTGCTCTTACTTTGCTGCTGGGCTTCGCGTTTGCGCATACTGCGTCGGCTGCCGACGGGTATCGCGTGGTACATGCTTATCCGCACGATGCGAAGGCATTTACGCAGGGGCTGGTGTATGTGGATGGTCATCTTTATGAGAGTACCGGGCTGAATGGGCAGTCGACGCTGCGCGAGGAGGACCTGGAGACCGGGCAGGTCATCAATGAGGTGAGCGTGCCTTCGCAGTATTTTGCCGAGGGGCTGACCAACTGGGGCAATACGCTGATTCAGCTAACGTGGAAGGCGCATGTGGCCTTTGTGTATGACCGCGCGACGTTTCGTCTGCTGCGCACGCTTCATTATCCGTGGGAGGGCTGGGGATTGACTCAGGATGGGAAGCATCTGATCGAGAGCGATGGAAGCGAGATGCTTCACTTCCTGAACCCTGAGACGCTTGCGCAAGTGAAGCAGATTCGGGTGACCTATAACGGCGAGCCAGTGAAGGAGCTGAACGAGCTGGAGTATATTCACGGCGAAATCTACGCCAATGTATGGATGACGAACAAGATTGCACGCATTTCGCCGACGACGGGGAAGGTCCTCGGCTGGATTGATTTGGCTGGACTACTGCCAGCGATTGAGATTCAGAGCCGGGATGGAGTTCTGAATGGCATTGCGTACGATGCGGCGCATAACCGGCTGTTTGTGACGGGGAAGCTTTGGCCGAGGCTGTTCCAGATTGAGGTGCTGGCCGCACGGGCACACGCGCTTCGCGCCACTTCTAATTAAGTCCCCTGGCCCTCCCGCTGGTCGGGGTCGGATTCCTCGATTTTTATGTTGATATTTGCGCTCTCCCAACCCCCCGCGCGAAGGATGGGACCGGTGCGCAGTGTGTTCCCACTCAGTTGGTTTTGAGGCGCAGGACCTGGATGGAGTAGGGCGGGAGGGTGTATGTGAAGTTGCTGGAGGCACGTTCGAATCGCGACTCAACCGGGATGATATTTTTCGGGTGATCCATTGAGTTGGTTGCGGCCAGGGTTTTTGCGCTCAGGGTGACTACGTTGGCGATTTTATCGACGCTCTTTGCACCGTCGAGATCGATGGATACGGACTGCGCGTCGGAGCTGGCGTTGACGAGCTTTACGTATAGCTCTCCGGTCTGTGACTGTCGCGTCACGGAGTAGAAGAACTTCGGGTTCGTGCCGGTCTCGTCGGTCTGCGGGATCTCGTCTCCGTGATAGCTACCGAACATGACTTGCGCGTAATAGCTGGGCGAGCCGTAACTTTCAAGCGCGTTGTAGCCGATGAGATCGGGCGTCCACTGCATGGCCATGGGGTTGACGTTGACGAATAGCGGCGCGTAGCTGGCCATGATGACGATGTCGCTGTTGCGCTCCATGCCGGTCATCCATGCGGCATCGCCGAGTGCGGCTTCAAAATTGGGCGTGGGTGTTCCCTGCATTGTGGCCCATTCGCCGACAAAGATCTTTGGCCCGCTGCGGTCGGTGTGGTCGTAGTGGTGCACGTCGTTGAAGAACTCCTGCGCGCTCAGGTAGTAGTGGTCGTCGATGACATCGGGCTTGACGCTGGTGACAGGGGTGGTGGCGATGAGCTGCAGATCGGGATATTTCGCCTTGATCGCTTTGTAGAACTGCGCGTAGCGACCGTCGTAGCTGTGGGATTTATCGAACTGGTCTTCGTTGCCGATCTCGACGTACTTCAGGGCGAAGGGCTGGGGATGGCCGTCTTTGGCTCGCTCGGCACCCCACTTTGTGGATGTGTCTCCGGTGACGTATTGGATTTCATCGAGAGCGTCGTTGACGTAGGGGTCGAGGTCGGGGCCGGGATTTATGTGTTCGCCGTTCAACGAGTAGCCGGCGTAGACGGCGAGCACTGGCTGGATGCGCAGGTCCTCGCACCAGTCGAGAAATTCGAGCAGGCCCATACCGTCGGATGAGCGGTATCCCCAGGGGCTGCGGTGTGTGGGACGGTCGACGAGCGGGCCAATGGTCTTCTTCCAGTCGAAGCGCTCAGCGATGGTGTTGCCTTCGAGGTAGTTGCCGCCGGGGAAGCGCAGAAAGGCGGGGTGCATGGCGGCCAGTTTCTCCATGAGGTCGATGCGATTACCGTTGGGGCGGTCATGGAAGGTAGGCGGGAAGAGCGTGGCGAGCGAGAACCAGAAGGTTCCGGGGCTGTTGGTGGTGATTTCAAGGCGATAGAACGAAGATGCCTGCTCGGCGGTTGAGGTCAGCGTGAAGCTGTACTGCTTCCAGGTGCTGCTGAGAGCGGGGATGTCGGTGTGGGCGGCTTCAAAGCCAGTATTGTCGTTGACGAGGGCGATGTGGATGGGACCGCTGCCGACGCTACTTTTTGCGTAGAACGATCCGTGATAGATCGTGGCGGGGCGCACCGGGATACCCCAGTAGCCGGCGTTGGCGATGCCGGCAGGTGCGGCATCGGAGGCGCGATCGACGGTGAGCTTGAGGCTGAAGGGCAGTGCGGCGCTGGGGCCGGTGGTCTTGTCCGACGTGAAGGAAGCCTGAGAGTCTCCGCGCTCGATCAGCAGCCAGTCCGGGATGGAGGCTCCCCAGGAATCATTGGCATGGAAGGCGCTGTTGCGGAGGAGCTCGGCATAGAGGCCACCGTCGTAGGAGTGATTGATTTCCTCGGTCATGAGGCCGTGCAGGAGCGGGCTGGCGTGGGCCTTGATTTGATCTACATGGATGTTGAGCGTGACGGGCGGGGTGGATTGTGCTGAAGCTGACAGGGCCAGGCCGAAGGCTGCGGCCAGAAGAAGGGTTCTGCCAAAATGAAGACGCATGGAAACTCCTGAAATATCTACCCTTTGAGTAAACGTTACCTTAAAATTTCTGTCCAGCCCCTTTTGTAGTTTTCAGCGCGCTTTTGTGTTTCGATTCCATGAGGCGCTTGCTGAAGGCACTCTCGCGGTACAATTGTCTTGTTCAAAACCATACGAATTTTAAAGAGGATTTTGTCATGGCATACGTAATCGCGGAACCCTGTATCGGCACCAAAGACATGGCTTGTGTCGACGCCTGTCCGGTGGACTGCATCCATCCTAAGAAAGACGATGCCAAGAATAGCGAGCAGGAGCAGCTCTTCATCGATCCGGTGGAGTGCATCGATTGCGGCGCCTGTGTTCCGGTCTGCCCGGTTTCGGCGATCTTTGCGGCGGATGATCTGCCGGAGAAGTGGGCCAGCTTTACAGAGAAGAACTCGACTTACTTCGGGCGGTAGGAGCTTGTCAGTGTTGCGACG
>JBARHV010000364.1:0-2012 GCA_049799415.1 Silvibacterium sp.
CGCCTGGTCTACGCGGACGGGAGGACGCTCAAACTGACCGAGACCCCGGCGAAGAAGGAGGACGAAGCCGATGGAGAATGCACACCTGCGGCTCGGGCTGCTTGAGTACGTTCGGATGACGGAGAAGGCCTCGGCCCGCGTTCGCGTGCGAGTCGATCGCTATATGGGCGAAGACCGGCAGGCGCACCTCTTGAGCGTCTTTGGCAACGACTCCGATGTGGGCGCAATCACGGCGGCCGTCCACGAAAAGGCCACCTTCACTCTCACCTTTCCCGATGGAACGTCTAAAGAGTCGATCCTGAAAAAGCCTTTTTCAGGCGGCATGTGTGGCCATTGGCGCGCCGATTGGTTTCCATTGGGACTGAAGGCGGGTCAGGATGGCTAGGATTTCGCGCGCAAAATGGCGGCCGAAAGCCCTCAGCAGCTTGTGGAAGTTCATTGCCGCAGCCGCCAGGACGGCGTTGATCGCGTCACCGCCGACACCCTTCAGCCGATTGCGTTCCAACCGGTGTTCCGTCTTCAGATGTCCGATGCTCGGCTCGACTGCGGCTCTGCGTTTCATCCTTCGCCATAGGGCCTGCGGCGTTCGCCCTCTTCGCCGCTTGTCCACATGGATGGTGGCATCTCCCTGGTAGTCGTGGCCGCGGTATCCCATGTCGACGTGCACTTCTGTGACCGGCTTGCCGAGTAACTCCTCAGTTTGTTTCATCTGCGCCGCCAGCGTGTGTCCATCGTACGGATTGGAGGTAAAACTCTTTGCCCCGACGAACCAGCCGCCGCGGCTGCTGACCGCTACGCTGACCTTATTGCCGAACTCGTACTTCTTATCCGCCTTGCCCTTGGCGATACACTGCACGTCAGGCTCGTGCACGCTGTAGACCTTGTTCTTATCATGGCGCTGTTGTGCATGGATTCGATGCGCTGTGGTTAGTAACTTCGATAACTCTCCACTGGGCTGCTCGACTTGCCGTTCGATCTCCCGCAACACGCGTCCCAACTGCGTGCGCAGTGTGCGGGTGCAGGCCCGCGCCCGCTTCATCTGTCTGGCATGGGCATAGCGACTGGACTGCATCAACAGCCGGCGGCCAACATGCTCATAACTCTGCTTGATGTTTACACCGGCAGAACGTGCAGTCTTGACCAGCCGTTCGCGCATGCGATGATACAACCGCGCATCGGTGGGATAACGAACCGCCTTGGTCTGCACCGTTGTGTCCACGTTGATACGCTGAAGCTGGGCGGGACGAATCGCCTTCATCTGCATGCCTGCTTCAATCGTGGCGCGAAGCATCTGCTCGGCTCCCGCTTCACCAAGACGCTGGCGCCAACGCGTCATGCTCGAAGGATCGATCGGCATGCTGTGTTGAAAATACCGTTCGCCGCTGAACTGCTGCCAGTACGGGTTTTCAACCCATGCCGCAACCACGTCTTCATCGCTCAGATCGGCCTGGTACTTCAGGTAGTGAAGCGCCACCATCAGACGCGTCGAAATCCCTGGGGCGCCCTGCGTGGGATGATAACTGCCTCCCAGCGTCGTCTCGAACGACGGCCAATCGATGTACGCCCCGAGACGGACCAGGGGATGACTCATGTCGATCAACTGCTCAAGATCAATCTGAAACAACTCGCGTTGAGGCTGCTTCGGCTCATTCTTCGGGCGCATGATTTTTTCCCAGTTATCGCTTCGATTTCAGCGACTTCTGAGGATATTCTATCAGACAAATCTAGCGTATGTCGTTCATAAAACAGCGCTTGTTTCGATTTTCAGGGACGACTTGGCTACACTCTGTCATTAGAAAGGCCGCCTCCGCACGGCAAAAACCACGTCCAGACAACGTAGTTATGCCATGAAAAGACGGCCTTTCCAACTCTTTTCCGATCTACCCTCACCGCAATACACAACTCGCCTGTGAGAAATGCGGGCTAGCGTCACTACTCCCGAGGTAGTGTAGACATAATCGACAAACTGCCACGCACCGTTGACTTCAGAGTTGAGCCGCACGTAAACGGGC
>JBARHV010000365.1:0-12047 GCA_049799415.1 Silvibacterium sp.
ATTCCGCACAGCCTGTCCCACCACAGTTGCACTCACGGCCCTTCAATGTAATGGGAAAGTGACCGCCGAGACACCCCGCCTGAAAGTGTTTCCCTTGGAGCAACCGACCACCGATCATCGTGGCTACTCCAATTCCCGTGCCGAGCGTGACCATCACCACATCGTCATACTCTTGTGCCGCACCAACATAATGCTCGCCGAGCAGTGCTAAGCGTGCATCATTTTCGAGACGAAATGGGAGCCCGAAATCGTGGTTGGCCCATGACGGCAGATCCACACCGGGAGCATCCGGGTATTTGCCGTTGGTCGACAGAACTCTCCCGTCAGCACTGTTTACAATTCCGCAAAATCCAAGAGCTACTCCGGCAAAGTCGCATCCATCAAGCCCTGCCTCGGCTCGAAGCAGCCGCAGGATTTCAGTCAGGTCGGGGAGCAACGGCCCGAGTTCAGCAACTCCCTGCGGCGCGATCGTTTTTGAAGCCACAACTTTGCTGTCTTCGACAATGGCACAGGTGACATGGGTGCCCCCAAGATCGATTGCGAATGCTCTCAAGGCAGCACTTCCTTTCAAATGCCCGAATTTTCACGCAAATCACGCTGCTGAAGCTCATCGCTGCCTCCAAGGCAAGGCGACGATAGAATTTACTAAAACACCATATGAAATCTATTCATATGTCTTTTTAGTATATTACGATCAAATTAAATTGTTTATTGACATAAAACAACAATGCAATAAAATTGCATTACCCTCGGACTGAAAGGAAAATCGTTGTGAAAATTATTTCCAAGAAGGTTACCGGCGATTCCCCACCTTATCAAAACCAGGCTCAGAACCCGAGTAAGGCTGCAACCGCGACGTCAAAATTAAGTGCGCAAGTTTTGATGATGAGCGAACTTATTGTCTTGTTCTTTGCGGGATGGGGGATGCTGTTTTCAACCTCCGCGATTGCACAGAGCACGAGTGCGACTGCCTATAAAGACTGGATGATCGGTCCATTCAATCAGGTGGACGCAGTAAATCCTATCCTTGGACCCGACTTTAATCCCCTATTTTTCTGTCCAGTTCGCAAAGAAAACGTGCGATGGGAGGCACGCGCGATTCTCGGCGCGGCAGCAATCGTTAAAGAGCAGAAGCTCGATCTCATATATCATGCCGAGGATTCGTCCAATGGGTTTCAGGGTATGCGAGGGACCTTCGGAACATTTCGTGAAGGCCTGGCGGAAAGCACAGACGGTTTGCATTTTACAAGCCAGCGCGAGCCGGTTCTATACCCGGACAATGGCGCAGAGAAAGATGCTGAATGGTCTGGCGGAGATGAGATTCCACGTATTGTGGAAGGGCCGGACCAAACCTACTATCTCTATTACAGCGCCTGGAATCGCAAAGTAACCCGTCTCTCCGTAGCGACCAGCAAGGATCTGGTGCATTGGACAAAACACGGCCTGATCTTTGACAAAGCTTACGACGGCAAGTATCGGCAATTATGGAGCAAGGGAGCTGCGGTTGTAACCGCTCTAAATAACGGAAGACTGATGGCAGTAAAGATAAAGGGTAAGTACTGGATGTATTTCGGAGAAGGAGAAATATTCGCCGCTACGTCGGATAACCTCATCGATTGGAAGCCGGTTGAACTGGGCCCCGGGCAGCAAAATGCAAATGCCGAAGACGAGAGCATGATCGTCAGTGGATGGACAGACGTTGAGAAGGATCTTCTTGTAATTCAAGGTCCGAGAAACTATCACTTCGACAGTAAGCTCGTGGAGGGTGGTGTTGCGGTCCTCACGCCGAGGGGCATCGTTCATCTTTATAACGCATCCGACCTTGACTCTCCAGAAGCCGCAACATGGAAGAAAGATTCGGATTTGTATTATTCATTAGGACAGGCGCTATACAGTGCTGACGATCCAACAAAGCTTCTTGACCGGTCTGACACCTCGTTCCTGAAGCCCGATAGAGACTTCGAAAAACTTGGATGTACACCGAATGTCGTCTATCTCACCGGTATCGCCTGGTTTCATGGTAAATGGATGATTTACTACAACGGAGCTGATTGGATGGTGGGCGTTGCATCGACACAGTAGCGTCTATTCTTTTATGCGCTGTGACATTTATCCCAACACGCTGTCACAGTCGAGCGTCAGCAGGCCGGAGAACAGGCACGGTCTGGACGCCTCAACCGTCGTTTTGAGCGAGAACACCTGCACATGGCGTTTACCCACTCGCAGGCAATCGCTGTGCCATGCAACCGAGTTCTTCACGATCTGCTGGTCTACGCCGGTGTTGCTGCGGAGCTGGTCTTGCGCAGCCCAATCTTAAAGGTTGGACAGGTACCTCTCTTCAGAGTCTTCTGTTATCTCTCCGATCCTCGTCCTGCAGTTAGAGCGCCTGGCTATGGCGCTGCATGGAAGGCGATCGTTGTCTGCTGGCCGCATGCGATATCGTCGGGTGCACACTGCAGGAGGTGCGCTCCCGTGAGTCTTGCCGCCGCTGTCCAAAAGCCTGAACCGTATGTCGATGCAAAGTCCGCAGCGCAGTACCTTGCCATGAGCCCCAAGAAGCTTCTGGACCTAGCCAGATCTGGCAGTGTTCCGGCAGACGGTGGTGATCGGCCCCGGTATTTCTGAACCATTCTGAATGTTAGTCTTCGACCAAAACCTGACTTGAAAAGGTGGAGGATTTGGTATGTGGAAGAAGCGATTCAGTGTGGAGCAGATGATCGGTGTGCTGAAGCAGGCCGAGGTGGGGGTTCCGGTGGCGGAGGTGATCCGGAAGGCAGGGATCAGCGAGCAGACGTTCTACCGATGGAAGGCGAAGTACGCAGGCCTGGAAGTAGACCAGGTTCGCCAGATGGCGCAGCTGCAGGAGAAGAACTTGCGGCCGAAGAAGCTTGTGGCGGGGCTGACGCTGGACAATGTCAACGCGCATTTAAAATTGACCCCTTTGCGATCTTCTAGAATTGACCCCCTGGTTGCGAGCAAGCGCGATAAGTTGACCCCGGAGCGCGGATTTGACCCTGGGGTCAAGTTAGTGGCAGAGTTTCCATTTCAACCGCCGAAGCGTTGGCGATGCGCTTTTCCTTAAGTCTGTAGCTATCGCCGCGGATGTTGATAACGGTAGAGCGATGCAGGAGCCGGTCGAGCGCAGCCGAGGCCATGACGATGTCCCCGGCGAAGACCTGGCCCCAGTCGGCGAAGGCTTTGTTGCTGGTCAGGATGATGGCCTGACGTTTTTCATAGCGTTCGCAGATGGCCTGGAAGAGCAGGCTGGCATGCGCCTGTTCCAGCGCAAGATAGCCGACTTCATCAATGATGAGCAGTTTGGGCCGAGTAAGGTTCTTGATCTCGCGGGAGAGGCGGTTCTCGGCGATGGCGATGGCCATGCGACGGGCCAGATCGATGGCGGTAGTGAAGTAGATGCGGTGACCCATGTGAGCGGTCAGCACGCCGAGCGCGATAGCCAGATGGGTTTTACCTACGCCGGGCGGACCGAGGAAGACTATGTTGCGGCCTTCGTGCAGGAAGCGTCCTGTTGCCAGTTCGTCGAGGATGCGCCTGTCGAGCGAAGGCTGTTCCTGGAACTGGAAGTCAGTCAGATGTTTCTGATAGGGCAGTTTGGAGAACTTCAGGTTCAGGAGGACCGTCTTTTCGTGACGGAAGCGCGTCTCTCCGTCGCGTTCGCGCCCAGCAAGACGGTTGCTGGCTTCGGGAGGTCTGCCGCGATTGTTTCAACCTCGTGCTGGCTTTCAGGCAGTGGAACAAGTTCGCGCCTCTCAGGACCAGAGACCGCTCGGCGAATGCTGGCGAGGATCGTTGTCGCGGGCGGCTTCGATGTCCACGCCGCCACGCCGACATACGGAAGATCGTTTCGCGTCGCCTGATCGGAACGATGCCTAAGAATTTCCAACACAGTTCCGGACGGGGCCACGCTCACAAGATGAGAAGCCAGAATGTAATGCCCGTCATTCACCAAAGCCGAAAACGGTAACAGGTGGAGCTTCCCGTCCGGCACCACGATCAATGCGGGCTTCTCCTTGAATTCAGGGATGCCGCCCAGGAGTCCATCGAAGAGCTGTTGCGCCAGGGCTGGGTCCGCCTTCCGTTGTATCCGCTCGTCTGCTGATGGAGGAGCCTCTTGTGGTCTGTTTGCCGGTAGGCCATCGCCTTTCAACGAAGGCTACGGATTCGGATTGCGGATTTCCGTTGATTGCCCCCATGCATGTCCTCAGCGCGCGGCTACGATCTCGGAAGTGATCGTTCTGTGCGGGACATTCCAGCCTTCGATCTCGATGATCGGTGAGAGGCCAGCGTCCTTCGGCAACAACGCAGTCAGCGTAACCGACTCGCCGGGGACCAATTCAATCCAGTTATCGGACCAAATGACGGGTGCAATGAGGTCGCCAGCCGGCGTTCGCACCGCCGCGTGCAACTGAAAGGCCAGCGTAGCGGAGCTGTTGTCGAGCTGAAGGCGGAGTTCGCGTCCATGCTCCGTGCTTGCGATCTCTGCATGCGCAGCGACCTTGGCTGCCGGAAGATGGGTGAGCGCGCTCAGGTCCTCATAGCGCTCGGCGGGGGTGGTGGTAAGAGTACCCGGGACCCAGTAGAAGTTGCGGCTGAGAACGTGCCCCGTGGCATCAGTGAGCGTCAGATCGACAAAGAAGACCTGCTCTGCGCTGGCATAGAGCGAGTCGGGAATGGTGAAGACGCGCTGCGCGCTGTCGGGCTCGGCGTCGACATCTGCCTGGACATGGTACAGTTCGTTCCACTTGAGGCCGTGCACTTGAACGCTGGCATGAAGCCCGGCTGCGCGCCGGTAGGTGCTGTTCACGACGACAATCGACCGGTCATCGTACGAGTACTGGATGTGCACCGGTTCACAGGCTTTCTTGACTCCGTAATACCCACCTCCGGCGTCGAGGTAGTAGTCGAAGAGGTGCCAGATCATGGAGGGCCAAGCGTTATTGAGCATCCATTGAATAACGCCGGTCGAGACGTATTTGTTCTTACTGTAGGCTTCGAACATGGCGCGTTCGGAGTCGTAGCTCATGGTTTGGGCCATGCGTTCGTAATCGGCAGCGGAGGCGGGCTCGGCGTAAATGGCTCCCATCGCTTCGTCGAAGTCCCTGAGGCGGATGGATTCTCCGCCCCCGTAGTGCAGGCTCCAGTCAGGCGTGGGTGGCCACGCCTCCGGATCGGGCAGAAACTTCCTGCGGCTGGCGAGCGAGGGAATCGCCGGTCCAGGACTAGTCTCGGTGTTAAATCCGAAGGCTCCCCCATGCTCACGGTCCAAATACCAGTAGCTCGGCTCAACATAATGGTAGGGCCCCGTCATCTTGACACCGGTGGGACCCGACCCCGGCGTATCGGCGGCCGAAGCCGCGGCCAGCACCGGATTGGGCCAGTGAGTGTCCGCTTCAACCTTCAGATAGGCGCGCTCCACCTCCGCGGTCGGAGGGTGGTCGCTGCCGTTGAGCCACACCAGCAGGCTGGGGTGGTTGCGCAACCGCAGCATCTGTGCCCGCAGCGAGGCCGTCGCAATGGTCAGATCCTCCGGCGTCCAGTCTTTCCAGTGTTCCCAGTGGTCGCAGCAGCACCAGCCAAGCATGACCAGGATGCCTTGCTGATCGGCCAGATGAAAGAACTCGTCGGTGTCGAGCTTGCCTTCCAGACGAATCGTATTCAGGTTCAGATCACGCACCAGGCGGAACTCTTCGCGCAGGCGATTGTCATCCGAGCGCAGCATCATATCCTGCGACCAGCCGCCCCCGCGAATCAAAATCCGCTTCCCGTTTACGAAGAATAGGCGGCTCCCATTCGCGGTCAATTCGGAAGTGATTTCTCGAAAGCCGAAGTCCACGCTTTGCTCGTCGGAGGTCTTCCCCTGCGCGGCAAAGCTCATGGTGAGCTGTTCAAGATGCGGCTCGCCCATCTGGCGCGGCCACCACGGCTGCGGACTGTGGATGCGCAGTTGCGGAAATAGCTCTGGAGTAAACACCACCCTGCGGTCTTCATGCGGCGTCAGCTCGACCGGCTGCTCAAAATGAGCTCCGGCAGCCGTACCGGAGACAACGCCCTTCACCGCGTGATCGGTCGCATTGTGCAACTCGGCATACAAGGTCAGGTCTGCGACGCTGAGTGTGCCATCTTCAAAATGCGTCACCGCCATCGGAGAACGCAGCGCCACCGGGCCGGTCGTCACCAGATTCACGTCCCCCCACAGTCCCATGTCTTTGTCCGGAGGAGCGGGACTCCAATCGACCCAGTTAATGCCCAGGTCTTTTTCCGTGGGCGCAAACGTCTCCACCGCCAGCACGTTCTGGTTGCCGGGTTTTAGAAACTCCGTCACGTCGAAGTCATAGGTGCGATACGCGCCGGCAACCGTAGTCGAGTCCGCCACCTTATGGCCGTTCACCCAGATGTCGGCGCGATAGTTGATGCCCCCGAAGTGCAGCCAGTAGTGCTCTCCCGCGTGCGACGCAGCCGGTGCCGCGAATGCCCTCCGGTACCACCAGCCGCAGCGGTAGGGGCTGTCCTGCGGCATGGACAGGTTAGAAAAGTTGTGGTCAATGGGATAGCTTGTTCCCGGAATCTGACGCAGATTCATGCCGAAGTAAGGGTCGGGAAAGACCCCATTCGCCACCTGCGCAGCCAGCACAGTACTTGGCACTGTCGTCTTCAGCCAGCCATCCGCCTGAAATCCCTCCGCGGCGATCGTGTCACCCGCAGCCTGGATCCTGCAGGCCGACTGCACCTGCCATCCTTCACGAAGAGGAGTTACGGTCCCCGCGCGCAGGCCTGCCGGAAGAGTCAGCAACGCCAGAAAAGAGCATACGATTCTTCTTTGCATCGGTATCAGCACTCCCTCTTGTGCGAAACATCCCGTGATGCGGTTCCAGCCCGTATTCTTCCCTTCCTGCATCAGGATGTTGATGGCCTCGCGGATGGAGGCCTGCGCAACGCCGAACCTGGCCGCCCATGTACCCTCGACAATCCGATCCCTTGGCCGGAGGGTGCCTTTCATGATCTCCGTGCGCAGCCGATCAGCCACATCATGCTTGAGGAGTTGATCGGTAGTTTCTGTTGAGCCACTTTTCATTTAAGCGCTTGGCGATACGCAAACACAGTTTATTCTTGCAATCTGTGGCGGTCAAGTGAGATAATGAGCGCTTGAATTTGCCTTCCGTGTCGGCTGTGAACAGACGGGCCAGGAGAGTGCAACTCGTATTCGCAATAGCCCCGGATGGCTGATTGCAGATCGCGAGAGCGACACGGCAGTATGCTGGCGTGACTGGGAAAGTTGGCTTCCTGGTTGATCTCAACATCATGAGAGGGCGAGTCATGCAACGTTTCGGAATGACGATTCGACTCAAGCCAGGCGCCGCTGAGTCCTACAAGGCATATCACCGCTCGGTGTGGCCGGAAGTGCTTGAAATGATCTCAGAGTGCAACATCCGGAATTACTCGATCTACTTCAAGGACGACGTCCTGTTCAGCTACTTTGAGTACCTCGGCAGCGATATCAAGGCGGATTGGGCAAAGATGGCCGCGCACACCAGAACACAGGAGTGGTGGGCTGTGATGGTGCTCCTCCAGGAACCGCTTACCAGAAAAGAAGGCGAGTGGTGGGCAGACATGGAAGAGGTATTCCATCTGGATTGAAAGCGCCGCTACAGCGCCCAATGAGTCTTCGTGCAGGACTGAGGCGCTTCTATTTGGCCTCCTACCCAGTGTAGTTCAAGCGCGGAAATGCGGGCCCGGGCAGAGTTTCCGCCTTTGGCGCACACGAGGCTTATCGCCGGATAGCTCGCCGCGAGCTCTGGAACATCTAAACTAACGAAGGCACCTCCGCCTTGCGCGGTAACATTTAAGCCGTATTTCGATGTCTTGAATCCGTCCGCCCTTACAGTTGAGATCGACGAAGCGATACTGGCGCCGGTTGCGACGATATTTCGAATGGAAACGTTGGTAATTGAACCAGGGGCGGGTCAGGCCATTCCGCGGCCCTGATTACCAACCAGAATGAAGATGGGAGCGATGGCGTCCTCGATGGACAGGTGAGATCACGATGTCATCGACGTGAGCGCCATCAACAGATTCCAGACTCCAGCGACGGGGTGCCATCCCGAATCGCGCTTTGATATGACGTAGTTTGTGACCGAGGCATCATGCAGATCGCCTTCGGATTCTGTTCCAAACTTGAAGCCATTGCATGAAGATGCTCATACTCGACGATCAGCGCATTTCGGTTACGGACTTTAACCCGTACATAAAAGAGTGAGTTTTTCTGGACCACGCGACGCTTGACCACTCCCGATGAGGTAGAAGTGGTCTTCGATCAACCGCAACGCGCCGTCACTCCCAACCAGTCGGACGTCTTTTACGAAGTTGACGAGGTTGTGAGAGGCGGCTGGATCATGTAACTGTACAAGTTACTCCTATTTGTATCGATAATCGTCACTTTTCCTTCACTGAGTTCACCAGATCGCGCAATGGCTTGAGCACGGTAAAGCGCACGGCCGCCGACGGCTTCTCGGCCTCATCGAGCAGGGCCAGTTTCTGCGCCTTCCATCCGCGCGGAGCGGCCTGACCGGAAGATAGCCACGACACCGCCTCAAGGCCGGTGGTGCCCAGCTCTGTCAGCTGCTCGGCCCGTGGACGCGCCTCTTCAAGCAGCGGCGAAGACGAGATCAGTCGCAGTAGCTCCGGCTGCGCCGAAATCCACGACTCGAACAGTGTCGCCAACTGCGCCCGTTGCGCATCCCGCGCCGGCTGGGCCCGCAGATAATCGCTCACCAGCAGTTCAAAATTATGCCGCGAGGGCGGGTCCGGAGGAAGCGCAAAGATCAGCCGCGAGAAGGGCGAGAGCGTGTTGCGGTGCAGATCCTCTGGGCCGCCCGGCTGGAGCACCGAGGTCAGCGCATGCAGCGCGTGGATGCCAGGAGCACTCGCCGCCACCGCCGGTCCAGCCAGTTGACGCAGGCTCATGTCTTCCTGCGTGATGTGCGTCAGTCCGAACGCCTCCAATCGCACTGATTCAACCCACAGCCGCCGGTACATATCGTCCACATTGTTCACGCTCTGCGGCGACCACAGACGCTCGGCAATCGCCGCCGTGCGCGGCCAGATGCGCGAATCGATGATAGTGCCGTTCACGTACACGCTCCACATGCACGCCTCGCCACCGAGAATGAGCGCCTGCTGCTCCGGCGTCAGATCGCTCTTCGCCGGAATCGGATCGACAAGGTAGAGCTTCGCTGCTGAATCGATGTAACCGAGGTAGTAACCCTTGGAAAGAATGCCGGCGTATCCCTGCTTCGCGCTCGCAGCCAGCGAAGCAAAGCCGCGCCAGCTCTGCACCACTGCATCCTTGGGGAGGCCGGGCGACAGAATCTCGTCCCAGCCCACGGCGCGCTTGCCGTGCTTCTTCAGAATCTCCATCAACCGCTGACTGAAGTATGCCTGCAGCGCAGCGGTGTCGCTCAGGTTGTGCGCGTGCATGAATTCCTGAATACGCGGGTTGTTCTTCCACTGGACGCCGTTGACCTCGTCGCCGCCGATGTGCATGTACTCATCGGGAAAGATCGACGCCATCTCGCCGACAAACGCATCGAGGAACTTATAGGTGCTTTCACGCGTGGGATCCATCACCGGATCGAAGACACCGAAGCCGCGCTCAATATGGAACCTGCCCTCGGCGCTCGCCAGCTCGGGATAACCCACGAACCACGCCTGCGTATGGGCCGGCATATCGAACTCCGGCACCACGCGGATGCCGCGCTCACGTGCATACACCACCAGCTCGCGCGCCTGCTCCTGCGTGTAGAACATGCCATCGGAGCCCATCTTGGTGAGCTTCGGAAAGGCCTTGCTCTCGATGCGGAATCCCTGGTCCTCCGTTAGGTGCCAATGAAAGACGTTCATCTTTACCGCCGCCATGCCGTCGAGCGTGCGCAGCAGTAACGGGAAAGGGATGTAGTGGCGTCCGCAGTCGATCATCAGGCCGCGCCAGCGGAAGCGCGGCGTGTCCTGAATGGAGACCGCTGGAAGAAAGAACTGCGCGCCGTCAGTCTGCACCAGCTGCAGCAGGGTTTCGAGACCGCGCATCGCGCCCACATCGGTCGCCGCATGCAGGTACGCGCCGGTTGGCGTCACGTCAAGCGAATACGATTCATTTTCATCGGCCGACTGTACCGCCTCACCCGCGCCGTCCACACTCACGGTCAGCGTCGCCTGTCCGGAGGATGCCGCATCGGTTGCAATCTCCTCCTCAGTGCTCATCTTCAGCCGTTCCAAGGCACGCGAAATCGCACCATCCAGGCGGGCATCATGAAAATGATTCACCGCCACCGTGAACGACGGCGTAATGGCAAGGCTCCCGCGCTGCTCGGTCAGCTGCGAAGGCTGCGGCATTAGCGTGTTCACGAAGGCAGATGGGGGGGGCTGGATTGGGCTCCGGGCAGATGCCATCGCAATAGCTCCGAACAAAATGGCAATCGTAAATGCATACTTCACAGTTTTCACTCCCTCGATGAAATGACGCCATAGATCGCTACATTTGAGCGCAAAAAACGGGACGGATCGACCCAACGACATATAGGAAATGCGCGCCAGTGGCGCATGGCACAAATGCGCCATGCGCATTCTGCTCCGCATTTCCAAATCATGTATTGACGGTACTAGAGCTTTTGCAGCAGGATTTGGCCGGCCTCTGCCCCTTCCACACGCCCGGACAGCTGAACACTTATGCCGATACCGGGTATATCGAGGATCAACTCATCTGCGTTGCCCTTGACGGGCTTGACAAGGCTCGGTTGTGCAGCGCCCTGCAGCATGAGCACAATCTTCTTGAGACCTGTGACTGTTCCCACATGCGCCACAAATCGGAGCCGATATTGGCTTGCAGCATCAATCTTCGCGGTCAAATCGATGGAAAATGTTTGGTCGCGCCAGACGCCGACATCGTTTGGCGCCCATATTTGTGGAACCGCATTCCAATTAGCAGGCGGGGCTTTGTCTGTGTTGAAAGCAGCCAGGCTCCGGAAGAAAGGAGTACCCACGCTCTTGGTGGTCACGATGCGCACAGCGTCCACGAGAGCTGGCTCCACCGGTTGAATCCGGTTGTTGCCAATAGCGGTGCCCTCACCGAGTTTCCGCCACACACCCCCTGCAAGTCCTTCGACATGGAACTCACGCACGCGCTCGCCTTTGGCAATGTCTTCCCGAAGGATGACCGTGTTGATCCACGTGGATGCGCCGAGCTTTAATGTCACCTGGGTACCTTGCCCCGCGGTCTCGGCCAGCGGCCTTGCGAAGCGACGCCGAATCTCTAGACCGAAAGCCTTCGCCGACGCACAGTCGGCATCTGCAAGCAAGCCGTCCCGATTGGGCGGGATATTGAGCAGCAGTTGAGCGCCTCGTCCTACCGAAGTGTAGTAAACGGAAAGCAATTGGTCGGGAGTTAGTACGTTCTTTTCGTTGGTCGTGCTCCAAAACCAATCAGGGCGCCGGATGGAGACATCGACCTCGTTAGGCATCCATGTGTCCCCATCGATATCGCTGTTCAGCGAGGTGGCCGTGCCCATCTTCGCGTCCACATTGTCAATACTGTTCCAGCAGGGGTAAGGTGCAACGCCGTCCTCATTGCCCACCCAGCGAATCGTCGCTGCCGGCCCCTGGAAGACCTGGGCTTTGGGCTGATACTTGGCCAAGAGGTCGCTCACGGGGATAACGGTGGATCCGTCGAACCACACCTCAATTAACTGGCCATAGCGGGTGAGAATTTCTGTCAGTTGCTCGCGATACATCGCATTGTAGCGAGCTTGTAGCGCGGGAGTTGAGCAGATGCCGCTGATCTTTGCTCCGAAGTGATCGTCGCGGGGACTGAGGTAGACTCCCAGCTTGAGGCTGTATTTGCGGCAGGAAGCGGCGACATCGGCGAAGACGTCTCCGCGGCCTCCGCGCCAGGGCGTGTTGCGAATGCCGTAGTCCGTTGTTTCGGTCTGCCACATGCAGAAACCGCCTGAGTGCTTGGCGACAAAAACAATGTATTT
>JBARHV010000366.1:0-58957 GCA_049799415.1 Silvibacterium sp.
CATTCTAGGAATTTCCGCGGGAGTGCGCCCGCCTTCCCTTCTGTTTCTCGCGCCTCTCCTTCTGCTTTCGCTCCGCCATGTGACCCTTAAAAGAAGACTCTTGGCATGCACGGTGCTCCTGCTGACGCTCGTCGCCTGGTTCGTCCCCATGATTGTGGCCAGCGGCGGCCTTAAAGCCTATTTCGGCGCATTATTCACGCTCTGGCATATGGTGCCCGGGAAAAAGACAGTATTCAATTCATCGCCCGCCACCTCAATTGCCCGCGCGGTCACCATTGTCTTCATTTATCTCCTGATCTTCGGTGCGGCCTCCATTGCTCCATTCGCGGCAAAGTATTGCAAAATCCCGGTTGACCGGCAAAAGAAGTGGTTCACCCTGGTCTGGATTGCACCGGCGCTCTGCTTCTTCACGTTGATCTTTCTCAAATTTGTGAACAGCGGCTACCTGCTGATCCTCCTCGCCCCAGCCTCACTCTGGCTCGGCTTCTGGATCTCGGAGTGGTACGCACATGCTGCCCTCGGCAAACCCCTCAAGATCGCCCTGATCGTGGCTTGCGCTGCGGTAAACACGCTCATCTTTCTTGACTCGCCGCTCTACTGCTCTTACAGCCAGGTTCGCCACTTTGAAGCGGAGATCCGGAGCATCCAGACCGCTCTGCCCCAGATTGGCCCCGCCAACAGTACGCTCATCGTCAGCTTCGATTCGCATTTCCTCGGCTTCCGGCATGCCGGCTACTACCTGCCGGACTATCTCAACGTCGAATACCCTGAAGTAAAGTTCAATAACGGTACACGGGCTTTTGCCATGCAAGGGCGCGACACTCGCCTGCTGGAGCAGCTGCCGGTCGCCTCCTACTCCCGGTTCGTGCTCTTTCCGCTTCCCGGCAATGCCGACCGATACCCGGAGTACCTGAAAACGGTGGAAAAAAAACTTCCTGCCCACGACCTGCAGACAATCCGGCTGAATGGCCATAATTTTGTCACAGGCCCGATTGCGGACCTCCCATTCCTGTTTCCTCTCACTGACCGGGCCCCAAAATAGCCCCTTAAGGGTGTGTATGCGCCGCTTCACAACGGTATCTTGCCTGTAAACAGTCGTTCACACCAGCCCGAGTAGAATTGTCGTCAAGGCCCTGAATTCAGGCTTTGACTGATTTTCCAGCGATTTGGACGGAGAATTGCACACCCACAGTTACGCTTAGGAAGGAACCGGTGTTGTATATGCATTCCTCGATTGCCTGGTGGCCCACTCTCGTTGTTCTTGTTGTGGCTACATTCACAGATCTGCGCAGCCGCCGCATACCGAACTGGCTTGTGCTGCCCTTCATGGTGATAGGTATCGCCGTTTCCACCTGGCTGCACGGTTGGTCTGGAGTCGGGCACAGCCTCCTCGGAATATTGGTAGGAGGATCTATTTTTGGCGTTCTCGCCCTGATGGGCGGAATGGGAATGGGCGACGTAAAGCTATGCGCCGCCATCGGCGCCTGGATATGGCCGGGGCAATTGATCATAGCACTGGTTATGACGGGCATCATTGGGGGTATCATGGCACTGTGCTGGGCAGCAGCTGGTGGGTTTCTCGGTGAGCTGTTCCGGGGCGCAGGCGACCTGGTTTTCGGTTTCAGGAAGCGCGGTCTTAAAACCGATCCTGAGCTGAATCTCAGTAATCCTCTGACGCGTAAAATGCCTTACGCTCCGGCGATCGCTATCGGAACGCTCGTCTCCTTCTTCGCTCGTTAAGTACGTTGAGTTAATGGGACACGCACATGGTTTTTCGGTCGAAAATACGCCAGCGTCTGTTCCCCACCCCACGCTGCAAGAAGCAGGGAGTCACAGTTTAGCAATGTCAGCTTTCACACAAGATCCCGATACCCTCGGCGCCAATGTCTTGTCCGTTGCACTCATTGGCCCTGAGGAAGCGCCTCGCCGCGAGATTGCCCTGGCAGTAAATGGGCCCCAGGCGAGCGTTGTGCGGGAGTTTCGCGCTTACCCCGATCTGGATGATGTCCCGCAGTTGCTCGAAGCCAGCTTCGACGTCATCATCATCGACTTGGACAGTAACCCCGAGCAGGCACTCGACCTGGTGGAGACCATCTGCAGCAACAGTGCCGTGACCGTGATTGTCTATTCCGGGCACTCAGATTCGGAATTGCTGGTCCGCTGCATGAGAGCGGGCGCTCGCGAATTTCTCACACAGCCACTTTCCCAAAACACGGTCGCCGAAGCTCTGGTTCGCGCCTCGGTTCGCCGCCCAACCTCCCGTCCCACGAAAAAGGCTTTGGGCAGGTTATTTGTCTTTACCGGTGCCAAAGGTGGCTCCGGTGTGACCACCGTCGCCAGCAACTTTGCAATTGCCATGGCCCGGGAGTCCGGACAAAGCACTCTGCTGATCGATCTCGACCTGCCGCTTGGGGCCGCGGCGCTCGATCTTGGAATCACAGCCCCATTCTCGACCGTCGATGCTCTCCAGAACATCAACCGTATGGATTCCAACTTCTTCTCCCGGTTGCTCACCAAGCACGACTCCGGCCTCTTCGTGCTCTCGGCCCCCGACAAATATTCCGCGATCACCATTACCAACGATGCCGTCGAAAAACTGCTGGCCGTCGCCCGGCAGGATTTCGATTTTGTCGTCATCGATGCTGGCTCCTCCGGGGGAGAGACCTACGTAACACTTCTGGAAGCAGCCACGACCGTTTACCTCGTCACTCAGGTCAGCATCTCGGAGCTGCGCAACTCCAATCGGCTTATATCGGAGTTCTTCTCGTCCCGCGCAACCAAGCTCCAGATTGTGCTCAATCGCTTCACGCCTCGTTCCCTGGTCATCGACGAAGACAGCATCACAAAGGCTCTCACTTTGCCGGCAGCATGGAAGATCCCAAGCGATTATCCCGTTGTAAGGCAGGCGCAAAACAGTGCAACACCCATCGCTATGGGAGACTCCCCCATTGCCGACATCATTCGGCAGATGGCCAGAATGGCTTGCGGTCTGCCCGCAACGGCAGAAAAGAAGAAACGGTTTGGCTTATTTGGGTAAGGACTGAAATCCCCAGGTTTTCGAACGATACGGATGGCATAGCGTGGAACAACTAAATCTCGAGCAGTTCAAAGCGGAAGTACACAGGACGCTCATCTCCAAGCTGGATTTGGAAAAGCTCTCGCGCGTCAACAGCGGCCAGGCGCGACATGCTGTAGCCGGAATGATCACTGAGATCGTTACCGGCCAGCGCGTGCCGCTGAGCCTGAGTGAACAGGAAAAGATTCAGGAAGACCTGCTCGACGAAGTTTTCGGCCTCGGCCCGCTCGAGCCCCTGCTGCGGGACAAGAGCATCTCCGACATCATGGTCAACGGCAAGGACAATGTCTTTATTGAAAAGGGCGGCATCCTTCGCAAAATTGATGCGACCTTCCGCGATGACCGGCACCTGCTGCAGATCATCGACCGCATCGTATCGCGGGTCGGTCGCAGAGTAGACGAGTCTTCGCCAATGGTCGATGCTCGCCTACCTGACGGATCGCGCGTCAATGCCATCATTCCGCCTCTGGCTCTTGACGGCCCGGCCCTGTCGATCCGCCGCTTCGGCACCGGCCCACTGATCGCAAATCAGCTGGTGGCATTGAAAAGCATCTCCGCTGAGATGATGGAGATGCTCGCCGCCGCCGTGCGCGCGCGCATCAGCGTGCTGGTCTCCGGCGGCACCGGCGCTGGAAAAACTACCTTGCTGAACATTCTTTCCCAGTACATCCCGCAAAGCGAACGCGTCGTCACGATCGAAGATGCTGCCGAACTTCAGCTGGCGCTGCAGAATATCGTGCGCCTCGAAACCCGCCCCCCCAACGTAGAGGGCCAGGGCGCAATCCGTCAGCGGCAACTGCTCATCAACTGTCTCCGTATGCGCCCCGACCGCATCATCATCGGTGAGGTCCGCGGAGAAGAGGCCTTTGACATGCTCCAGGCCATGAACACCGGCCACGAAGGTTCCATGACAACGATTCACGCCAACACCACGCGCGATGCTCTTTCCAGGCTCGAATCCATGGTCGCCATGAGCAACCTGAATCTGCCGGAAAGAACCGTTCGCCAACAGATTGCCTCCGCGATCGCCATCGTCGTTCAGGTCTCGCGCTTGAGCGATGGCAGCCGCAGAGTGATCAATATCGCTGAGATCACCGGCATGGAAGAGAACATCATCAGCATGCACGAGATCTTCAGTTTCGAAAGAAAAGGGATCGGGCCGGACGGAAAGGTCATCGGCGCATTCAAGCCGAGCCGCATCCGTCCCAAGTTCCTCGAGCGGCTCCGTGTATCGGGTGTTGTGCTGCCGGCAACCATGTTCGAGCACGTAACGGAAGTGAACTAAAGGGACGGGAGGGAGTAGGTCGATATGTTAATCGTGCTGTTAATCGTATTTCTGGGTGTGTTCGCAGTCGCAGCCCTGCTGCTGATCGCAACTGGAACCGGTGCCTCTCAGCAGACAAAGCGGACTCTCAATGTCCTCCACGCTGCGTTGAGTACAGATAAGCCGCAGACGTCCGACCCTATCGTCAATGTTCGCAAGGAAGAACTGTTCAGCGCCGTGCCGATGCTCAATCGCATGCTGCTCCGGCTTGAGGTGGCACCCCGCCTTCGCAACCTCCTCTACCAGGCGAATCTGAAGTGGACAGCCGGTGGTTTGATCCTGATGTGCATTACCGCCTTCATCATTCCTTCCTATCTGCTTCACATGAGAACCGGCTCCGTGCCTCTTTCTCTCCTGCTTGGGATCCTGATTGGCGCTTCGCCTTTTTTCTACGTGCTTGCTAAACGCAGGGCCCGCTTCAATAAGTTTGAGCAGCAGTTGCCCGAGGCGCTGGATCTTATGGTAAGCGCCATGCGCGCCGGCCACAGTCTCAACTCGTCGCTCGATCTGGTGGCGCATGAGGTTACGGACCCTCTGGGCGGAGAGTTCCGGATCAGCTTCGACGAACAGAACTACGGCCTTGAACTGAAGACGGCCATGAATAACCTGGTCTCCCGCGTTCCCTTGCAGGATCTAAAAATGGTGGTCACGGCCATCCTGATTCAAAAGGAGAGCGGAGGCAACCTGGCCGAGGTACTCGATAAGGTGGCCTACGTGATCCGCGAAAGATTCCGCCTGAAACGGCAGGTGCGTGTACACACCGCTCAGGGACGGATGACCGGCTGGATTCTTTCCCTTTTGCCCGTCGTGCTGGGAGTGGGGCTATATACGATCAATCCCGAAAATATGAGCTTGTTGTGGCACCGCGAGATTGGCATAAAGCTCCTTTATCTCTCGGGGTTCATGACCATCGTCGGCGGCCTCATCATTCGCCATATCGTCAACATGGACGTTTAAGGAGGATTTATGGGGTTTGCGGTCTTTTCATTTCTCGCAATTTTTCTGCTGATCGTGAGCGCTGGCCTGATCCTCTTCTACAGGGAGGCCATGCTGCAGCGTATTGCTGCTGTCACCTCATCGCGCACCAAGGCTAAGCCCAAAGGGTTCATAGGCACCATCCAGCAGACCGGCCTTTCGCTGGGCACCGTCGTCGAGCAGTTTGAGCGCGTCATGCCGAAGAGCAAGGCTGAGACCTCGATTGTTCAGAAGCGCCTCGTCCGTGCCGGTTATCGTAACGAATCGGCGATCAAGCTTTTCTACGGCGCAAAGTTTCTGACTCCTATCGTGCTCTGCATTCTGATGTTGGTCACCGGAATCGGGCATTTCAGCCCCGTATTCATATATGGCCTGGCTCTGGTGCTCGGCTTCCTGGCGCCTGATTTCTGGCTGGGGAACCGCATCTCTGCTCGCCAGGCGCGCATCCGCCGCGGTCTTCCCGATGTCCTCGATCTGATGATCATCTGCATTGAGGCTGGACTGAGCCTCGATCAATCAACCTCGCGCACCGCGCAGGAATTGACCCGGACACAGCCCGACTTAAGCGATGAGTTGAATGTCGTCGTACTCGAACAGGCAGCCGGTCGTCCCCGCGGTGAGGCCTGGAAAAATCTTGCCGAGCGCACCGATGTGGACAGCGTGCGCAACCTGGTCTCCGTGCTCGTTCAAGCGGAAAAGTTCGGAACCAGTATCGCGCGCACTCTGCGCATCCATTCCGATACCCTCAGGACCCAGCGGAGACAGAAAGTGGAGGAGCAGGCAGCCAAGACAACCGTGAAGCTGGTTTTCCCGCTTGTCCTGTTTATCTTTCCATCCATCTTCCTGGTAACCCTGGGACCAGCGGCCATCATTATGATGGAGTCGTTTCACAAGTTTCTTAGCAAGTAGGAAAGGAGAGCTGACGTGGACAATACAACGATTATCCGGGTTGTTGCCGGTGTCATATGTGTCGTTCTGCTGATCATCTTGATTCAGCGGCGCCGCAAAAAGGTCTAACTCAACCCTTTGCACTGAAAAGTTGCAGAGCATCAATTTGCCTGCGAGCCGGGATACAGGAGATGCAAAATGCCTCCAATCTATCCGGCAGGACATTAATTTCGGGAGGAGTTTGCCTTAGGTGCGCTCCTTCCGGCATGGATGTACGGCTCTGGCAGTCATCTATTCCGGAAGGAGGGTCTCAACATTTCATTGCCGGCGAGAAAGAGAAAGGACCTGCGCGCAGAAATCGCGTTAACCAAAAAGCAAGCCCAAAATGGACGGGTGATCGTTATATACCCGCAGATGCATAAACCAATGGACAGACGGACATATTGCGTATACAACCAGACCCGCGAGTGCTTTCTAAGCCTGGGTGTCGCCCCGGCCAACACTACCTTCGCGCGCCTCAAAGGACTGATCGGTAAAATGAGGCTCAAGCTCGATGAGGGGCTTTGGGTCGTACCGTCTCAGGGAGTTCATACTTTGGGCGTCTTCTTCCCTCTCGATCTGATTTATCTCAACGAAAACCACCAGGTCATCCACGTTATCGAACATTTTCCAAGATTCCGGATCGCACCTTTGAGGATTAAGGCTGCAAGTGTGCTGGAATTGCCGACCCACACGATCTATTCGTCACAAACTCAGCGCGGAGATCAGTTGATCATCTGCGCAGCTGAGGAGATCGAGAGCCGCCTCAACCGAACCGCTCTCCCACAGCTTGAGAGTCAAGCACGATAGGTCAGCATCAAACGTGGTTGGAGCAACGCAACGACAAGAGCAGATGTTCCGGCTGCCGAAGACCGGAAAAGCAATGCACTGGATATGCAGGAGCTACAGGCTCAGTGTAGTGAGAATCAGACTGACGACTGTGGACGATGCCTAGCCTGTGTCCGCTGCATTAGGCAATAAATGTGCTACCTATTTTTGGATATTCTCAGTACTCTTCAGGAGTGACAGGGAAACTGCATGACGCCAATTAAAGATTGGTTCAAATCGCTGGTATCGAACGACGCCCGGAAGAATTCACGGCGTAAAACACCTCCGCTGGCCGCCTATTTCTGGGATGGCGGCAATCCCGTGGCGCACACCGTACAGAACATCAGCCCGACCGGGTTCTACCTTGCGACTACGGAGCGTTGGCTGCTGGGCACACTGATTATGATGACCCTGCAAAGGACCAGCGGCGACCCTTCCAAGCCCGACTGTTCTGTCATTGTCATGTCCAAAGTTGTCCGCTATGGCGAAGACGGCGTCGGCTTCGCATTCATCCCTGTGGAGACCGCATCGTCCAACCAGCAATCTGGCCCTGGATCTCATGCTGCGGACAAGAAAACCCTCGACAAATTTTTGCATCTGCTCGCGTCTGATGAAAGTTAGGTACTTTTCGGATACATCCTATTTCTGCTCTTGTTTCTTCTGGCCGTCACTCACGGTCAAAAGGCGATAGAGTTAGCTCTCGGCCTGGCTCTTACGGCTGGCGCCATACGCACCGGAATCGCACCCGCATGCACTGATAAGCCTGGGCCGATCCTCCGCAAGCGGCAATGACAGTTATCTAGGGCAACCCTTTTAAGCATCCTCAGACCTCTATATTTTAAGCACTAAAACGTTGTACCGGTTTGAAGCATGGACTCCGATACGCCTGAGGAAATTACTATGAAACAACTGGGTAGCGAAAGTGGACAAACCCTGGTGATCGTCGCACTGAGCATGACCATGCTCCTGGGGTTTTTGGCGTTTGCGATCGATGCGGGAATCCTGCTGCGCCAAAGAAGACTGGCGCAGATCGCCGCAGATGCAGCCGCCGTTGCGGGCGCGGCCTACCTCAATCCCGACAATCCCACCGCTTCTACATACACTCCAACAGCGGCGTTGGCAGCCGCAGCTCAGAACGGCTTTACGAACGGCTCCGACGGGGTCACCGTTACCATTAATGGCCCTACCAATGGTGGACCGCAGTATGGGGCGTTCGGAGGAAACCCTCACTATGTGGAAGCGATCGTTTCGCAGAGCGAGCAGACTTTCTTTCTAAATCTGGTTGGCAGCCACTTCATGACAGTTACCACCAGGGCGGTCGCTACTCTCGGCAACAGCCAGAACTGCATCTATGCGCTCGGCTCCTCCGGCATCGTTTTGAACGCCAGCAACGGTACAGACCTTACTGCCACATCCTGCGGCATTATCGGCAATGGGAATCTCTCTGTCGTAGGCGGCGCCCACATTAACGCTCAGTCGATTGCCGTTGCCGGAACATCAACGATCAACAACGGCGGTTCCACATCCCCCACCCCGGCAACAGGCATTCCTCCCGTAAGCAACCCTCTTTCGTACCTCACGCCGCCCACATATAGCAATTGCGTAAACCCGCCCGCGGGCGGAAACGGCGCATATGCAAACGGCGTCACGCTGGGACCAGCCACCGCGGGAGGCACGGTCTGCTACAACTACCTGAACATCGCCAACGGAGCGACAAACATCACGCTCAATCCCGGCGTATACGTCATCAATGGCAACTTTACTCTTGGTGGCGGCGTAAGTGTCACCGGAACTGGGGTCACGTTTTACTTCCCGAACAATGGGGACACAATCAACATAGCAAACGGGGTAACTCTGGCGCTCAGCGCCCCGACGTCCGGCAACCTTAACGGCATCCTTTTCTGGCAGTCCTCCTCAGACACGTCCACGATCTCGCTCGAAGGAGGAGCGAATTCAAATCTCCAGGGTGTCATTTATGCACCTACTGCTCCCCTTCTGGTGGAAAACGGCACAGGCACAAACACCTACGTGGACACAATCGTGCAGTCTCTGACCATCGACGGAGGTGCAACCTTGAAGAACTACGATCTTCTGGCCGGCACTTCGAACCCCATTAAGGCCGTTACATTGGTTGAGTAAATGATCGCGCAATCCACGAAAAATGCAGTTCCATCACCGCAACAGAAGGGTTGATATGCTGACACACCGTTTGCGTAAGGATGCAGGAGGCGCGCTTATAGAGCTGGCCTTTGTTCTGCCGGTCTTCCTCTTGCTCGTCATCGGCGCGGCTGAATTTGGACGGCTGGCCTACATCAGCATTGAGGTTTCCAATGCTGCTCGTGCTGCCGTCGCCTACGGCGCCCAAAATCACGAGACAGCCATCGATAATACCGGCATGACCAATGCGGCAAAGTACGATGCGCTAAACATTACTGACTTGACGGTCAACCCAGGCTATTCCTGCTACTGCTACAACGGAACTACCACCAGCTCAGTCGCGTGTTCCAGTGCCGCGGCATCGTGTGTATCCGGAAACGATCAAATTATGGTGAACGTCCAGGTAAGCACGGCCGCAGCCGTCAATACCTTATTCAATTACCCAGGAATCCCAACTACATTCACGCTCCGCGGCTTCGCATCGATGGCGGTTGAACAGTGAACATTTCCGGCGCCGGATTGCGGCTCAAAGCGGAATTTGCGCGGTGCAGGAACGCGGCGCGGGCGGAGCGCGGATCCGCGCTTGGTGAAGCCACGGTCTCTCTCGTCATCGTCCTCGTGCTGATCTTTGGAGTCATGGAGCTATGCCTCCTGCTGTACACCTACCATATCGTCACGGACGCCGCCCGCGAGGGAACGCGCTACGCCATCGTCCGTGGGTCAACCTGGGGCACGAACTGCTCAACGTACGGATCCTCGGCATGCACCGCCACGTCAGCCGACATCACGAGCTATGTGCAGAATCTCGCCGGTGTTCCCACCAGCGTTACCGTAACACCAGAATGCGCAAATGCCATCGGAGGCACATTCACAACAACTCTTTCCAACTGCAACGCCCAGGGAAACGTAGTGCAGGTCAATGTGACCTATAACTTCCCCTTTTCTGTCCCATTCGTGCCGAGTACGGTATTCAGCGCCACCAGCACTTCCGAGATGGTGATCTCCCAATAAGGGTCGCCAGGGAGCGAACTGCAGACAGTCTTCATTCTGTCGCCATTGGAATAATCAGCAGTATCTCGACGGTCAATGGCTGACCCTCATTCATCGCCGGACGGAACTCCCATTTCTTGAGAGCGCGCAACAGCAGGTCTGTTTCGATGAAGTCCGGCGGATAGGATACCGACAGACGTTCGAATCGTCCGTCAGCATTCACAAAGCCATGCACCAGCACCACATCCTTATACGCGCTCAGGTTGGGCCGCATCATGTCATAAGCCCATGGTGGATCGGGTCTGCTGCCATCGCCCGGCTTGTTCTCAGACGAGCGCGGCCGGGAGTACTGCAAGATCCAGTTCTGCGCCGTGTCGCTCTGCAGATAGACCGTGTACACCATCCTGCCCGTCCAGAGGTCGGCCGTCTCCGGATAGCTCTCCTGCGGGGAAGCCCCCACCACAACCATCCCGTATTGGCCGTTCTTCGGCAGCGTGATGTGCTCCGCGGCAGTTGAGCCTGAACTCAGGTTGCCGCCCGATCCGTCATAGACCGTGAAACCTTCATCGGATGCTGAACCCGCATTTGAGCCGTCCTGCACCGCAACCCCGTCTGCATTCTCCCCTGCGTTGCCTGCGCCTTGTCCCGCGCCTGTTCCATTCTGTCGGCTGTCGGTCTTATCGTTGCCCGTCTGCGACACGCTCGCCGCCTCCCCCAATGATGGCGACCCTGAGGCATCCGATGACGCAACCTCGTTGACCACCGGCAGTGCGGCAGTTCCGCTCTCCAGCTTCATGTCGGACAGCGAGATGACCCTCGCCGGAGAAATCTCCGCTGTATCTTTTGAAGCCGTCACTGGAATCTGCTTCGCCGGCTGCTGTGCGCTCACGTCCACCGGCGAAGTCGTGCCCGGAGCGGGCATCGGAGCAAGCGTGGCGAACGGAGTGGAAGAAAGTGAAATCTCCGCCGGATTCAATTCGTGACTGGGCATGGCAAGCGAAGGCTTCACCTGGATTGCCCCGGTCGGCTGTGGCGCAGGCGTGGTGATCTTTCTCTGCGTAATCTTGCCCGGGGTCCAGACCACCGCCTGAGGAATCGGAATGTTTGGCAGGACCCGCTGATCAGGTGGAACCTCAGGCTGAATCATCGTCTGCGGAGCCGGCTTCTGTGACTCGAAGTTGCGCGATATGCGCGCCACCCTTGAAATACGGGCCGTACCCAGCTTCCCTCCGGCAGAAACCGCATGCCGCGCAGCCCGCGGCCCATTGCGCACGGCATTCTTCTGTGGGAACCAATGAACACTGGCCTGTGTCACATGCACATCCAGCAGCCGGACCGTATACTTGCGGTTGGGCAATCTCTCCACCACACGCACATGTCTCACGCTCAGAAGCAGCAGGCTGAACAAAACGCTGTGCAGCACAATCGAAACAACGAATGCGGATGGACCGCTTTCCCGTTGGGGAGGGCCTGTAAACAGCGAAATGGGATAGGAAGACCGCATGCGTGAGTGAGTTTCTGAACTTGGTTATCGTTGTCTTCTCAGGTTCGTTGTCGTTACAGGATACAGGTATGGTAGGTTAGAGAAGCAATTTCATTACCAATTGATTCCCCATTTCCTTCGCTCTGGATACCACTGAGCGTATCAGGGGGGCTACATGGGCATTACTGTTGGTATACATATGTTCACACTTGTTCCACTTTTTAGCTGAGAATCCTTCCCATTCGCTTGAAAATGAGCCTATATTTCATTGGCATTGCAATTGCCACAGAATTACAAGAGCGGGACAGGCTATTCAGTCCACTCTATGGATTGTTGAATGAATCGAAGATTATTCACTATTCTCTTGAGCGCCTTCTTTATAGCCGCCTTGTGCAGCTTCTTGGTCTTCAAGGTGGTCAGTCGACACATAACCTCCACGCCTATGGCAAGGACCACCAGCGTCGTTGCGGCTGCTGCGGACATTAAGATTGGAAGCATCCTTCGCGATAGCGACCTCACCACCATGCAGATTGCAGGGACTCTGCCGCAGGGGGTCATTCTAAAACCCCAGGATGCGGTAGGCCGGGGCGTATTGTCCAACCTGTATGCTGGCGAGCCCATTGTGAACAGCCGGCTTGCAGCCCCTGGCTCCGGTGGCGGTCTCGCCGCTACCATCCCGCCCGGCATGAGAGCGGACGCTATCAAGGTTGACGAGGTGGTCGGGGTGGCTGGATTCGTCACTCCCGGAATGCGCGTAGATGTGATCGTCTCAGGCACGCCTCCCGGAACCAACAACAGCAGCCAGGGAACGGTTACCAAGACGCTCCTCCAGAACATCGAAGTCCTGTCCGCGGGAACCGACATCCAGAAGGATGCTGAAGGCAAGCCCCAGCAGGTTCAGGTTGTCAATCTTCTGGTGACCCCGGATCAGGCCCAGCTCCTGAGCCTGGCCGGCAACGAAACTCACATCCAGCTTGTTCTGCGGAACCCGCTCGATACGACGATTGCCAAACCGGCAGAAACATCTTTGGGGGCGCTGTTCGCGCCTAGCGGAACCGCTCCGGCGCCGCATCAATCCAATGTGGTTCGGAGACCGGTCCGGCGCGCACCGGACGTATACAAGATTCAGGTTATTAACGGGTCCACGAAAACCGAAGCAAAATTTCCCGTCGGCGAGGAAAAACAGTGAAAGTTAGAAGCCGTATTCCTCTAGTTTCTCTATGTGCCTTGTCCTTTGCTGCCTTTGCCGGCCCGGTGCTTCTGGCACAGGCGTCTCAGCCAGCAGTCGATGCCTCCAGCCACGACTCATCCCGGCAGCTTTCGATCAGCGTAGGAAAGACTGCGCTCATCGACTTTACGCATCCTGTAACGCGCGTATCGATTGGCTTGGGCGACGTGGCCGAAGTTTCCGCTGTCAGCCCGACTGAGATTCTGGTCAATGGCAAGGCCATCGGAAATACCAGCCTTATCGTCTGGGAGCAGGGTGGCGTGCGTCAGTTCTTTAATGTCGCGGTCCATGCCAGCCATTTTGCCGCCGACGACAGCCTCGGGGACCTTCGCCGTGAAATCAGCACGCAGCTGCCCGGACAAAATATCCAGGTCACGTCAGCCAACGGTCTTCTCTTCCTTCGTGGCTCGGTACATGATCTCAACAGCTCCGATCGCGCCGTCCAGATCGCATCCACAGCCGGTAAAGTCGTCAATCTGATGTACGTCGATGTGCCGTCGTCTCCGGCTCAGATCCTCCTGAAGGTGCGCTTTTGCAGCGTAGACCGTACCCTCGCAAAGCAACTCGGGCTGAACATCTACAGCACCGGCGCCGCAAATAGCATCGGTGGTATCAACACCGGGCAGTACAGCCCTCCCGGAGTCACACTTCCGTCCGAAGGCACTTCCGCTGTTGCGACGATTACGAATGCCTTGAATCTCTCCATCTTCCGGCCTGACCTGAATCTCGGCGCCACGCTGGCGGCCCTCCAGACCAAGGGGCTGGTTGAGGTTCTCGCAGAGCCCAACCTGCTTGCCGAAGACGGGAAACAAGCCAGCTTCCTCGCCGGCGGAGAATATCCCTTCCCGGTGGTACAGGGAACATCAGCAGGCGGCGCAGGGGCTGTCACCATCGAGTTCAAGGAATACGGCGTTCACCTGAGTTTTATTCCTACCATCACCCCGCGCAACACTATCCGTCTGCAGGTCGCGCCTGAAGTCAGCTCTCTGGACTTCGCTAACGCAGTTGAGATCGCCGGTTTCAATGTTCCGGCAATTGATATCCGCAAGGTACAGACTGAGGTTGAGCTCGGGAACGGACAAAGCTTCGCCATCGGCGGACTGCTTGATAATCGCGAAAATGACACCTTTGAAAAGATTCCCTTCCTCGGAGACATTCCGATTCTGGGCAAATTCTTCCAGTCCATGTCCAAAACCCGCACCAACACCGAGTTGATTGTCATCGTCACGCCGGAAATCGTGCCTCCGATTCCGGTTGGACAGCCTTTGCCGGAGCTGCACTATCCGGCTAAGTTCCTGCCGCCAAACTCCAACATCCCCATGTCAACCCCAGCTGGCGCCATCCCGGTCATGCCGCAGACGACAAGCATGCCCGTCGAGCAATTACTCGACAGCATGAAGCCGGAACAAAAGCTGGTCGTGGAATCCACAACGAGCGGTGGCGCACAGTGATGTAATCGACGCTCCGCCTTAAGCGAAACGGAACCCGCTAAGCTTCAAGGGTTCCGTTTCGCCTTTATGGCAGCAGATAAAAATTTGGACGCCGGAAAAGGGGACAGTCGGAATGAGCAGCCCGTCGAACCGGTTGCACCAACCGGGGTATAGCGCAAAAAAATCTTCCGCACACTGGCGGCAGCGGCAATCGTACTCGTCGGCATCCTTGCCGTTGCAGTAGCAAGCCATCCAGCGTCCAAAGACTGCATCTCCTATTGGAGTACAGGTATGCTACCGATGATCGTAATCATTCTGGTCTCGCCGCATGGACGGTTCGCAGATGAAATCATGCTGCTGTTGCCCGCGATCGTCTTCGCATGCGCCCTTCATAAGAAATACAAATATCCTGCTGAAATACTTATAGCAATCAATAGCCTGGAACCGCGTAATGTCATAGGGTCCCCTGCCAAATCATTCTCTTCGACGTATCTTTGACACGTCTGGAATGGTTTCTTTATGCAATCCATAAAAACCCAGCCTCATGGCCAAGTTCGCCGGTTCAGTCCGCGGAAACGGCAAATTTGACAATGACGAGCACAACTCTAGCTGGTAATCTGCACCTGACGCCGCATTTATAATCTGCAAAATCATTTCCGGCACCCGCTTTCAACCAAGCGCAGGGCAAAGGGTGCACTAGTAAAAGGACGACCTGAAATGATCAAACTCTTGTCGCACCAACCCCGGGGCCGGTTGCAATCCAATTCCAGAGCTAGCTTCCAGCTACATATGGCAATTGCCGACCTGATCATTTTGGCCATCTCTGTAATCGGCTGTAAGCTCACTTCAATCCACATCATTATCGGCAATTACCTTGATGTGATCTTTATGGCATGCATTCTGCTGACGCTCTTGTTCTTATACTGGGATGACAAAAAGCGGTCGCCACGGCTCGATTCCATCCTAGTCATTCCCTGGGTACTGCTGTTGATTCCCCTTCTTGCTTTCCCCATGCTGATCGCGGCTCGTTTACGTATGCCCTTACAAGACGCCCATTTTGCCCGCATTGATCACCTCTTGGGCGTCAACGTTCTGGTCATCAAAATTTGGGCTAGCCATCACTGGCTAGGAAAGCTCATCAATAAGACCTACCCTTTACTCTTACTCCTTTTGTGGGCCGCATCACTTATGCCTGCACTCACCGGAAATCTCGACCGCGCGCGGGAGTTTGTTGTCGCAAATCTCGTGGCGATTGCCGTCGGAATTCCTCTGTTTGGACTTTTGCCAGCTGTCGGCCCTTGGAGCATCTACCATTTCGCACCCAGTGCAGCTCAGGCGTACTGTCAGGCTCAATTATTCACGCTCAGGCTTCCTGGCCCGTATCTCTTTTTAGGGGCGCCAGGTGTAGTGTGTTTTCCATCGTTCCACGTCATATGGGCCATCGTGTGTGCGTTTGTGCTGTGGGACTTTCGTTTGCTGCGGATCCCGGTCACAATGCTTTCATTCATGATTATTCTCGCTACAATGACGACAGGGTGGCATTACTTTAGCGATGTGCTGGGAGGCGTTGTCGTAGCCGGCATCGCAATTGCAATCGCCAAAGCCTATACCAGTGGCAGCAGTTTCTGCCGCCAGCCGTCTGAGGCTGTGGTGGAAGAAGAAGCGAGCGTAAAAGTATGAAGCGCGTACCTGGGGAATCGAAAACCTTCACCCGAAGCGTCCGAGCAACACCGAACCCCCGGATGAGAATATCGAACTTCACCCGGCAGACCGTGCTCGCGCATTCCGCAGAAATCGCCAATCACGGTGCCGCCCGCAGAAAGGGCCTGCTTGGACGCAGCAGCCTAGCTCCTGGAGAGGGGCTTTGGATCGCTCCCTGCGAAGCCGTTCATACCTTCTTCATGAAGTTTCCGATTGATCTGGTTTACCTTGACCGGGACAAAAGGGTAGAAAAGGTCCGGAGTAACGTGCGTCCATGGCGAATGTCTGCCTGCTTGTCTGCGCATTCCATCATCGAGCTTCCCGTAGGTACCATCCACAGCTCGCAGACCGCACTGGGAGACAAGCTCGAATTCACGCCCGTTGCAGAACACAACAGCGACTCTGCGGAGCAGCCTGCACGTTGAGTGCTCTGGACGCCACACCCAAGGCCAATAGGCCGTTCCGTGCGCAATTCACAGATCTTTCACAAAGAGTGTATACGCGGCACGCCTTGTCGATTGTGTCTGTATACAACCGTTCACACTTTGACCCATTTCATGCGGCTGTAAATAATTGATATATAGAGACATATAAACCAGCTCATAATGGCCATCTACTTGCCATTATGTAGCTAAACCCAGCCACTGGCTGAGTAAAATCACTTTATGGGGAAGAATTCAAATGAACGATAAACTGTTAATGCTCTCTATCAAACTGCGCACTCTGCTGTCCAACGAAGAAGGTCAGGATCTGATCGAGTACGCGCTCGTAGTTGCCCTGATCGCCTTCGGCGCCACAGCAGCTATGAAAACCCTGTCCGCGGACATCAACAATGCTTTCAGTGGCATCGGCACCACTCTCAGCTCCTACGTCCCGTAATTCTGACAAAAGGCCAGAGCAGCACAAAAGGGCTTATCTGGCCGTGGTGTTTCTTCCAAAAGGGGAGACGTCTGGACTATCAGATTCTCTATCCGGTTCTCCCCTTGCATTCACCGGTGGGATTTTGTGAGGTATGTATCTCACGCAGATGGCGAAGGAAAAGTTCAATCAGCATGATGAGAACGCAATCTGAGCAAAGGTAACTATTACCTTTGGGCGTGTACTAGCCATTACCTATCCAACGTAACTGTATACAGCCGTTAACAGACTGGCCTTCCTTTAAATCACGCAAACAACTAATTAATAAAGATATATCAGCCAAATCATAATGGCCATTTACTTGCCATTAGGTAGGTCAGCCCAGCCTACGACTGAGTCAAATCACTATCATGGGGAAGAATTCAAATGAACGATAAACTGCTAATGCTTTCAATCAAACTGCGCACTCTGCTGTCCGACGAGCAAGGTCAGGACCTGATCGAGTACGCCCTGGTAGTTGCTCTGATCGCCTTCGGCGCCACTGCGGCTATGAGCACCCTTGCCGGGGACATCAACAATGCTTTCAGTGGCATCGGCACCACTCTCAGCTCCTACGTCCCGTAATTTAGAAAAAAACCGAAGTGGCCAAAACCGGCTTCTTCTAGCTTTGGCGTTTTGCTTTAGGGGGAGATATTCTGGAACCGGGTACACTCTCCATCCAGTTCTCCCCTTGCACTCTCCAAACGTTTTTAAGGAACCCTGATGATTGACGGGAAGCGCATTGCGGTCGTAATGCCGGCATACAACGCCGAAAAAACACTGGAAAAGACCGTGCGCGAATTACCCGACATCGTTGATATCAAGATCCTTGTAGACGATTCAAGCAGTGACAACACGGCGCGTCTCTCCGAACAACTCGGTGTCTTGACGTTTGTCCACGACTCAAATTATGGCTACGGACGCAACCAGCAGACTTGCTATCGTGAGGCCCTCAACGCAGGCGCGGACATCGTGGTTATGGTCCATGCCGATTACCAGTACACCCCCTTGCTTGTTTCCGCCATGGCGGGCATGGTTTCCACTGGAGTCTACGACCTCGTTCTCGGCTCGCGCATCCTCGGCGGAGGAGCTCTCAAGGGCGGTATGCCGCTCTATAAGTACATCGCCAATCGTCTGTTGACAGCCTTTCAAAACCTGTTTTTTGGGGTCAAGCTGTCTGAATACCACACCGGGTTCCGGGCTTTTTCCAGAGAAGTCCTTCAGACGCTTCCTCTGCTCGAAAACTCCGACGACTTCGTCTTCGACAATCAGATGATCGCCCAGGCTGTGATGTTCGGCTTTCGAATCGGAGAGATCTCCTGCCCGACAAAGTATTTCAAGGAAGCTTCCTCGATTAACTTCAGACGCAGTGCAAAATACGGGCTAGGCGTGCTCAAGACCACGGCCGGTTTTATAGCGCATAAAATGGGGATCGCAAAGCTCCCGCGGTATGACGCCACCGGAAGGAAAGTCATGCTGAAGTACTATTCTGAAATTGTATAGAGATCATACGTCGCATCTTCTAGCGCCGCCCGGATTTCCAAAAATGCGAATAGCTCGTATATGACCTTGTCTCCTGCCTCGGAACATGGCCCTTCGCTCCTGATGATCGAAGGCAGCGCCACCGCAATTGCTGTCGCGCTGGCATTCGCGTGGCCTCAAATTGGTTCCAGATACTTTTCCGGCATCGAGCGCCTCTTCAAGCAGCTCGCGCGCAGAAAGGGCCTCTCCGTAGCCATCGTCGGGGCCGCTGCATTCCTCCTGCGTCTTGCCATTCTTCCGTTATGCCCTGCTCCCTACCCCTTTATCCCGAACGATTTTAGCTTTCTGCTTGCCGCAGATACCTTCGCCTCTGGTAGGCTGACGAATCCGACTCCTGCGATGTGGGTGCATTTTGAAACCATCCACATCGCCATGAAGCCAACGTATATGTCGATGTACTTCCCCGGACAGGGATTGGCGCTGGCTCTGGGTAAGGTCCTTACCGGGCATCCCTGGTTCGGCGTTCTTTGCACCAGCGCACTCATGTGCGCCGCTCTCTGCTGGATGTTGCAGGCATGGCTTCCTCCGGGCTGGGCGCTGCTGGGCGGAATCATCGCAATCTTGCGCCTGGGCCTCTTCTGTTATTGGATCAATACCTATTCCGGCGGCGGATCCCTCGCAGCTCTTGGCGGAGCGCTGGTTCTCGGCGCGCTCCCACGACTGATGCGCGGCGGTGCAAGGTTTCGTTATGGGATGCTGATGGCAATCGGCATCATCCTGCTTGCCACCAGCCGCCCCTACGAAGGACTCCTGCTCTGCCTGCCCGTTGCCTTCGTATTAGCGCGATGGATTTTCTCTGGAAAAAACAGACCGCCCGCAACGGTATTGTTCCGGATGGCTGCCTTGCCTCTGCTCCTGGTCATCGCCGCAGGCATCTGGATGGGATATTACGATTACCGCGCCTTTGGGCATACACTCACTCCACCATATAAGGTAGACCGCACCGCCTATGCAATGGCGCCATACTTTGTCTGGCAGTCCGCGCGGCCTGAGCCGCTCTACCGCCACCAGGTTCTGCGGAACTTTTACTCTCGCGATGAACTTAGGGATTTCGAGAAAATTCACAGCGCTTCCGGCTTCGTGCCACAAACCCTGGTCAAGGCCTTAAGAGGAATTCTTTTCTTCGCCGGCATCGCCTTGCTTCCGCCTCTTCTGATGTTCCGGCGCGTGCTTATGGATCATCGCACCCGCTTCTTTGTCATATGCACCCTTGTCCTGATGGCCGGCATGGCAATAGAAGTGTTTCTCGTCCCCCATTATCTGGCTCCTTTTACAGCAGTGTTCTATGTCCTCGGCCTGCAGGCCATGCGCCACCTCCGGCTCTGGAAGCCTGGCGATCAGCCGGTTGGCATGGCGCTGGTAAGACTGTGCGTAGTGCTCTGCTTTTTATTGGCTGGACTGCGGTTATATGCTCAGCCGCTTCACATGGAACCTGCCGAGTGGCCTGTCTCCGAGTGGACCGGCTACTGGTACGGCCCAGGCCACTTCGGTGGCGCGCGAGCTGGAATCGAAGCCAGGCTGGAGCAGTTACCCGGAAAGCAGCTTGTGATCGTCAGATATTCCCCAGGCCACAACCCTGTTGACGAATGGGTCTACAACGCCCCCGACATCGACCACTCCAGGGTCATCTGGGCGCGAGGCATGGGTCCCGCCAACAACCTTGAGCTGATTGATTACTATAAGGATCGCACCGTCTGGCTTGTGCAGCCCGACACCAAACCTGTCGAAGTAACTCCCTATTCGCTGCCGAAAAGCACGCAGCCCGGAAGCTGACACAAACATGCTCCAGAACCCTGCCTCCGAACATGGCACTTCGCTCATGATGATCGAAGGCAGCGCCACCGCGATCGCAATCGCGCTGGCCTTCGCATGGCCTCGAATCGGCGCCAGATATTTTTCCGGCGTCGAGCGCTTCTTCACGCAACTGGCGCGCAGAAAAGGTCTCTCAATAGCAATCACCGGCGCATCTGCATTCTTGCTGCGCCTCGCCATTCTTCCTTTGTGCCCCATCCCTCGCCCTTTTATTCAGGATGACTTCAGCTTCCTGCTCGCCGCAAACACCTTTGCCGCAGGACGCCTCACCAACCCCACGCCCGCCATGTGGACGCATTTTGAAACCCTGCTTGTCTCCATGACGCCGACCTATCAGTCCGTATATTTCCCCGCGCAGGGCATGGTCTTGGCCGCGGGCAAGCTCCTTACAGGACACCCGTGGTACGGCATCCTCGTCATGACCGCGCTCATGGCCGCCGCACTCTGCTGGGCGCTTCAGGCCTGGCTTCCACCCGGCTGGGCGCTGCTCGGCGCTGCCTTGGCTGTCGTGCGCTTGGCCCTTTTCAGTTGCTGGATCAACACCTACTCCGGGGCCGGCTCTATTACCGCTCTCGGAGGAGCGCTCATCTTGGGCGCCCTGCCGCGCTTGATGAAGACCGTGCGCCTCCGCGACGGCCTGCTGATGGCTATCGGCGTCGCCCTGCTCGGCACCTGTCGGCCCTATGAGGGCGCGCTCCTCTGTATTCCTGTGGCTGTCGTTCTTCTACGCTGGGCATTCTTCGGCAGGAACCGTCCACGCGCATCTGTCCTGATGCGCCGTACGGCAATCCCTCTTCTCATCATCGTCGCTGGCGGTGCATGGATGGGCTACTACGACTATCGCGTCTTCGGGAATCCTCTTACTCCGCCCTATAAGCTATACAACGCCGAATACGGCATGCCTCCATATTTCATATGGCAGTCGATGCGTCCGCAACCCGCATACCGCCACAAGCTTTTGCAGGAGTTTTACGCCCACATTGAAACGGATGCATACCGGCAAGTCCACAGCCTGCACGGCTTCCTGCCTCAAACGCTTTTCAAAGCCGGAAGAGCTCTCCTGTTTTACGCAGGCATCGCCTTGCTGCCGCCGCTCTTCATGCTGCGCCGCGTGCTCATGGATCGACGCGTTCGGTTCCTGGTTCTCTGCATGTTTATATTGATAGCGGGCATAGCGATTGAGGTATTCTTCATCCCTTACTATGTGGCGCTTTTCACCGCGGCATTCTATGTCCTCGGCCTGCAGGCCATGCGCCATCTGCGCCTTTGGAAGCCCGGCAATCAACCTGTCGGCGCCGCGTTGGTGCGTCTCACCGTCACGCTATGCTTCGTCCTGGCCGGAATCCGTGTATTCGCTGCACCTCTGCATATCAGGCTGGCCTCATGGCCCGGCGGAGAATGGGCCGCCGAGTGGTATGGCCCAGGACCACACGGCCTCGCCAGAGCGCAAATTCAATCCCGGCTTGAACAGCTTCCAGGCAAGCAGCTCGTAATCGTCGACTATTCTCCCAATCACAGCCCCTTCGACGAATGGATCTACAACGCTCCCGACATCGATCACTCCAAAGTCATCTGGGCACGAGACATGGACCCCGCCGAAAACCTCGACCTCATCCGCTACTACAAAGACCGCACGGTATGGCTCGTGCAGCCTGACATAAAATCAGCAGAGCTAACGCCCTACCCTGCCGCTGACAAGGAATCTGCTCTGAAGTAAGTTAGCCGGAAGCCGTCAACGGTAGCGGTGGCGAAGCTTGAACATCAGGCTGAACACGCCCGCCTCATCGCGCACCGCAATGACCGAAAGATTCTGTGTCAGGTTGATCTGCCCCTGAATGAGCTGCTGCGCCGTGGAGTTCACGTTCGTCGCATAGGTCAGCGTCGCATTCTTTGAGACCTGCTGCTCCACCGTAATGCGCGCCGTGGCGTTGCCCGTTCCGGTCACAAACGTCGGATCGATCTTCACGCTGCCGCCCCCAAAGAGCTTCTGGATGCGGCTGCTCACCGTCGCGTTCAACGCGCCGCCCAGCAGCGCATCCGCAGTCGAGTTAACCCCGGCCTGCGACTGCATGTTGGAATAGGTCTGCTGCTCTTCCTGGGTGCGCCCCAGCGCCAGAAGGGAGAAAATATCCTGTTCTGACAACGGCGGCTCTGACCGGAAGGTAGGCACCGGCTTTGAAGCCGTTCCCGACAGCCCCACCGTGATGTCGTAATCCTCAACTCGTGCCGTAGCGCTCAAATCGATCGTTGGATCAATGCGGATCGGGTTTGAGAAGTAAACGTCGCCATGTTGCAGCTCATACTTGGTTCCTGCAAAAGTAGCGCTGCCCTCTGTAATCGAAATGTGTCCCAGAACCGAAGGCTGGGCAACTGTGCCGCGCACTCGCAGATCGACATCGCCCGCCAGTTTGGCATAAGAGTTCTGAAAATCGAGCTGCGGTGCCGAGACCACATGCACATCCAGCCGCACATGGTTGGAAGGTGAATCCGGATTCTGAGGCAACACCACTCCGCCAGTCGAGGAACTGAACGCCGTCAGGTCAAGCCCGCTTCCCACCACAAATCGTGTAATCGTAACGTTGCCGCTCAACAGCGAAGATTTCTGTGTCCCCTGCAGGTGTAGCGTCGCATTGGCCATCGAGCTGATCCCTTGCGGGTAGCGAATCCGCACATCCTTGGCCGTCGCCGTCAAATCGCCGTAAAGTCCACGCTGATAAGTCACAAATCCGCCCAGCGTCAATTTTCCGCCGCCGCTTACCGCCGTCAGGCTCTTCACATCCAGGCGGTCCTGGTCGAACTCTAGTGTTCCGGTCATCTGGGTCAGCCCATTCGGAAAATCCTGCAGTGCAATAGACACGTTCGTGAACTTGACGTTCCCCGTTAGCCTCGAACGTTCAAAGGTTCCACCGGCGTCGACATTGAAATCCACATGCCCGGCGCCGCTCAGGTCGCTGTCCAGCGTCTGCACCAGCTTCATATTCACGGATCCGTTGGCGTGCACATCCAGGTCATGCGTCTCCGTCAGCACCCCGATCGACCCCTGTGCACGCAGGTTCGTGTCATCACCGGTAATGTGTAGCGGATCAAGATGCAGCCGGCCATCCGTCAGCGTTGCGTGGAGCGCGCCGTCGCTCTTCAGCGCAACCCCTGAAAGCGATACTGCGAACTGCTGAATCACTACATCGCCATTGATCTTGCGCGGCTCGCGCAAAGGCCCCTGAATATTTACAGTTGCGCCAATCGAAGAATGGGCCGTGATGCTTTGAATGTTAAGGGCGCTGAGGACCGGATTGACGTCGAAGCTTGAAAGCGTAAGCTGCGCTTGCGTCTGGAAGTCTCCCGCAAGCTGTGTCTGTCCGTGAATCTGGATCTGCGCATTCGACAGATTCGCATTCGCGCTCATCAGCAGAGTGCGTCCCTGCGTATGAGCGTCGGCATCGATAAAGCCGGTAGCCGCGCCATCCAGATTCACCTGGCTTAAATGCATATTCGCTTGCAGGTTCGGTGACTGGAGCGTGCCGCTCCCATGCGCCTCAAAGGCCAGCGCCCCTGCCAGCGAATATTTGCTGCTCCGCAAACGTTGTATGTGCGCAAGCTCAAAGCCCGTGCCCCGCGCTTCAAAATGGAGAGCGGCTGTCTTCAGGTCATACCCGCCGTCACCCGTAACTCGGCCGCCATCTTCCAGAAACACCAGGTTCGCCACATCCACTTCGCGCCCTGCAAAACGCAGATCGGTATTCAGGCTCTTGTATGCCTCGCCATACGCAGTCCCTCCCTCGACTGAAAGATGCCCACCTCCGCTCAGGTTATCCACCGTGCCATGCGCGTGGGCCTTGAGGTTCAACGTCCCCGTAACTGGCAGGTCTTCGCCCGCCATCTGCAGCAGGTCCTGCGCGCTCGCATCCTGCACGCTCAGCTCCGCGCGAATTGCGGAGTGCTCATCGAACTCCGATTGCCGTGGCGAGATCGCATGAGCATCCAGCTCTCCCGAAAGATGAATCTCCGCCGGGCCATGCGTCAACGCTGCCTGCGTCACCACAATGTGCTGGCTCGAATACTCGGCATCGGCCTCAATCAAGTCCCAATGCACCGTGTGTTCAGGCTCCGTCTTTGTCGCCTCCTCACCGGCAACAACCTGCTGTTTCTCTGGAACGGAAAAGGCCAAATTGAAATCTGTCGCATTCAAATGCCCCTTCACATCAGGCGTAAGAATGCTGTTGGTAATCGTCCCCGTAAACTCCGCCTTGCCCTGCAGGACCACAGGCAGCACATGCACGCCCGTTTTCCCTCTGGACGCAACGCCCAGCGTGGCAAGCGTGCGGTCAAACTCTGACAGGTTGGCCGTCGTCAGCACAACCTGCAGCTGCGAGGCGCGCGTAATGGGATAAACTTCCAGCGATCCAGCGACCTTCACCTCGGAGTCAGGCGTGTGCACATCAAGGTTGTGAATGTTCACCGATCCCGTGACGTTCGAATACAGCGCGTCCACCGTCCCATACATCGGAACCCGTCCCGCAGTCGGCTTCAGCGGCGGCATCAGCGTAACCTTTGCTCCGGCTGTAAAGGCTGCATCGCTGCCCGTCCAGTCCACGGCTGCATCGCCGCTGGCTTCCGTATCGAATCCAAGTTCGGTGTAGTGCGGCGGAGCAACAATCGCCATGATGGATGCCAACGCAATGCCGTGCAGTTGTGCGCGAATCGTTCCCCGCTGCGCTGCAGGCTGCGTCACGACAGCCCTGGCCCTGCGCTCAGCGTGCTTCGTCGAAGGCGGCAGCACCGGAACACTCGCTCCGGACACCGGATGCAGCCATCGTGTCACCTTCATCTGCCCGTCGATAGATCCACCCTGTGAAAGCTGCGCCCTGATGTTCATCAGGTCCAACTCATCCTGGGTAATGTGCAGGCCCGTCTCCACGCGCACGCCCTTCAGGTGTATCGAGCCCGCGTGGTAGGAAGCTCCCGTGATCCTGCTCTTCCCATCCACCGTAAAGTTCGCCTTGTTCCCGCTTCCCTGCAGATCCAACTGCATCTCACCCTGATTCAGCCCCGGAACATCGCTCAACGCCTCGACTTCCTCCAGCGCGATGCCGCCCTTCACTTGCAGCTTCCACGCAGGATCGGAAAAATTCACCAGCGTGCCCTTCACGTCAAGGTGTGTGTTTCCCGTCTGCAGCCGCAGCGACTGCAGCGTAATCTGGTTGCGCGCCAGCTCCAGCTGCGCGTCAATCGCAGAATGCACCGGGGCCTCTCTGCCACGCTGCGTCATAAGGTCTTCTACATGGATCGTGCCCAGATATCGCTCGCGCCCCCGCAACCCCATCGCCGGAATATACGATACCGCGACCCCCAGATCGTTCGCGGCAACATTGAATGGAGTGGCTCGCTGGTTCACGATCGCCATTCCGTCGCGAACCTCCGTGCGATCGACTGCCAGGTCAAAAATCGTGTCGATGGCCGGCTTGTTTCCCTCTTCGTGGACCTTCGGATGCGGCTGATTGGTAGAGCCATCCGGATAAACAATCAAATGGATCACCGGATGATCGGCCTCAAGATAGTTCAGCCCGATCTCGCGCCGGAAAAAAGAAATAATCTTCACGCGCACATAAAGCCTGTCCACATGCGCATACGGAATCTCGCTCGGACCTTCAAGCCCATGAATGGTCAGGTCATCCGCCGTGAACGCAAGGTGTAGCAGGTGCCAGTGGAAGGCTCCCAGCTCAACGTGCCCTCCCGTCGCCCGCTCCAGCTCCGCCACCACCTTGTTGCGAACCTGATTTTCAAATCGCGAAGTATGCGCGTACCAAATGATTCCGGCGGCCAACAACACGACCAGCACCGCCAGCACCAGAACGATGCGCCAGAAGAGACGTCGCACGCCGCGCGTCGCCGTCGCCTGAGCCTGAACTGGAGGATTCGGAATAGGTGCGTCGCCCATCATTCCTCCCCGCCTACTCCGGAAGTAGAGGCGGCATCGGCTGCCGTCGCATAGGCCGGATCAAGAATCTGCACGCCGCCCTCATCCCGCAGGCTCTTCAGCCAGTCCTGCAGCAGCCCATTCACCTGCTCCTGCAGCAACACCTCCTGAATGCGCGAGGAAACATCTTTGAGCGGCGGCGCCGTTTCCTGCTGCCGCGCGAAAGCCGGGACCACTGACTTCGCGTAATACTCCGCAATGTCCTCCTGCGAAATGCGGATACCGGCTCGGAAGCGCAGATCGATAAAACGCAAAATGGTCAGCCGCTGCTTCCAGTAGGCATTGACCTCTTCGCCCGTCAAATCATTCGCCGCCAGAAACGCCTCCCACCCGGCAGCGGTCTTGCAGTCATACTTCGCGCACTGCGGCAAATGCGAGCGCAGCTCCTGGAGCGATTTCTCTACATCCGCATCCGAAATATTGATGTTGAACTGCTGCTGCTCTTTCATCTGCTGCGTGATCAAAGCGCGATTGACCAACCTGCGCATCGCGCTCTGCCGCGTATCTCTCCCCGCATTTACCTGGAATGGCTCGAGCACCGCAAAATGCATCTCTTCTTCCACGTCGCTCTCGAGCAGTACCTCGCCGTTGATCACTGCCACCACATGATCCAGGGCAACAAACCCTCCGCCTCCCGTGGACGAAGCCGCTGTCTGCGCGGTACCACCGCCACACAGAGCCAGCGAAATCAGCGCGAACGCAAGGAGGTGTCTCATCAGAAGGCCTGCCCAATGCTGAAGAAGAAATTAAAGTGGCCCGCCTGCCCCACATAAGGCTGGATCGGCGAACCATCAGGATTCGTGCCGTAAGTGATGATCACCGGATAGATCGGAGGATTCAGGGTATAGCTGAAGTCCAGGCGAATCGGCCCAATCGGCGTGTGATACCGCAGACCCAGCCCCACCGCATGGGTAAAGTAATTGAAGTCGCAGGTGCCCGTGGTATTGGTGCTCGACGATCGCGTTACTGCCTTCTGATCGTCAAGATTCAGGTCCTTGCAAGTCGAGCTGTGCGGTTGCCGCGTGCGTGCAAAGCTCGGCCAGATATCCGACGAGTTATTGAAGACGTTGCCCATGTCATGAAAAAGAACAAACCCCAGCGCGGTCCCGAAATACGGAAGGTTCGGATTCGGAAAACGTAGCTCCGTGCTGTTGACGAAGGCCCCGGCGCCGCCAATCGGAAACCCGGTCAGCGAATCGCGCGGCCCGGCCGAGTTGATGGAATACGCGCGCAGCGATTGTGCGCCGCCCGCGTACAGCCTCTCCGGCAGCGGAATATATTCGTACTTGGCTTCGCCGAAAGCGCGTTCATAGCCAAAGCGCGTGTTGCGCGCCAGAACAATATGGTGTCCGCCCACCTTGTAATAACTGGAGTTGCTAAGGTCCAGGCGATTGTAGTTCGCCTGCGATTCAAAAACATTATCGGTAACAAACTCTTCCGCGCTGGTATAAGTTCCCGCGTTCGCATCCAGCGGAGTAGGCCGCCGCGTATCGCGGATCCACGTCAGTCCAGGGCCGCCTACGCGCACCGGCTCCGATACCAGCGGAATCTGGTCCGGCGATACCTGCACGCTGTTCGGGTCAACCTTTACGCGCCGATACGTGAACTGGTACAGCAGTGTATTCGGACGGTTGGGCTTTTGCGTAACGCGCACCGTCCCTTCCAGTCGCGATGCAGCATACGTCGTCACATCCTGCGCGCTCGTGTAGCCGCCGCTTATAGAAAAGTCCAGTGTCTTGCGATTAAAGATATGCGGAAGGGAATAGATCGTCGTCGCCGATTGTTCCAGCGTGCCGTACTGCGTGCGCAGCGTAATCGCCTGATTGCGTCCCCATAGGTTTATGCGCGAAACATCGAACAGCACCAGCGCGCTTGCGCCCGTCTTTCCATTCGACCCGCAGTTGGATTCATAGCTGGCAGGGTTAATGCCCAGTTGAATCAGGCTGGCTGCGCTCGGGCAGTTCGTCGAAGGGTTTCCCGTCTGCGCCTGAAAGCCGAAGCCATAGCTCAGGTCCCATCGCTTCGCCTCGCTGAACTGCACCAGCACATTCTTGTGCTGCTCGTCGCCGTTCGGATTCTGCACCGCCGTATTTACTTCGTTGAACAGCGTAAGGTCATACAGCTTGCGCTGCATCTCCAGCAGCGCCGATTGGTCCAGGGGCTGTCCGGGCTTGACCAGAATAGACGGTGCCACCGTGGAAGGCCGCGTAAAGTGCAGACCCGAGATCAGGACGCGGTTGATGAAAATCTGGTTGCCTTCCTTCACATGCAGCGTCACGTCGATCACGTTCGGCTTGCCCGCTTCCGGCTCCTGTGCCAGCCCTACCGTCGCATGGTCGAAGCCCTGGCTGTAGTAATAGGTAAGAAGCGCATCGCGGTCGCCTACAATCGTCGCCGCCGAATACGGCTGCCCTTCCTCCGTGCTCAGCAGCGATTTCAAAGTTTTCAGCGTGATTTGCTGATTGCCGGCAATCTCGTATTTGCCAATGCGGTCCTGTGTGCCTTCATCTACGACATACTTTACGGTAAGACCCTCAACCTTATTCCTGGGCCCTTTAGGTATCTCTTTTACGTCTGGAGTCACCTTCACGCTGCTGAAGCCATTGCTCTGGTAGAGTGCCGTAATCGCATTTACATCACCCTGCATCAGCGCCTGGCTATAGCTCCCATGCCGCGCGAACAAGTCAGCTTTATGCACTGCCAGCCGGGGAACGAGTACCGCATTGCTGAAGTAGTGATTGCCCGTAACCGTCACCGACCTCACTTCGCGCCGTTCCCCCAGCGTTACGTCAAACGTAATCTCGGTGCGCGCCGTCGATCCGGTTCCCTGCGTGCCGCGCGTATGCGCGACTTTAGCGTCAAAATAACCTTCCCTTTGGTAATAATCGCGAAGCCGCCTGTTGCCTTCATTCAATAAATCTTCGTCCACTGTGCCCTCTTCATAAACCGGCACCAGCGTCTTTACCTTGCCCTTGCTCAGCTTCACGCCATCAACATGAATGACCACCAGCGGCCCCTGGTTTGCCTGAAAGTCAAAGTTCAGCAGGTTGGTCGGGACCTGAAAGTGCGTCGACTCCAGCGCTACGTTTGCTTCCAGCCGTCGCTGCTTCTCGTAATACTTCTGCAGATTGCTCAATGCCCGGCTGGACGTGTCGCGCGTCACCTTGGAATTCGCCTTCAGCTTTCCCGTCTTCCGGAGCTTCGCGACGGTCATCCCTGAATCGCCATGCACCCCAACCGCACCTACCCGGGCCTGCTTGCCCAGTTTTATGTGGTAATCAATGTTCATCTGCGCATCCGCGCTCTGCTCGGTCAAAGTCCGGTCAAAGTTGCCCAGATAATAGCCGTTCTCCTCCAGCGTCTCCGTCAGCAGACTCGCGGCCCGCCTCATCTTGTCGTCGTCATAGCGCGTTCCCGCACTCAACCGGGTGGCCCGCTGCAGTTGGCTTGCCAGCCGGTCGTTCTTGACCCCATCCACCGTAACCCGCCCCAGAAATAACTGCGGCGTCCCGTTAAAGCGAATCGTCACCGCATTGCCGTGCCGCTCTCCTTCAACTGAAATCCCTTTGTACAGCCCCGTCGCATACAGCCGCCGCAAGCTCTGCCGCACATCGTTCGATCGCAACGGCTGGTGCGGCTGCAAAGCCAGCGTCTCCGGCAGTGGCTCCAGCCGCGCGCGCTCCACTCCTTGGAACTCGACAGCTTCAATCTGTAGACCCTCCCACGCACGCAGGTTTTCCGTCGCAGCATGGGATGAGGTCTCCGCCCCAGGTTCCGCCGACAATTTATGCGCGTCATTGTATCCGGGCACGCGCGCGCCAGAAGCGGGTGCCGTCTGGACCGCGTGCGAGCTTGAAGAAGCAGTCGGGGCATTCACAACCTGGGCGCGCAGTCCCACAGGCGCAATAAGCAGAGTAAGGACGCAGGCAAGTGTGCTCTTGCGCCTGTTACCCGGTTTTCCCATTCCGAAGACTCGCAAACCCGCTGTTCGCAGAAAACCCAATCCGTCCTCTCGCCCTTCCGGTATCCGGCCCGCGCAACCCATCACGATAAGTCACGCCATGATTCAGTTAAGATGCGAACGCAGCCCCGAAACTCTCTTCGCGCCCTTCGGCAGCCCTCAAATGCGCGACTCCTGTACCAGCGGCCGCGCCTCTTATACTCGCCTCTTATACTAGCGGTCGCGCCTCTTATACTAAAGACTCATGCCCTTGTCTTCCACGCCTATGCAGGAATCTAACCAGGAACGATACTCGCGCCAGATACTCTTTTCCGGCATTGGCGAGTCCGGCCAGGAAAAGCTCGCCGCCGCTCACGTCGCTCTCATCGGCTGCGGAGCCACCGGCGCAGCCGCAGCCGGCCTCCTCGCCCGCGCCGGAGTCGGTACCCTCACCCTCATCGATCGCGACTTCGTCGAAGACAGCAACCTCCAGCGCCAGGTGCTCTTCGATGAGGCCGATGCCCGCGAATCCCTGCCCAAAGCCGAGGCCGCGCGCCGCAAAATCGCTCTCTTCAACAGCAGCGCCGTCGTCCGCGCTCATGTCGCCGATCTCACCCCCGGCAATATCCACGAACTCCTCACCGGCGCAGACATCCTCCTCGACGCCACGGACAACTTTGAGACCCGCTACCTTATCAACGACTACGCCGTCGAGCAGCGCAAACCCTGGATCTACTCCGCCGCCATCGGAGCCTACGCCGTCACCATGAACGTGGTTCCGGAAGAGACCGCCTGCCTTGCCTGCATCTTCCCCGAACCGCCTGGTGGAAACGTGGAAACCTGCGACACCGCCGGCATCCTGAACACAGCCGTCAACTTCGCCGCATCCATCGCCGTCACGGAAGCCCTCAAATTCCTTACTGGATCACGCACCAAGCTCCGCCGCACCCTGCTCTCCTGCGATCTATGGACCAATGAGTGGTCCGAGGTCTCCGCCGTCGCGCCGCGTCCCGGCTGCGAGGTCTGCTCCGCCCGCAACTTCCGCCATCTTCGCGGAGAAGGCCGTCCGCACATCACCCTCTGCGGACGCAACTCCGTCCAGATTCACGAGCACAACCGCCCCGTTGATCTGGCCGCGCTCGAACAGCGTCTCAAACCTCACGGAGAGGTTCGCTTCAACCAGCTCCTGCTGCGCTTCACCCGCGGCGAGCACACCCTCACCGTCTTCGCCGACGGACGCGCCATCATTCAGGGAACTACCGATCCGGCTCTGGCCAGAAGCCTCTATGCAAGATTCGTAGGTGCATGAAAAGGCAACCCTTTCGGCGATTGCGGCCATCTATTTAGCGACGCTGGCCATCTATCTATAGATAATGCGCAACAACTTCACTTTTTTAGATTGTCCATGAACCAGACATCCACAACATTGCATGGCAATTTTTCGAGAGCCACAGGAGCTATACTCGATGGAACCCTTTTATTTTTTTATGCACAGGAGGCTGGGATGAGCACAGAACAGACCCACCCCAAGCCTATACAGCACATGAGGCGAAATCCGCCCATTGAAGGCGAAGCCGAGGCCATCGCCAAAGCCCAGTCTGGAGACGCGCATTCTTTTGAAATGCTCTACGCGCTTCACAAGCGCCGCGTCTACTCCCTTTGCCTGCGCATGCTTGGCAATGTCGCCGAAGCCGAAGACCTCACCCAGGAAGCCTTCCTTCAGCTCTACCGCAAAATCGGGACCTTCCGCGGCGACTCCGCCTTCTCCACCTGGCTGCACCGTCTCTCGGTGAATGTCGTCCTCATGCACCTCAGGAAAAAAGGCCTTCCCCAGGTATCGCTCGAAGAAACACTCGAGCCTTCGCAGGACGACGGCCCGCGCAGAGACATTGGAGCGCGCGACCTCACGCTCTCCGGCTCCATCGACCGCGTCACGCTGGAACGCGCCGTTGAAAATCTCCCTCCCGGCTACCGGCTCGTCTTCGTCCTCCACGATGTGGAAGGCTACGAGCACAACGAAATCGCGGATATGCTCGCCTGCTCCATCGGCAACAGCAAATCTCAGCTACACAAAGCTCGCATGAAGCTCCGCGAGTTGCTCCGCACTGGTGAGCGCAAGGAGCACGCCGTATGACGGAGAAAAGTTCAAATCAGGAAGATGGAACGACCATGGACTGTGCACAATTTCAGGACCGCCTGCCTGAGCTCTTCGAATCCGGCAAAGATCTGAGCACCGAAGAGCATCTCAAGACCTGCGCGAATTGCGCCGCACTCGTGCGCGATCTCGAATACATCGCGCAGCAGGCCAAATTGCTCCTGCCCCTTCGCGACCCCAGCCCCAGCGTGTGGGACAGCATCCAGTCCGCCATCCAGCGCGACGAAGCCCCTTCCACAGGGGAAGACACGAACACAAAAAAGCCGCACGACGCACCCGTCAAACAACGCTGACACAGGCAGGGCCAACTCTCCCTGCGTTAAAGCTTTTCCCCAGCAACAAAGCGGAGCAGAGCCATGCCGCGCACATCCCGAACGCCTGAAGCCGCATCCGCACGCTAATGGCTAATGGCTAATGGCTAATGGCTAATGGCTAATGGCTAATGGCTAATGGCTAATGGCTAATGGCTAATGGCTAATGGCTAATGGCTGCTTCCTTCTAGAATCTGCATATCGAACGGCTTCTCCAGCAGACAGCCCATCTTCGCAATCCGCGTCAGCGCCCGCTTCAGCGCCGATCCCACGCATGGTTCCACCGTCACCACAAACGGCAAATTCCCTGCCCCGTAGCCCGGTTTCTGGAAGATCGCATGAATATTGATGCCCTGCTCCGCCAGAGCCAGAGCAATCTCCGCGATAATGCCCGGCTGGTCCCGCACCACAAACCGAATCGAGTGCCGCAGCAAAAACTCTCCGGCAATCGCCGTCTTCCGGCTCGGCAAATCCACCTTGCGCGACCCATGCGCAATGTTCACCAGGTCTGACACCACCGCTACCGCCGTCGGATGGCCGCCTGCTCCGTGGCCAGAAAACACCACATCGCCGCCATAGCGCCCGCCCACCAGCACCGTGTTCTCCGTCCCGCGCGACCACGCCAGCGCCGAAGCCTTCGGCACCAGCATCGGCCCCACGCTCGCCAGCACATCGCCGCCTTGCATTCCCGCGGTCTCAGCGGACAGACCCTCGTCAGCGGAGCGAAGCTCCGCACGCGCAATCTGCCGAATCGTGCAGTTCAGCTCCCGCGCATATTCAAAGTCAATCGCAGCCACTTCCGTAATCGACCGACACGGAATCTGCTCCGGATCAACATCCACCCGCAGCGCCAGTCGCGACAAAATCACCAGCTTCGCCCGCGCATCGAACCCATCCACATCCTCTGAGGGATTGGCCTCCGCATACCCCAGCCCCTGCGCCTCTTTCAGAACATCGGCAAACTCCGCGCCCGTCTCCATCTTGCTCAGAATGAAGTTGCACGTCCCGTTTAAAATGCCTTCAATCCGAGTAATCTGGTCGCCGGCCAGCCCCTGCTGCAATCCCGGAATCACCGGAATCCCGCCCGCAACCGCCGCGCCGTACAGCAAAAATCCGCCCTTGGCCCGCGCCAGTTTTTCGAGCTCGATCCCATGAAATGCAATCAGCTTTTTATTGGCCGTAACCACGGACTTGCCCGCCTCCAGCGCGCGACGCACCCACTCGCCCGCCGGATCAAGCCCGCCCACCAGCTCCACCACCACATCTACATCCGAAGCCAGCACGTCCTCAATCGACTCCGTCCAAACCACCGACGACGGAACCCAGTCCGCTCGCTTCCGCGCCACACTGCGGTTGTAGATATGCGTCAGTGCCAAACCCTGAGGCCGCAAGTCGCCCAGAATCCGAGCCACCGAACTCCCCACCGTCCCAAAACCAAGAAGTGCAACCTTAAGATTCCGTCCAGCCACGTCCGTCCGCTCTCCTAATCCTGTGAATCTCTAATGGTAAAGGACAAACCCAGGAATTGCCGCCCCGCACCAACACGATGTCATTCTGAGCGAGTGAAGTGAGTCGAAAGCTTGCCCTGAGTGAAGCCGAAGGGAACCTGCTGTTCCTTCCGAGCAGCACTCAACATGGGTGCCCCATATCTCGAAGAGATATGGGAAGCGATGACTTGATTTAGCTACTGTATGGATGCCCATCTATTCGCGCAGTTTGCGAAAGGACGGGAAAGATCGAATGCCCACTCCACCACGATGTCATCCTGAGCGGCGTTTGGCGCGTTCTTGCGCCAAACGCAGTCGAAGGACCTGTTGTTTCCCAACCAGCCACGAAATCCTCTGGTCAGCCCCACGCCCTACCGGCATAATGAACCAGTGAAACAATCCCCCAAAGCGGAAACAGCCAAAAGCGCATACGAGGAGCTCGGCTTCTCTGATGCCCCGGAGATGTTTGTGAAAGCTCAGCTCGTCATGCGAATTGCAAAAATCCTGCACAAGCGCGGATGGACACAACAGGAAGCCGCAAAGGCAATGGGACTCACTCAGCCCAAGCTCTCAAAAATGCTGCGCGGTCAATTTCGAGGCATCAGCGAAGCAAAAATGATGGACTGCCTCGTCCGCCTCGGATGCGACGTAAAAATCGTTGTAAACCAGAAGAGAAAATCTACCAATAGCCGCGTGGAGGTCGTAGCAGCATAGCAGGCAAAAATCCAGAATCACAACTTTCTACGGACAGAGACTCAGCGAAAGGAAGAGGAACACGATTGGCTGAACGCGAAAGAAAAACCAAAATCGCGGCAGCCCTGGTCTACCCGTTTCTCGCCCTGGCCATCGTTGGTTCGGTCGCAACGCTGATGATCCATGTAGCCTCTCTCTTCGGGATTACCGATCCATTCGAGCACTATCTCAAATTCGTCGGTCCAGGCGTCTTCGTTGTTTTCCTGCCAATGATCTTCGTGATAAATCGGCTCACCCGCGACTACAAACAAAAAGACCTCTGGCGTGCGGCACTACGCGGCTGCCCGTCGTGGATGCGTCACGCAGTCTGGGTCATTTTCGGATACGCATGGGTCGGATTTTTTGCCTTGCCCTTCCTTTACGGCGGCGGCATGAGCTCGTCCGCAAACAGCGCGCGCAGCATGTCCGCGATGCTCCTCGTCTTCTATGTGATTCCAGTAGCGGTTCTCTATTCGGCGACACACGTCCAGGATTCCGACGCGAGCCGCCGATGCCTGAACGGCCATCTCATGCCGCCGCTCGCAAAATTCTGCCCCGAATGCGGCGCACCGCTTGCGCCGCAAGGCGGAAATGCCACGGATTCGCTCTAACTCCCGCAACCTCGCAACAGACTCAACGCGTCAGCCCAGCAACCAACGCGCTGACCAGACCTTAGCTGACGCGCAACACTACATCTTCGGTTGGAACAGCGCAATCCTCACACCCGTCGGATCGATCACCAGCGACCACCATCCGACATTCGGAATCTCCTGTGCCTCAATCGGAACCTGAGCGCCCAGCGAAGCAGCCTTCTTCGACGCGGCCTTGATGTCATCTACGCCGACATACGCCAGCCATCCCGTCGGCGCATCCTTCATCGTCATCATGCCGCCGCCCGGATCCTTATCCGGTTTGAATGTCGAATAAACCCCACCCGGAAAGGGCATGTCGTCAAAACTCCAGCCAAAAAGCTTCCCATAAAATTCTTTCGCTTTCGCAAGATCGGGAGTATTCAGCTCAAGGTGCACAAAAGGATTCGCCATGTAAATCACCTCAACTAAGATTGGCCAGCATCCCGCCACAGGCGGAAAAAAGTCTGGCATCGATGCAGGCCATAGTACTCTTCAGATGCTCACCGTGGTGTTGATTGCCCATAAATTTCGCCATAAAAACGCGCGCATTCATCCCCGCACCACGCCCCGGCACTCCCCAAACCCAATCCGCGCACAACCCTCCCGCTCGCAATACCCACGCAGAATCACCTCATCTCCATCCTCCAGAAACTTGCGCGTCTCCCCATCCGGCAAAGCCAAAGGCTGCGCCCCGCGACGAGTCATCTCCAGCAGACATCCCACCGAATCCGCCGCCACGCCCGACACCGTACCCGTACCCATCAAATCACCCGGCTGCAAATTGCACCCGCCGCTCGCGTGATGTGCAAGCATCTGCGCCAGTGTCCAGTAAAGGTCCCGCAGATTCCCCCGGCTCACCCGAACGGGCTCTCTCATCCGAGCCGTCCGCAGCCAAACCTCCAGCGTCACATCGAAACCACCCCGCGCGCGATCTTTCGCATCCTGCAAATACCCAAGCGGCTCCGGGTCCGGACCTGAACCGCTCCCCTTTGATCGATCGAACGCCGCAACCCGAAACGGCTCCAGAGCCTCCATCGTCACCACCCACGGAGACACCGTCGTAGCAAAATTCTTCGCCAGAAACGGCCCCAGCGGCTGATATTCCCACGCCTGCACATCCCGGGCCGACCAGTCATTCAGCAGACACAGCCCAAAGATGTGCGCGTCCGCCTCCGCCATCGGAATCGCCTCACCCAGCCGATTCCCCTGCCCCACAAAAAGCCCTACCTCCAGCTCATAATCCAGCATCCGGCTAGGCCCAAACGCTGGTGACGTAGCATCGAGACCTTTCGTCTGCCCGCAAGGCCGCGTGATCTCAGCACCACTCATCACAATCGAGCTCGCCCGCCCGTGATACCCAATCGGCACATACTTATAGTTCGGTAGCAGCGGATTGTCCGGACGAAACAGCCGCCCCACATTCGTCGCGTGGTACACCGAAGCATAAAAATCCGTGTAATCCCCAATCCGTGCCGGAAGCAGCATCTCCGCCCCCGCACGCGCCACCAGCAGCGGCTCAACCCGCCACCGCGCGCCCGCGTCCGAAAGCAAATCCAGCATCCAAACTCGCAGCGCCGTGGAAGCATCGCGTCCCATCCCCATCAGCCGGTTCAACGACCCTTCCCGGCAAGCCACCGCAATCGCACCCGGCAACAATCCCGCATCCGCAGCCCCGCGCAGATCGAAAATCCAATCCCCAATCGCCGTCGCAACGCACGCCGCGCCGTCCGCCCGCCTGAAAACCCCAAGCGGCAAATTCTCCAAAGGAAAATCCGACCCCTCCGCCGACTCCACCCAGCTTTGCATCAAACCCATCCCAATGTCTTCACTTCTTCCAACGGCTCCGTAAACGAGCATGACCCATAACTCACCGCAAACTCCCGCCGCACCACCTCAATCTCATCGATGCCCGCGCTCAACCCAAGCCAGCGCACATCATCCTCGCCAAACACAAATACCGAACCATCCTCCACGGCCAGCGTATCCCTCACCGCCCGCGCGCCTTCATCCCGCCACGCCAGCACCGCCGCCAGAAACACATTCGTAAATCCATGCATCGTCGCCCGCGCGCTCCCCGGCTCATACGTCAGCTTGTACGCGCCCCGCACCGCATGGTGCAGCCCCGCCGTAGCCTTGAACGCCATCCGCGCCCGCGAGCATGCCGCCAGAAAATCCGCGACCACCTCTACCGAAGGAAACGCCTCAGCCGTCACCCCACCCATGCGAATCTTCGCCCGCGCCCCAAACCGCGCCAGCACCGGAAGCATCTCCGTCGCGCGCCCCGGCTCAAATTCCACATACGCCAAAAGCTCCGACGGCAAACCAGTCAGCAGCCGCTCCGCATCAACCACAGACCCCGCCTTCAACTCCACCGAATCAATCGAAACCGCGCCCCGCGCCAGCCCGGCGACAGCTGCCGCATCAGCGGCGGCATCCCCCGACCCCAGCACGCTAAGCCCCCAAACCGGCTCACGCTCTCCGCAGCAAACTTCATTGAACGCCGCCGAAAACTCCCCCAGCCGCGCCGCCGGAACCACAAACCGCCCCAGCGCCCATCGTTCCTCGCCCGTCAAATACTCGCGATACCGCCGCACCGCGCCCATCATATCCAGCGAAGCCGGAGGAAACAGCCCGGCATAATCCACCAGGCCCGTCATCAATGCATGCGCCGCCATCATTTCCGCGCCGCCCTGAAGTGGTTCTTCAGCCCCTGCCAGCATTCGTAGTATTCGTGCTGCAGAATCTTCGTCTCCAGCGCAAACTTCGTCGGCCGCACCGCCAGCTGCGTCTCAAACATGAACGCCAGCGTGTCCGCCAGATACACCGGCTTCAGCTCCGCCTGGCTCGCCCGCTCCCACGTCTCCGCATCCGGACCATGCCCCGACATGCAGTTATGCAAACTCGCGCCGCCCGGAACAAACCCCTCCGCCTTCGCGTCATACTGCCCAAACACCAGCCCCATGAACTCATTCATCATGTTGCGATGGAACCACGGCGGCCGAAACGTATGCTCCATCACCATCCATCGCGGCGGAAAAATCGCAAAGTCCACATTCGCCGTCCCCGGAGTCACTGAAGGAGCCGTAAGCACCGTATATATAGATGGATCCGGATGATCGAAGCTCACCGAGTTGATGCAGTTAAAGTTCTTCAAGTCATACTTGTACGGCGCATAGTTCCCATGCCAGGCCACTACATCCAGAGGCGAATGATCGATCTCCGCCTCCCACAGCCGCCCCAGGAACTTGCTCACAATCTTGAAATGCCCGCCCGCATCCTCAAACGCCGCCACCGGAGTCAGAAAGTCCCGCGAGTTAGCCAGCCCATTCGCCCCAATCGGCCCCAGCTCCGGCAGCCGGAACGGCAGCCCATAGTTCTCGCAGATATACCCCCGCACGCCGCCCGCAACCTCCACGCGAAACTTCACCCCGCGCGGAATCACCGCAATCTCTCCAGGCTCCACCGCAATCACGCCCAGCTCCGTCGCCAGCCGTAGCGCGCCCTCCTGCGGAACCAACAGCATCTCCCCATCGGCGTTATAAAAAAACCGCTTCTGCATCGAAGCATTCGCCGCATATATATGGATAGCCAAACCCGTCTGCATCGCCGGATCGCCATTGCCGCCCAGCGTAATCAGCCCATCCACAAAGTCCGTCTTCGTCGTCGGAATCGCCACCGGGTCCCACCGCATCTGGTTCGGCGGCGTCGGCGCTTCCGTAAACGGCCCGCTCCGCAGCAGCGATTCCGCAGCCCGCGCATATGGTTCATACGGCTTATGCGTCACCGAGGGACGAATCCTGTACGTCCACGTCCGCCGGTTCACCGCCCGCGGAGCCGTAAACGAAGTCCCGCTGAACTGCTCCGTATAAAGCCCCAGCTTCGACCGCTGCGGAGCATTCTGCCCCACCGGCAGCGCGCCCCGCACCGCCTCCGTAGCAAACTCATTCCCAAACCCCGACTGATACCGCAATTTCGCATCCGCCATCGTCCACCTCAACAAAACAGACAAAGGTATCCGCCCCACATAACCTTTGGCAACCGAAGCATTTGAAGTCGCTCTTTTCCGCAGACGCCGCCGCCCACATGAGCGCGTTTTATATATGCTCTACTGTTAAAGTTGTCAGCAAACAGTGATCCGAAAATTTCTGAAGAGGTACTCTATGCGCTCGTTAAAAGCCATAGCCCGGGAACGCCTGCCAAAAACCATTTTCAACACCCTGCAGAATGCCTACCATCACATAACAGGCCCCAATGAACACCAAGTGGATGAGTACCAGGATCGCTATGAATTTCTCCGCAAGGCTTTAACCACGCTGCGGTTCAATCGCATCGCGGGCGACTATGCCGAATTCGGGTGCTGCGGCGCCGTAACCTTCAACATCGCCTATAGACTCATGTCAAAATACCCCGGCGTGGGACCCTTTCACCTCTGGGCCTTTGATTCCTTTGAAGGGCTGCCTGAAACCGTTGGCGAAATTGACGCGCACCCCATCTGGACAAAGGGCAACTTCTCTATGTCGTTGCAAGCCTTCCACCGGACATGCAAATCAAAGGGAATGCCGCGCAGCGCCTATACCGTGGTGCAGGGCTTCTATGACCAGTCCCTGGCGCCAACCGCGCCCGGCCCCCGGCCAACCCAGATCTGCCTCGCCTATATCGACTGCGACATGTACTCCTCCACCAGCGCAGTGTTCAAGTTTCTGATGCCCCGGCTTCAGCACGGCATGATTCTCGCCTTCGATGACTATTACTGTTATTCCTCCGAAGTGCCCAGCGGCGAGCGTCTCGCCCTGGCGGAAGCATTCCGCGACAATACCGAATGGCGGCTGCTCCCATACGTCCAGTTCGGCTGGGCAGGCATGTCTTTCATCGTGGAGTCCGCGAAAACGCCGACAGGGAGGCAAAACGCGTATTGGTAGGGCCGCAAAAGCAAGTGCTCACAACGCAAAATTGATGTACGCTGTAAGCCAGTCACAAGCTCCCCTATAATTTCGCCCATAGCAGCGCCAGACAAAAGGAAGATATGTCGCTCACAGTAACGTCGCGCTTGTGCGGAACCGTATGCATCCTCCACTGTGAGGGTCGCATCATGGCAGGTCAGGCTTCTTTGGACCTCGAAACGGCTCTCGAGCAGGTCGGGCATGCGTCCACCTGTGTCATCCTCAATCTCAGCCAGGTCACTCGCATGGACAGCATGGGATTGGGCATGCTCGTGCGGCAAACCTCCCGTCTCAACGCCTGTGGCGGAGCCGTCCGCCTCGTCGCCCCGCAACCCTTCGTCGCGCACCTCCTCGTAATCACAAAACTCTCCGACTATTTCCAGAGCTACCCCACAGAAGAAGAAGCCCTCGAAGACTTCCTCAGGCAGCACGAGCCGCAGCAAGCGGACACAAACAGCGGGCGCAGGGTATTGGCCTTCGATCCCTCCCCGGACATCGGCGCCTTCGTGCGCAGCGTGCTCGAGCCGCACGGCTTCAACGTAAGAACCGCCTGCTCCCTCCGCGACGCAAAGGTCCTGCTCCGCGTCGATAACAACGTAGACTACATCCTCATCGGCCCCGGCAAGCCACAACTCGCGCCAGAAACAGCCGCAACCGAGCTAAGCGAGCAAGCGCCAAAAGCCCAAACACTGCAGCTAGGCCCCGACTTCAACCCCAGCAACGCCACCAAAGCCGCCGAAACCCTCCTCCAAACACTAAGAGTCAACAGCGCCCCTTGACGCAAAACCCCCAAGACACCCCACGTAAATCCCATATAAAATTTGTCATCCCGACCAAAGCGCAGCGAAGTGGAGGGACCTGCTTTTACGGCTCAGCCATAAACCCTGGGTGGCCCATTCAAGCCCGCTTTTGGCTTGAGTGGGAAAGATCAAACTCCAACCAACCGATGTCATCCTGAGCGAAGCGACCGTGAGGTCGCGCAGTCGAAGGACCTGCGGTTTCTCAACCAGCCACACATCCGAATGGATGTCATCCCGACCGAAGCGCAGCGCAGCGGAGGGACCTGCTTTTACGGTTCAGCCATAAACCACCGGGTGGCCCATTCAAGCCCGGTTTTGGCTTGAGTGGGAAAGATCGAACCCCAACCAACCGATATCATCCTGAGCGAAGCGACCGTAAGGTCGCGTAGCCGAAGGACCTGCGGTTTCCCAACCAGCCACACATCCCAATGGATGTCATCCCGACCGAAGCGCAGCGAAGTGGAGGGACCTGCTTTTACGGCTCAGCCATAAACCCATGGGTGGCCCATTCAAGCCCACTTTTGGCTTGAGTGGGAAAGATCGAACCCCAACCAACCGATGTCATCCTGAGCGAGCGCAGCGGAGTCGAAGGACCTGCTGTTTTCCACCCAGCCACAAAACCAAACCACAGGCCACCACCCACAACTCTACCTCGATGTCATCCTGAGCGGAGCGCAGCGGAGTCGAAGAGCCTGCCCTGAGCGTAGTCGAAGGGACCTGCGGTTTCCCAACCGGCAAAATACCCCAATGGATGTCACCCGACCGAAGCAACGCGAAGCGGAGGAACCTGCATTTTCACCAACAGCCGTGCAAGCTTGCGGAAGAATCGCGTGGCGGCTCGATTGGAACTTCCTCGATGCGGCGTATTGGCTCGCGCTTGGGAATGAATGCGAAATCGCCCGGTGAGGTGAGGCCACAAGATCTAGGCACACGACGTACTTCAAATGCCTTGAGTAATTGCATTGAAAGGGGCTTATCCTAAGTGGAGTAAATCCTGGAGAAAAAGCTATGGGGATAATCGGGACCAGCGCTATTGGCGCGCTTGCGTTGATAGGCTCATGGTTTGGCGGCTTTTTCGGCACCTACTTCAAGAAAAAGGGTGAAAACCTAGCGACCAAAGAGGACTTCAATGATCTCAAGGAACAAACGCGCCAGCTCAGGGAGACGACGAAGGAGATTGAAAGCAAGATTGACGATCAGATTTGGAATCGGCAGCGGCAATGGGAACTGAAACGGGATATTCTCATTGAGTTTGCCCGTACGATCAGCAACTTTGAACAGGCAGTCATGAAAATCAGCACAAAAATTGAGAATCGTAGCAACTCTATATACGAGGCTAAAGTCTTCAGTGACGCTCTTGCTGGCTGGAATGAAGCTTCAAGTAGATTTGAGCGAGATAGCTTTGTTGCGGAACTTGTTGTGTCGATCAAGACTCGACTCGCTCTACAGGGGTTATCGGCGATGTTGCGAAATGCAACAACCGATATTCTCGAAAAACAAAAGAAAGAAGCATACTCGACTCATCACAACAACATCGTTTTGAAGTTGGAGTCGATTAAACTTATCATTCGTGAAGAGCTTGGGATTGTGACATCGGCTATGCCTCAATCTAGTGAATTTTCGGCAACTCCAACCCCTGATTCGCTGGTCACTAAAGCAGATACACCAGCGTGTCGTTAAGATCATCGTGCGATTCGACTTGAGTAGGAATACGCTCTCAAAACAAAGCTCTCAACTCCACCCTCCCAGCAACCTGCTCAACAATTCGAACTCGCCCACGACCCGGATTGATCTCCTCATACGCCCGAAGCATCCTCGCCTGCTCCACCTTCACCAAATCCCGCCTCACCAATTTAGGACCGCGCCAGAGCAAATCAGTGTCGGGACTACTCAGCTTTGCATAAGCGAAAACGAAGAACCTCACGCCTCGCGCCAGCGAGGCCCGGTGGAAGCCCCGGGCTTTAGCCCGGGGATAAAGATCCGGCTCGAAGAGCCGCACCTCGCTGCCGCAGGCCCGAGCGCAGCCGACAGGCGAAGCGAATCGTCTCTCCGCTCCCCCACCTCAGATGGAACAGGATAGCGCTCACCGGAGTTTCTTTAAGATTGACAAAGTAAACATTATTGTTTACCTTTAATCCGTGAAGACTTCCGAGTTCCTGCGCTGGCTCAAAGACAAGGGGGCCACCTTCGACACGAAGAAAGGCAAAGGCTCCCATATCAGGGTCACGCTCAACGGCAAACAGACCGTGGTCCCGTCCCACAGCAAAGATCTGAAGACAGGAACCGTCGAAGCCATCAAAAAGCAACTCGGAATCAAAGGGGAACGCTGATGCTCCAATACCCGGCAAAACTGAAAGCAGACAAGGACGGCGGTTTCGTGGTCACCTTCCGCGACATTCCCGAGGCGATCACCCAGGGAGAAGACGCGGAGGATGCGCTCAAGCACGCCCACAACGCTCTCGAAACCGCGATGGAGTTTTATTTCGATGACCGTCGCGAGGTTCCCATGCCGTCCGCTCCAAAACGCGGAGAACGCCTGGTCGCTCTGCCGGTAAGCGAATCGTTCAAAATCCTCCTGCTCAATGAAATGGTGAAGCAGGGAGTCCGGCCTGCAGAACTCGCCAAGAGAATGAACACCTCGAAGCAGGAAATCAACCGCCTCACCACGTTGCGCCACACAACCAAGGTGGATCGCATTGCGGATGCCCTGTCCGCCCTCGGAAAACGCCTGACCGTGCACCTCAAAGCAGCGTAAACGAAGCCTCGCAACGGTGAGACAAGGTGAAGGCCCCGGGCTTCAGCCCGGGGATAAAAGCTAGGCTCGAAGAGCCGCACCTCGCTGCCGCAGGCTCGAGCGGAGCCGACAGGCGTAGCGAGCGAGCCCCCTGCCTCACCACCTACCTTTCTCAACCCACCCAGCACGCTGTCAAGCCCCCACGAGCCATAAACCAAATGAATCCAACAACATCCAGATGCATTTAATTACCTCCAAAATTGCTATCCTGAAAGAAAGGGGCAAACACAGAAAGCAGCCCAGGTCCCGAGAATTTCACAGCAACGAGGTTTTCCACCGCCAACGCGCGAAACCCAACAAAATCAATCACAAAGCCGCAAGCCACGCGAAATCAAATGGCAAAGCAAAACCCGAACCGAATCAATCGAATCCACGGAAGTCATCTGAAATCAAACAAGTAGACAAAAAGTCAATCCAGCAAGCCCGGTAGAATGAGACACATGCACGCAAGGGACAAAATTTGGGAGAGGGGGTTGCAGCAGCGCGTTATACCCAAAGCTATAACGCCCGCCACAAGCCAAAAGAGGAGAAAATAGACCCAGGAACCCCGTGAACCCCTCCACCCATCCGGACGACCAGCGCCTCATCCAGATCATCGACGCCGCCTCAGCCGACGCTGCCCGACGCTCTGGCCCCTGGCTCCACTGCCGCCTCGGCTGCACCCAATGCTGCATCGGCATTTTCAGCATCACCCAACTCGACGCCGCCCGACTCCGCGAAGGCCTCGCCGCCCTCGACCGGGAAGCCCCCGAAAAAGCCGCCATCATCCGCCGCCGAGCCGCCGAATCCGTCCAGCGCCTCCGCCCCAACTTCCCCGGCAACCCCATCACCGGCCAGCTCGACGAGTCCGACCCGCAGTACGAAGAATTCGCCAACGACGAGCCCTGCCCCGCGCTCGATCCCGCTACCGGAGCCTGCGATCTCTACGCCGCCCGTCCCATCACCTGCCGGGTCTTCGGCCCGCCCATCCGGTCCGAGGACGGCATCGGAGTCTGCGAGCTTAACTTCAATGGTGCGTATGAGGTACAAATTTTAGAGGCCGTACTCGACACCAGTTGGATCCCGCTCGAAACCGCCCTCACCGCCCAGGCCGAAGTCGAATCTGGTCAGACCGGCTCGACTACTATCGCCTGGGTGCTCTCGAACCCATAAAGCCATTAGGCGAAAGCTGTTCACAACGCCTGTCGCAGAGAGTACCTTGTCACAGAACGCCCAACCGCCGGCAGGCAGGGAGGCGGAACGAGGGTGACATGTCGCTGACAATGGAATCGCGATTCTGCGGCAACGTGTATGTGATTCAGTGCACGGGACGCATTGTCGCAGGCGAAGAAGAGAGGGCGCTCGAAGCCGCTCTCGAACAGCGCGGGCGTGAGTGCCCCCGCTTCGTATTGAACCTGAGCGCGGTCACTCGCCTGGATAGTATTGGGCTGGGGCTGCTGGTGCGGCACTCCACGCGCCTCAACAAGTGTGGCGGCGCCATTCGATTGGCCGCGCCGTCCGCGCCCGTCGTAAATCTGCTCAATCTCACCAACCTCACCGGCGTTCTAAAGTACTATCCCACGGATGAAGATGCGGTCCTGTCCTTCATGAATCGGCACGCGTCTCCAACAGCCAATGGGAAAGGCGGAGCTCGGTTACTCGTCTTCGATCAGTCCCCGAACTTGTGTATGTTCGTGCAAACCTTGCTGGCGCAGCACGGCTTTGATGTGAGAACGGTCTGCTCATTCCGCGACGCGAAAATCCTGCTGCGGACCGACCACGTGGACTATATCCTCGTCGGCCCCTGCACGCCGCAGCTCTCGGCGGAGACCGTCATCAGAGAGCTGAGTGCTCTGGCTCCAAAGGCCTCCGCATTGCAACTCGGTGCGGACTTCAAGTCCCACGATGCCGTTGAAGCAACCCAAACCTTGCTTCAGATGCTTGGAGTCAGCGCCTCATAGATCCGGCGATCACGCCGGATCGCTTACAATGTGAAAGACAGTGGAACTGCTTTTCAATCTTCTGTGGCTGGCGCTCTCTTGCCTGCTCCTCGGCTTCTGGCTTCTGCGCCGGAAACGCTGGACGGACGATCCTCTGCGCTCCAGCTTAGCGATACAGCTCGTTGCGCTGGCTCTGCTCATCGTCGTTCTGCTTCCCGTAATTTCCCTGACTGACGATCTCCATGTCCAGATCATGCCAGCGGAATCCGAACACCTGTCCCGGCCCAACGACTTTTTTCAAACGATAGCGGACTTTTCCCTGCATGCGGTTTCCGTCGTAACCGCGGGATTGGTCACTCTTGACGCTTCTTCCCAGCGCCGGACATACGCATGGCTGTCGTTTCCCGCAGAAGAAGAAACGCCCAGCGTCAGATATCTCCGCATCCGCAGCACACGTCCCCCTCCCGCCGTCTAATCCCTCGAGCTTCTCCACATTTATCGCTGTTTTCGGCTCTGCACCACTCGAATTGCTCTTTTCGAGGTGGACTTTACGCAATTTTTATGCAGATTCCGGCACGATAAAAATGACTGCCCTTTAGACCGCTCTTCTGAAAGTGGTTTTATGAAACATATCCGATTCCGAAGCCTCGGCTTCCCGCTCGTATTGCTGTCTGCAACAGTCATGTCCGCTTTCGGACAGACTGCTGCCACGCCATTGACCCTGCAACAGGCCATCGACATGGCGCGCGCAAAAAATCCCAGCCTGATCGCGGCCCGGCAGCATGTCTCCGCAACCAGGGCCAGCGAAATCACCGCCGGCTTGCGGCAAAACCCCAGTTTCACGCTCGGCGGCTCCGACATTACCCTACCCGCCAACAATCCCGCCAACCCTTATACCTATTCCGCCAACGTCAGCCGCCTCTTCGAGCGCGGACAAAAACGGCGTTGGCGTCTCGACGTCGCTCATGCAACCACCGACGTAACCGAAAGCCAGTACAACGACACCACTCGGCAAACGATCCTGCAAGTCAAAGATGCATTCACCAGCATGCTCGCCGCCAAAGCTGCGCTGAAGATTGCCGGCAACAATCTCTCCAGCTATCGCGACACCGTCAACCTGACTCGGACGCGGCTCAAGGATGGAGACATAAGCCAGACCGACTTCGCGCGCATCGATCTGCAACAGGCCGAGTTCGAGTCCGACTACGACACCGCTCAGCTCAACCTTACCCAGACCAGCGATCAACTTCAGTTGTTGCTTGGCATTCAGAAACCAGATGCTGCCTTCGACATCACCGGCTCGCTCGATCCTCCCGATCTCACCGCCCCCCTCCCGCAACTGGAACAGGAGGCGCTTGCCGCCCGACCCGACTATCAGGCCGCGATGCAGTCTGTGCAACTGGCCCAGGCCAACATAAAGATGGCCGACGCTGACGGCGCCGTTGATCCGACCATCGGCGGCGAGTATGACCGCTCCGCAACCTACAACTCCGCCGGTTTCCAGATCTCGATCCCGCTGCGTATCTTCGACCGCAACCAGGGTGAAAAGGAGCGAACCCGGTATGAAGCAGAATCCAGTCGCTTCGCCGAGATCGCTGCCCGCAATCAGGTCATCAACGACGTGGATCAAGCCTGGGCCGGCTATCAGACCGCTGTCGATCAGGCTAAACGCTATCATTCGCACTATCTCGCCGAGGCCTCTCAGGTGCGCGAAAACCTCGAGTACAGCTACCGCCACGGCGGCGCCACTCTGCTCGATTATCTCGACGCGCTGCGCGACTATCGGCAGATCAACCTCGACGCACTCAACGCCGACCAGCAGGTCTGGCTCAGCATTCATCAACTCAGCTTCGCCGCTGCCACGGAGATTCTGCCATGAGCACTACAAATATCCCTGCCATCCTTCACCGTCAGCTTGCTCTGGCGCTTCCAACGGCATTCCTGCTTCTCACCACAGCCTGCAATCATCAGCAGCCCGCGACCGCAGCAGACAGTAGCGCCGCTGCGCAAAACGTGATTGATACCGTCACCGTGCATCCGCAGGCCGTGAGCAACCAGCTTGTGCTGTCCGCGCGCATCATGGCAAATCCAACGGAAGTGGTTCACATCTACCCGCCAATCAGCGGGCGCGTCGTCATGTTGAAAGTGCTCCCCGGCCAGCAGGTCAGCAAGGGCGAGCAGATTGGTACGCTACAGAGCAGCGACGCCGCTCAGACCCGTTCCGACTACGAGAAGGCGAAGATTGAAGCCGCCCGCGCCGATCTGCAACTCCAGCGCGCCAAAGACCTGTTGCAACACCAGGTCATGGCACAGCGTGACTACGACGATCTCGAGGCGCTCGACGACGCCGACCACGCAGAACTGCAGCGTGCTCGCCAGGCTCTCACCATCCTCGGCTTTGACGTCAACTCCACATCTGATACCATCCCACTTCGCTCGCCCATCTCCGGAGTCGTTCTCGACGTCGGCACCGCTACGGGCGAATTGCAGCGTTCCCTCGACAACGCCAATGCTATCGCCACCATCGCCAACATCAACTCCGTCTGGGTTGTCGGCGATCTCTATCCACGCGATCTCAGCTCGATAAAAGTAGGCCAGCCTGCTGCCGTCACCGTCACCGGATATCCCGGCATGGTGCTGCACGGCGTCATCGGCAACATCTCCGATTCCGTCGATCCCACCTCGCTCACGCTCAAAGTCCGCATCGTCCTGTCCAATCCCGGCTACAAGCTAAAGCCGGATATGTACGCAACCATCGCGGTTACAAATCAAAGGGGCACCGCCATCGTCGTTCCCTCTACTGCCGTCATCCGAAACGGCAAAGATACTTTTGTCTTCGTGATGGACGCCAACAACAAGCCTGTTCGCCGCGATATCGTCCTCAGCGAAACCCACGACGCCACCGATGAGGTCACGCAGGGCCTGCAAGATGGGGACCGGGTTGTTTCCACCGGTGCCGAGTTGCTGCGTGAAGCCGGAAACCAGGAATAGGGGATAAAGATGCAGTCCTTCATTCGCACGCTTCTTCGCTTCCGTAATGTTGTCCTCATCCTCTTCATTGCGTCGCTGGCCATTGGCATCTTCGCATTCACACGCCTCGACATCGAGGCCTATCCCGATCCCTCGCCACCCATGGTTGAGTTCATCACGCAAAACCCCTCTTGGTCCGCCGAGGAGATGGAGCAGCAGGTCACCGTCCCGCTTGAAACCGGCCTCAACGGCACGCCCAAGCTCGATCAGATTCGTTCGATCAGCATCTTCGGCCTTAGCGATGTAAAGCTCTACTTCTCTTTCGATAGTGACTACTTCACCGACCGCCAGGAGGCGCTCAACCGCCTGCAGGAAGTCAATCTGCCTGACAATCTGCAACCGCAGCTCTCGCCTGAGTCTCCCATTGGCGAAATCTATCGCTACCAGCTCACGGGTCCCGGCTACTCGCTCAACGAACTTAAAGCCACGCAGGACTGGCTCGTTGTGCGCGAGTTGAAACAAGTGCCCGGTATTATCGACGTAGCCACGTTCGGCGGGACCACCCGTCAATACCAGGCTGAAGTTGACCCCAACAAATTGCTCGCCATGGGTGTCACCATGACGCAGGTTGTCAATGCCGTGGCCAGTAGCAATGCCAACGCCGGCGGCAACTACATGACCATCGGCAGCCAGAGTGTGAACGTGCGCGGCATTGGCCTGCTGCATACGCTCGACGACATGATGAACATCGTCATCGCCGAACGCAACGGTACGCCCGTCTTATTGAGCGATGTTGCCACAGTCCAGGAGGGCCACCAGCCACGCCTCGGTATTGTCGGACGCAACGAGAACCCCGACATCGTTGAAGGCATTGTCCTGCTGCAAAAGGGCGGCGAGTCCCTGCCCGCGCTCTCTGCGCTGAAGGCGAAGATTCACGATCTCAATACCGGAAACCTGCTGCCGCCCGGCATGCACATCTCCACCATCTACGACCGCACCAAACTCATCGATACCACCACGCGAACCGTGCGCCATATCATCATCACCGGCCTCATTTTGGTCACGCTCGTGCTCCTCAGCATGCTCGGAGACCTGCGCATCACTGCGATTGCTGCCATCACCATCCCCTTTGCTGTGCTCTTCGCCTTCGCCATGATGGTACTCACGAACCATTCCGCCAACCTCATCTCCATCGGCGCTATCGACTTCGGAATTCTCGTCGACGCCTCCATCGTCGTGCTCGAAAGCGTCTACCGGAAAATTTCACGCCGCGTCGAGGGCGAAGACGTGGGCGAGCTCATCATGGAAGGAGTAGGCGATGCAGCCCGCCCCGTTCTCTTCGCCACTTTCATCATTCTTGTCGCCTTCCTGCCTCTGTTCACCATGGAGGGTGTGCCCGGAAAAATCTTCGCGCCGATGTCCGTCACTTACGGTTTCGCGCTCACCGGCGCGCTGATCTTCGCGCTGGTCTTCGCCCCCGTACTCGGATCATTTGCCGTTCCCAAGCAGGTCAACAAGGAAAAGACTGACACCTGGCTCAGCCGCTTTTTCCGCAAACACTATGATCGCCTGCTCGTGCGCGCACTCCGTTTCAGCAAGCTCACCTGGGCCATCGCGCTCGTCTCGCTCGTCGCTGCCATCGTTATTTTCCAATCCATTGGCGGCGAATTCATGCCCGCGCTCGAAGAGGGCAATCTCTGGATTCGCGCCACCATGCAGCAGGACATCTCTTTTCAGCAGTCGGAAAAACTCACGGACCAGATGCGCGCCGTAATGCGCTCCTATCCCGAAGTCACGCAAGTCGTCTCGCAAATGGGCCGGCCTGACGACGGTACCGACGTAAGCACCTTCAACAACTCGGAATTTCTGGTCGACCTGAAACCGCCCTCGCAATGGCGGCCGCAATTTCACGAAAGCAAAGACGCGTTAATTGCGGCCATGCAGAAAAGCTTCGAGCAATTTCCCGGCGTAGACTTCAACTTCTCGCAGAACATCCAGGACAACGTTGAAGAGGCTATGTCTGGCGTAAAGGGCGAGAATTCGTTGAAGCTCTTCGGAAGCGACTTCGACGAACTCACCTACATCGCCGATCAGATTCAGGACATCATGCAGAAAGTGCCCGGCATCACCGACGTAGGCGTCTTCGACGTGACCGGCCAGCCCAGCCTGCTCGTCTCCATTGACCGCACTAAAGCCGCGCGCTATGGTCTCCAGGCACAGGACGTAAACAACATCGTGCAAGCTGCTGTGGGCGGCGCACCTGTTACACAGATCATCGACGGCGATCGTCGCTTCGACTTCTCCGTTCGCTACGCTCCGCAGTTCCGCGCCACGCCTGAGGCCATCGAAAGAATTCTCGTACCCACTCCCGACGGCAATCAGGTTCCTCTTAGCGCTATTGCCACCGTCACCCTCCGCAATGGAGCCTTCATGATCTACCACGAAGGCGGACGCCGCTACATCCCCATCAAATTCAGCGTGCGCGGACGCGACCTCGCCTCCGCCATTCAGGATCTGCAGCAACAGTTGACGGACAAGGTAAAACTCCCCACCGGTTACAACTACACCTGGGCCGGCGAGTTTGACAGCCTCCGCAAAGAACAAAAGCGATTGGCGCTGATCATCCCCGTAAGCATAGCCATCATCCTGGTACTGCTCTACATCCAGTTCCGTACTTGGAAAGACGCCTTCATCATCGTGGCCACGCTGCCCTTCGCGGCCATCGGAGGTGTAGTTACACTCTGGCTCACGCATACTGCGTTCAGCATCTCCGCGGCCGTCGGCTTCACCTCGTTGACAGGCGTGGCAACCCTCTGCGCGGTCGTCTTTCTTGAAGGAATCCGAAGGGCGCAGCGCGAAGACGGCCCCGTGCACGGCCTCGCAAAAGGCTGTCTCGATGAGATGCGTCCCGTAATCATGGCCTGCATGGCCGCGGGTTTCGGTCTGCTCCCTGCCGCCATCGCTACTGAAATCGGCTCGCAGACCCAGCAGCCTCTGGCCCGCGTAGTCGTAGGCGGAATGATCACAACCCTGCTTGCAATTTTGTTCGTTTTACCGCTGATGGCCCGGCGGAAAGAGAAGAACTCACCGTTAATCTGACGAACAGTTCATACAACCTCGCTAGGCGCGTCTGTAAAGTAAAGCAGCAACAACGGCTAGGTTTACATAGTGCTTAGGGGGACTTGAACCTCCACGACCTGTTAGAGTCTGCGGATTCTAAGTCCTCTCTGGCACCATCCTCTTCCGCTGAAATCCCACTATTCTCATCGTCTTCACTCATCCGGCGCGTTCGGTCTGTGAGGTTTCATGAGGGTCTATTCAGGTCCGTTGGTCACGGGGTAGGTCACGTCGAATCACACGGAAAATCGACACTATGAGATTGCCCTACGACGGCCACGGGGTGACAATGTAGACCACGATAGCGCGAGCAAAGTCAGTAATCCGACAATGTTTCTTTATGACTCGGACGCGAAAAAGTCCGGAGAACATGAACAATTTGCAACCGCCAGCGCCAGGGATTCCGGGGCCTTTCACGCTCATCGGGATAGGTCCTTCTTCTAACGCGCAGCCAGGGAGATCACCATGCAGCGAGTCACTTTTCTATTACGGCTGAAGCCGGGTGTTGGTCCCGACTATGATCAGGCCCACCGCCAGGTGTGGCCGGAGATGCTGCTGTTGCTGAAGAGGGCGGGCATCTCTGAGTACTCAATCTTTAGGCGCGACGAACTTCTGTTTCTTTCGATGCGGGTCGAGCAGGATTTCGAGACCACATGGCGCAAGATTGAGAGCGACCCCATTAACACGCGATGGCAGCAGGCTATGGGGGCCTATTTCGCCCCGATGGATGAGACGCGGCCTGGCGAGCGCCTCCCCATGATGCAGGAAGTTTTTTACATGCCTTGATTCTCTGTTACCCTGTTCGCCATGCTGCGAATTTCGCTGGTTGTCCTGCTGAGTTGTTGCATGCTCTCGGCTGCGGCGCAAACCGCGCGCCCGCTCCACCGCGATCTGATCGCGGCCCAGTGGCCGGCCTTCTGGATCGCCAGCCGCACAGCATTGCCTCAGGCGCCCGGCGTCTTCTATTTCCGCAAAGAGCTGATGCTGGCGACGGTGCCCGGGCATTATTGGGTTCACGTCAGCGCAGACAACCGCTACGTGCTGCATGTCAACGGCCAGTACGCCGCCGAAGGTCCGGCGCGCGGCGATCTCTTCCATTGGCGCTTTGAGACGGTCGACCTGGCGCCGCTGCTACACCCCGGCGAAAACACGATTGCAGCCGTTGTGTGGAACTTTGGCGAGCTCGCACCGGTCGCGCAGATGAGCAATCGCACCGGCTTCCTGATGCAGGGTGACACCGGCGTCGAAGCAGCCGTGAACACGGGCACCGGCTGGCGCGTTCGTCAGGAACCAGGACGCGCTGCTCTCGGCCATGAGGGCGTCCAGGGCTACTATGCCGCCGGTCCTGCCGAGAAGATTGACGGCCGCGTACTCGATTGGAACTGGGATCAGCCCCGCGACGACGGCCCCGGATGGGAAACACCGGAACGCGTCGGCCGCGCCGCCATGCGCCAGGCGCAGGATGCCGACAATCGTTGGGAGTTAGTCCAGGATCCGCTTCCGCCTATGGAGCATCGGCTGGTTGATGCCGGAGTGCCGGTGCGCGTCGAAGGATTGCCCTCGATGCCGGCATTTCCGGACGCTCCGCTCGAGATTCCGGCGAACACGCACGTCACGCTATTGCTGGATCACCGCGTGCTGCAGACAGCTTATCCAGAGCTGACGGTCAACGGCGGACGCGACGCCAAAATAACCTTAACGTATGCTGAAGCGCTTTACGACGCGCACGGTGACAAAGGCAATCGCAATCAAATTGAAGGTCGGCATATCGAAGGCATCTCCGATGAATTCATTGCAGGCGGGAGCGACGATCGCAGCTTCCAGCCGCTCTGGTGGCGCACCTGGCGTTATCTCCAGATCGACGTCACCACAAAAGCCGTTCCCCTGCGGCTCGACGCTATGCGCGCCTGGTTCTCCGCGTATCCCTTCAACGCAAAGGCCGCTATCAGCGGCGACATTCCGGAACTGGATCAGCTATGGCAGACGGGCTGGCGCACCGCCCGCCTCTGCGCGCACGAAACCTATATGGATGCGCCCTACTGGGAGCAGTTGCAGTATATTGGCGACACCCGTATCCAGGCGCTCATCTCTTACGCCGTTTCCGGAGACAGCCGCCTCGCCCGCCAGGCCATCGTCAACATCGATGACTCGCGCATCCCCGAGGGTATTACCCAAAGTCGTTATCCCTCGGGCCTCCCGCAGTTCATTCCACCTTTTTCACTGCTCTGGGTCGGCATGGTCCACGACTACTGGATGTACGTCGACGATCTGTCCCTCGTGAAGGAGACGCTGCCTCACACTCGCCCCGTGCTCGACTGGTTCACCGCGCGGCTGCGTCCCGACGGACTTCTGGAGAAAATGCCGTGGTGGGAATTCGGCGACTGGACCGGCGACTATCGCGATGGTGTACCACCGCAGGAGAATGATGGTGGCTCCTCCTTCCTGACCCTGCAGTTCATCGAGGCGCTGCACGACGCCGCTCAGATGGAGTCTCTTTACGGAAGTAAGGAGCGCGCACAGAAGTACAATGCGATCATCCGCAAAGCAGCCGAGGCCCTGAACCGGGAGAATTGGGATCCCAAATACGGTCTCTACGCCGATACTCCGGCCAGAAAAACCTACAGCCAGGAGGCAAATATTCTTGCAGTCTGGCTCGATGTGGCTCCCCGTGATCAGCAGGCGTCCATCCTCCGCCGGTTGCTCGCCTCGAATGACCACATGCCAACGATTATGGCCGGCAAACCAGTGCCTCCGATCTCTATCCCGAGTTACTACTTCCGCTTCTATCTCAGCCGGGCGATGGAACACGCCGGATTAGCCGACTCATATCTCGACCAGTTAGGACCCTGGTATAAAATGCTCCGTCTTGGACTAAGCACTTGGGCCGAGATGCCGGAGCCGACGCGCTCCGACTGTCACGCTTGGAGCGCCAGCCCCAATTACGACCTGCTCACCATCGTAGCCGGCATCCACCCCGCCGCCCCCGGATTCCGGAAGGTCCGCATTGAGCCGCATCTCCGCGGACTCCATCACCTCGACGCTTCTATGCCACACGCAGGCGGTCTGATCCAAACATCCTACAAACTGGAAGGCGCGAGTTGGACGGCAACGATCTCACTGCCGCCCGGTCTGGACGGCAATCTGCTTTGGGAAAACCACAGGTATGCGCTGCGCTCCGGCACGCAGACTCTCCATCTCGAGATCGTGTCGGATGCGGCGGCTTCTGAGGTCGCCCATCCATGATGCTATTGCCCGAGCCGCCAGACTTCCGTGCCGGGAACCTGGCGTGACGCATCCCGAATGACTGGTTCAGGAAAAGGACATCGCGCCAGGGCGGTCAGCAAATCTGCACGATGGGAATCTCGAGCAGGCGGCCAAGCTTGCCGATACGTCCGGCAAGATGCCCCACGCCTACAGCGCAATGATGCGCGGGGCCCTGCTCGCTCCACTTCTCCACAAACTGCCGCGCTCCAATAGGGAAGCGATAGCGGCTGTTGGTGTTTCCAATGGCCAGTACAGGTCCCGCCTCTGACGCCCCTTCTGCAACCAGCAGCCGGAATCCACATTCACGATCTTCAACGACCGAGAGCAGTGTAACCGGACCATATCGCACCGACATCTCCACCGATAGACCGCGGCCCACCTTGCCGTGATACACATCAAGCGGCCTCACGCGCGTCTTGCCCTCCGCAATCGCAATGTGCCCGGGCCCATCGTGGCCCATCAGGACAATATCGTCCGTCAAATCCAGCGCATAATACTCCGTGAAGGAGCCGCCCGCCCCGAAGCAATCCATGATCTTCATCGCAATCGCGTTCTTCACCTCGTATTCGCCGGCCACTGGAATGTGGCGAGCGGTGAGGAGCGACATCCCGAGGATGATAGAGCTCATCGTGTCTTCATTCGCCTCAACGCCGCTGCCTTTGTAGTAGTACGCCAGCGAATGTAGATCATGTTCCTCGACAAGTCGGTCCAACGCAAGCGAGGTTCGGGCAGCGCGTGTCAATTCTTCGCGTGGGCAGTCCGGCTGCACATCGAAATGTTGCTCGAAATCCCGCACCCGCTCCGCAATCGCCTCCTTCGTGACGTCCAGGCGTAGCGCGCTCAGCTCATCGGCTTCCAGCATCTCGATATGACTGCCGAACGTGACGCACACCTGCGTGATGTCCGTCGCCACGTCAAGCATCCCCCCGTAATAGTGACCCAGTAATCCCAGCCGGTTTTCTGCCAGTGCGGATCTCACCTGCGCCGCGGCTACCCACTCCTCAATCTCCTGCCAGGTCCTCTCATCGTTCAGAGCCCCCGTCACCTGGTGGAACGGCAGACGCGCCCGCCGCAACACATTGGCAATTTCCGGCACTGGACACACTGAGCACCATGCCAGCCATGCTCCGATCATCGCCGTGCGGTTCGGCAGGTGATTAAAGGCCTGGTAGTCGATCGCCGCGCTCGGCTGCAGGTTCAGCACGATTACGGGCACTCGCGCCCGCTGAACCAGCGGCAGAACCGTGCTCGACAGCGCGTAGGTCGTCACGTAGAGAAATAGAACATCCACGTCCGCGCGGCGACAGGCATGGCCGGCTTCGCGGCTGCGCTGCGGACTATCCACTAAGCCCAGCGGCTCGATCTGCGCGCCCAGCCGCTCCAGCCGCGCCTGCGCGTTCGCAAGGTAGTCCTCCAGTTGCTCGCGCAATCCCGGAAACTGCGGCCAGTAGGCATCGAGCCCGATGCCGCACAGCCCCATTCGGAGAACTTTCCCTCCCATCGTGCCTCTCTATTCCGCCTTCAGGACCGTCACCGCAAAGGGCGCCAGCGTCAACTTCGTTTCGCTGAGCGTGCCGGTGCGCGGCGCATCGTCGCCCGTGGCTGCATCGACGGTGGCAAACTCCGCATGCGCAAAATCTGCAGGTACCGCCACCGTTTCTTCTTCGTTCGACTTATTCACCAACAGAATTTTGCGTCCCTGCGGCGTCACAAAACCCTGCACCAACGGCCTGACCCCATCGCCGGAACCGTCCTCCGGCATCACCATTCGGTCGCCGGCGTGGAAGTTATCCAGGATTAGCTTCAGCACCCAATAACGTGCATTCGGTTTCGCGTTGTTATAGTCGATCATCGATACGCTGGGGAACTGTGACGGGAACCCCACCAGCTGCGATTCGCCGATTACGTCCACGCCCATCTTCGACAGTTCAACGAAGAGGTAAGCATACAGCGCTCCGGCGGCATTCCAATAGATATGTGGAATGTGATCCGGCAATACTTTGCGGGCGTTAATCTCCAACCCATCCGTCGGCAGAATTACACCCAGCTCGTCCGTGTCGATCTTAGTTTCCGGCGACAGCCGGTCCCGAATGGCCAGGATGAACCGCGTTGTCGTCAGGAATCCGTCTGCCTGATCGAAGAACGTGTGTTGCCAGTTCTCCGGACCCTCGCCCATCGCCGGCGTAGCGTAGAAGTGAAACGAGATAAAGTCCAGTGGAATCCCCGGCTGATGATTTGCCCGGTTCAAAAAGTACTCGAAGTAGTTCGGATTTCCGCCGGGCTGAGCCAGCGCCAACCCCACAAACTTCGTCTCTGGACTTACACGATGAATCGCGGAAACAATAGCGTCATACCTGCGTGTGTATTGTTCTGGCGTTGTTTGATGCTCGAAATCCACCTCATTCAGGATTTCCCAGTAGGGAAAGTGATAATGATAACCGGACTGGTGCCGCTTCCCATTTTCATCCGTGAATCCGCCCTTCGTATACCAGCTAACCAGCCGCGCGTAGTAATCACCTAACTCCCTGCCGCTCGGATCGCGCAACTCCGTGCCCTGTGTGTAATCCCAGAACACCTGGTTCGGATCTGCCGGATAAGTCACCGGTCTCTCCGTTTTGAACATCCACGCCGGAATTGTGCTGAAATTAATGACGGTCGAATGTCCCTCAGTCGCCGCGAGAAAGTCCTTAGTAATCGGGTCGATATACGTAAAGTCCCATGAGGTATGATCGGCCGTCGGCGGCTGTAACTCGGCCACCGCGACCTTCGGGTACGGTAGCCATGGAACATAGCGCACATAATCTGCGCCCAGCGCTTGGAGCGCGGAGAACGCGCCGTCGTGAATCGGCGAACCCGGATTCAGCATCGGGTTGGTCACCACCTGCAGCGTCGGCGTCGATTTCGAAACCCGCAGCACTTTGCTCCAGTCAATCCTGATGCTCTCCGGCGCGGACGACGCCTGCCCCTGCGCCATCGCTGCCATGCTTGCACACAGTATGGCTGTAAGTGTTCCCGAAAACAGCGCTCTCCATTGCATACTGGATCTCCCGGTTTCTGATTGAGATCTCCATCGCCGATCGCCGGCGGCGGGCGAACTCATGGACCCGCGTGTGGGTCGAGTTGCTACGGTGTCACTCTCTCGCTGCCGCCCAGCCCTGACAGAGCAACGGAAGCAGAGTTATGAAGCTTCTGCAACATTACCAAAACCTTCCCCTGACCTCCCTTGTTGCCGGCCCAGCAATCGGCCTGCGACAGCTGCACATGCAGGTCTGGCAATGCGAGCCTACTTGCTCGAAAAGAATCGTCGACGAACTCATTTCGAATCTGCATTTCTGAATGCGCCACAGTATTCGATCAAAATAAATACGTTAGGGAAAACTTTATTCCATATTTGAAATTAACTGAAACTCTTCTACGTGCCGCTTAATCGACGCTTATGGTTTTTGGCGCGCATTCGGTTCCGCAGCCTCGCTAAGTGCTCCATATTTGGATAATTCAATTGATACATAATTTTCTTTTCGACATCGCTGGTCATATGCTAGAGTGTTTAAC
>JBARHV010000367.1:0-13909 GCA_049799415.1 Silvibacterium sp.
TATGCGCCTGCTTGTGCGACGAGTGCTTCGAGTTATCGACGGGATGTGAATCCGGAATCGTTCCCAGGTCGGTGGCCGTTGTCCCTACCGCTCCAGGCAACTGACGCCACTGCCTGAGCGCTCGTGCGTAAGCTTGCGGCGTCGGCGGATCGCTTCCCTGCCACCGGCGGGCCAGGTACTCCTCATAGATCGCTCTTTCTCTTCCGTAGCCGGTGCCGCGCTGCCGAGGAGGACGTTCGCGCTCGTCTCCCCGGCGCGTCTCCTGCTGACGCTTATCACGTTCATGAATTGTCTGGTCGCGCTTATCTTTCATGGAACCCGCCTCTCTTTTTGCCAAGAGTGTTACGAGGTCCTCAACGAATTCCAACGGGAAGGGATAGGTCTCAACTGAGACTTCCACTAGATAGCGGAGAAGTATGCGCTCATTGGGTTGTGGAAAGCAAATCGGAGCTTATAGATTTTTTAGCGCACCCGGACCGCCCAAAAGAGACTTCGACAATGGATGAAACCAACCATTATTCACCGAAGCTGAAGCCGAAAAGGCTAAGACTCATATTTAACAATTCGAGACCATCTGTTGGACAATATTCGCAAATCGGGAACGAATCGAGTCGAAGGCTGGTATGGATTCACAAGAGTGCCCAGAGCAACACATTTTCTTCTAAGAACGCAACCCTTCAGTGCATTTATCGGTTGTATGCTCTTGAAAAGGTTGCACCGTTGTTGGGTGCAGGCTCTTGTTGCATCAACGAATACCGATCTGTGGGTCGGCTTATGTTTACCAATGTGCCTGCTTTATAGACACACTTGAATGTCCGTTGGTGATAACAGCCCAAATCACTCATCCAGAAGCTAAGCAGTGTTGATGCAGCGAGATCACTCTCCACAAGTCTTCGGGCACTTCTCAACCTCGTGTGTGGTTTTGAGAGCAGTTCATCTTAAATGATGTTTGATGGTGTTGTTAAGGCTTGAATATCGACTTAAATCATTGATTCTTTGGAGCACCGGGCGGGAATTGAACCCGCGAATACTGGTTTTGCAGACCAGCGCGTTAGCCACTTCGCCACCGGTGCCCTTGTCCGCCGCGCCAGAGCGACGCGGCGGAAACCTGCTGAAAGAACTGCTTACTTCGGCTGCGCAGCGGTGCGCAGATACGGCTTGACTGTCTTGTAGCCAGGGAAGAGCTTGTCGGCTTCTTCGTTGGAGACGGCTCCGCTGATGATGATGTCTCCGCCTTGCTTCCAGTTCGCCGGGGTCGATACCGGGTGCTTCGCCGTGAGTTGGATCGCATCCAGCGCGCGTAGAATCTCCTGGAAATTGCGGCCAGCGGACATGGGGTAGATGAGGATGAGCTTGATGCGCTTGTCCGACCCGATGATGAAGACGTTGCGCACCGGCGCGTTCAGAGCGGGCGTGCGGCCTTCCGAGGTTTCGCCCGCGTCGGCGGCAAGCATGTCATAAAGCTTGGCAACCTTCAGTTGGGGGTCGCCGATGATGGGGTACTTCACCGCGCTTCCGCACACGTCCTGGATGTCCGTCGTCCAGCGTTTGTGGTCTTCAACCGGGTCCACGCTGATGGCGAGAATCTTGGTGCCGCGCTTGGCGAAATCGTCGTAGAGAACGGCCATCGAACCCAACTCGGTGGTGCAGACAGGGGTGAAGTCCTTGGGGTGCGAGAAGAACACGGCCCAGTTGTCGCCGATCCACTCGTGAAAGTGGATGGTTCCCTGAGTAGTCTCTGCGGTGAAGTCAGGCGCTACATCATTAATACGGAGTGACATATTGATTTGCCTCTTTCGTAGATCCCAATCGTTTTGGTGGAAGAAATCGTTATAAAACTGAAAACCCACCTCGGCAGGTTCTCTGCGGGTGGGCTAGTGCGCTTGGTATTTCGACTTCGCTCTAGGAACACACCCGCATGAGGCCGCAGCGACAGCAGCAGCACAGACACATACAGGTTGGAGCGAATGGCTTCATTCTGATTCGAGGATAGAACGGGGTTGAAGCTGTGTCAATTGGGCATGCAGAAAGGCCGGATGGTGAACATCCGGCTTTTCTTTCTAATCCTAATGAAGGCTGTACATCTGCTCTACGTCCTTCTTCAGCGCCTCGCGGCTGGATTCGCGGGTATAGAACATGTGGCCGCCGGGATATTCGTGGACCTGGACGCGGGTTGGGTCTCCCATGATGGGCATTTGGTTGACGGTAAGCAGCGATCCCATGAACGGGCAGGAAAGATCATTCCATCCATGGGCGATGGTGACTCGCAGCTTGGGATCAGCCGCTACCGCCTGCCTGAGCTGCTCGACGGAACCCTTGCGCAGTTCAGTGCCGCCGTCCCAGAGCTCGTTGACCCTATAAGAGAGCGCGTTGTAACGGGCATCGACCTTCCAGCCAACGGTCTGGGTAACGAAGTTCACCATGGCGGTTGTGGTTGGCGCGATGATGCTGGCGAGGATGGGATCGTTCGCCTCCTGTTCAGGCGAATACGGGAAGGGATCGTAGGAGGTGACGTTGGAGTCGTAAACCGAGCCTAGCTTGCCTTGCTCACGCCATACCTCGCGCAGGTAGGCTCCGGTTTCGAGGCGTCCGCCGGAATATTTGACGAACTCAGGATCGAGCCCAGTCATCTCGGTCACCTGCTTGATCATGGCCTGCGTAGCGGCGGGGTCCGCGTTTCCTTTGAGCAACGTGGTTGCGTAGGTACCGAGCGTGTAGGAGATGACATCGGCCATGGCCTGCGGCGTGAGCTGCTTCTCGCGCTCAAGATGCGCGGCAGTAATGGAGGGCAGCGTAACCATCCAGGGTATGGGCGAGAGGTTTCCGTTCTGCTCAAGCGTGGGATTGAGGTAGGGCGATACCAGGACGACTCCGTTCATGGCCACGCCGAGCTGCGATTGCAGATAGTAGGTAATGCGTGGGCCGCGGAAGCCGCCGTAGCTCTCTCCTACAAGATATTTGCGCGAGTCGAGGCGGTCATTTTTAACCAGCCAATCGTAGATCACGCGGGAGAGATATTCGATGTCGGGCACGGTGCTGTAGAAGAGCTTCTTCGCCTGATCATCGGGGACGAGAGAGCGGCTGAATCCGGTTCCGATGGGGTCGATGAAGACGAGATCGGTAAAGTCAAGCCAGGTTCCGGGATTGTCGGCGAGCGTGGGCGGATCGGAGGGGCTGTCACCTTCATTGCCGACGTTGAGATGCTTGGGACCGATGGCTCCAAAGTTGAGATAGACAGAAGAAGCACCTGGGCCGCCATTGACCGCGAAGGTGACGGGGCGGTTTGGTTCATCAACAGTGTAAGCGGTGTAGACGACCTCACCAGTTTCCTTGCCGTCGCTGTTGCGGACAGGCAGTGTGCCGACGGTGACGGTGTAATGCAGCGTCTTACCGTTCAGGTCCATCGTCTGCTGCACATGCGCGTCGGGCGGCAGCGGCGGCAGCTTCATTTTGTCGGCTGAGTTATCTGCGGCTTTCTCTGCCGGCTTACTGCTATCGGACTTCTGATCAGCCTGAGCAAAGGCGGGAAAACAAGAAGCGGTGAGAAACAGCGCGCTAAACAAAAGGGCGTAACATCGGCGGGCCCGCACGACCTGCATATGACTCATGCAAATACGATACATGCTGCCTGAGCGGGTTGTGCAAGAAAGTTGATGGGCGGATTTTTTGAGAAACTACAGCCATGCGCGAATTTGAATATCGACTGTGTGACGTATTCACGGAGAGGCCCCTTGAGGGCAACCAGCTTGCGGTGTTTCTGGATGCGGCAGGTTTGACGGACGACGCGATGCAGGCCATTGCACGCGAAATGAACTTGTCGGAGACGACCTTTGTGCAACGGCGCGAGAAGAACGTTGAACGAGAACGGGGCGTGCGGGTGCGCATCTTTACGACCCAGGAAGAACTGCCCTTTGCCGGGCATCCTACGCTGGGAACCGCAGCTACAATCCGCCGGGAGCTTCCGGAGTATGCCGATGCAGAGGTCATTGCGCTCGACTTGAACGCAGGGCAGGTCGAGGTGAGGTTTCCAGCAAGAGAGGATGCCCAGGGGCAAGCTACGTACGGCGAGATGCGGCAGCTTGACCCGGCGTTTGGATCGGCGCATGATGCCGCGGCAATTGCGGCGGTGCTGGGCGTGCATGCGGAAGATATAGCGGAGCCGGCTCCGCAGACAGTTTCGACGGGCATGGCTTTCTGCATTACCGTGCTGCGATCGGTGGAGGCACTGTCGCGATTGAGAATCGATGCAGCAGCAAGTGAGAAATATCTTCGCGGCTCGGATGCGAAGTTCTTTTACGCGCTCGCGCCGGAGGGCGGCGGAGTGTGGCGCGCGCGCATGCAGTTCTACAACGGTGAAGATCCGGCCACCGGCTCTGCTGCCGGATGTGCGATCTCTTACCTGGTCCGGCATGGACTTTGGCCGTCGGGAGAACGGTTGCACCTTCGCCAGGGCATTGAGATGCGGCGCCCGAGCGATCTTTACATTTCTGCAAATTTCTCAAACGGAAAAGTAGGCGAAGTTCGCGTTGGAGGCAGCACTGTTCCTGTTGCAAAAGGACGCCTTTTCCTTGCATGATGCACACAGTTTCAACAGGGGCGTGGATAGTAATCGCCAATGTTGACGGGGCTTGCGCGCAACACGGTGGAAGCGCGAGAGGAAACTTTTCGCCTTCTTCGCCTGATATTCCCTGTTTACACGGACCCTGCCTGTTCGTACTCTTGGCAAGCGTTCAGGAAGATTGAACACACTTTCGCCGATTGAAAAACACAATTTGAGTTAGAGCGAGAAGCGCTTGCTATGTGCTCTCTCTGCTAGCTGCCATCCTTCGGGAATTCCCCGAGAGTTTGCGGGAAGCAGTTGTGGCGCAGGCAAACATAGCCGGAGCTTCTTTGCTCTCCGCATCCTGGTTCGAACCGGATCGCGGCTCCGCGTGGTTGCGTGCGCAGCTGGTTCCCCGCTGCACTGTCCGCGTGGCAGGAGCCGTATTCCCTTTTGGGGCCGAGGAGAGCCAGGATGCGGGCAACAGAAACCCCTGCGTGGCACGCACATTGGTGCCCGCGAGATACAGCTTCGCGTGCATGCGAGGCAGCAAGGAAGCCATGAGGCCCAAGAAGACCATCCTATGTGTTGACGATAACGAGCAGGCGCTTGCCGTTCGCAAATTTCTACTGGAAACACGAGGCTACCGCGTGTTAACGGCTGTCTCGGCGCATGACGCAATCGAGGTTTTCCGCAACGGCGGAGTTGACCTGGTGCTGGGCGACCTGATTATGCCGCAGATGGACGGCAACGAGATGGTGCATTGCATGAAGAGTATTGCTCCGGAGATCCCGATGATGCTGTTGAGCGGAACGGTGAAAGCGTTTGACCGGGCGTGCCACGCGGATGCGTTTCTGCCGAAAGGCGCGTGCTCTCCGGTGGAGATGCTGGAGCGCATTCGCGTGATGATTGCACGCAAGCGCGGGCCGAAGAAGGTTGTGGTTCGCCCGGCGTTTGAAGGCGAATACGGCGTAGCTTATGCGGGCGGAACGCAGCCGGCTGCAGCCTCCTAAAGAGCGCGCGGCAGTTACAATAAGCTGGTGCAGCCTATTATCCGCGCCGAACAGCTTGGCAAAATTTACCGCAGCGGCAAGATCGAAGTGCCGGCTCTCTGTGATGTTTCCTTTTCCGTAGAGCCGGGCGAGTTTGTGAGTCTTGTCGGGCCCTCGGGCAGCGGAAAATCCACACTGTTTTACCTGCTGGGCGGCCTTACGCGCGCCAGTTCAGGCAAGATTGAAATTGATGGCGTAGACTTTGCCACGCTCAACGATGCGGAACGCACCAAGATGCGTAAGTCGAAGATCGGCTTTATCTTTCAGAAGTTCAACCTGCTGCCAACACTTTCGGCGCGCGCGAATATTGAGATCGCTTACGAGATTTCCGGACAGAGCGGGCCGCTGGATAAGGCGTATCTGACTCATCTGACGGAGCTGTTGAGCATTTCAGGGCGACTCGACCACAGGCCCTCGGAACTCTCCGGCGGCGAGCAGCAACGGGTCGCGATTGCGCGAGCACTGATTACGCGGCCTGCGATTGTGCTGGCGGACGAGCCGACGGGCAACCTGGACACGCACAATTCCGACATCGTACTGGAGATGCTGCAGCGCTCCAACCGCGAGTTCAAACAGACGGTGTTGATGATTACCCACAACCCCGAAGCGGCGGCGATCGGGGACCGCATTCTGCATATGCGCGACGGCGGAATTACGGGCATTGAAGCCGGCAAGGGCACGGTTGCAGCGCACAGTTGGTAGAGCACGGGCTTCGTTGACCTTGCGTGCGGGCAGCCGATATACTCAGTGAGTACCAAGCGGGAGTAGCTCAGTGGTAGAGCATCGCCTTGCCAAGGCGAGGGTCGCGGGTTCAAGTCCCGTCTCCCGCTCCAGTCAGCCGAACCTGTTTGTCGTTTTGCGTGTGGCTTTGACTGGTTTTTCCATCCCTGCCTGAATTAAGATGACATGTTCAAGGCGCGGTACCCAAGTGGTAAGGGAGAGGTCTGCAAAACCTTTATGCGTCGGTTCGATCCCGACCCGCGCCTCCAATCCTCTCAGTCACATAGCGGCGCAGATTGCGCAGATGCTTGCTCCGAACTTTGCGGCCTTCTCCGGGCCTATTCCGTTGACTTGGAGCAGGTCTTCCATGGTCTTGGGGCGGTCGAGGACGATGGCCCGCAGGGTTTTGTCTCCGAAGATGCGAAAGGCTGGGAAATTGTTCTTCTTTGCTTCTTCGAGACGCCACGCCTTTAACTGCTGCTCAAGATCGAGCTCGGATGGAGTCAGCTTCGACTCTGGTTGCGGACTACCTTTACCTGACTTCCCTGCTTTGGGCTTTCCGGACTGTGGTGCGTGCTTTTGTGCGGCTGAGGGTTCGGCTGCGTCGGGAATGAAGAGGCGGAGATTGCTGGTGTTGAAGAGATCTTCTCCTTCTTCGGTGAGGCTTACTTTACGGTAGGCGAGGGTGCGGCCGTCTTTTTCGAACTCCGCGTCTTCGAGTGTGGCGTAGCCGCCGCGCGTCATGGCCAGGAGTACGGCCTCAAAGTCGTCGCGGAGCATCTGATCGCGCGGAAAGAGCTGTTTATGCAGCTTCCCGGTTGACATTCCCTGCAGCGGACGCAGCGCTCGCGCGATGGCGAGCACCGTCTGCTTTTCGTCGTCGGTGAGAGGGCGGAAGACCTGGGCGATGGCGTCAGCGGGCGCACAGAAGTCGCAGAGCCCGCAGCGGCGGCTGGCGTCATCCACGTCGCCGAAGTGCTCAATCAGCGCACCCATGCGGCATTGTCCGCCTTCGGCAAAGCGCATTACCTTTCCCAACTGCTGCTGGCGCAGGCTGCTCTGCATGGCGTAGGAGGCTCGCCACTCGCGGCTGCCCGCAGTGATATTGCCTTCGTAATCGACGGATGCTCCTCCATGAGCAGAGAGCTTTTCAAGCGCACGGGAGAAGACGTCGGCATCTATTTCGAGGCTGTCGCGCAGGTCATCCGCATGGCAGGGTGCTTGACGGGAGTTTGCGCCCAGCTTGCGGACGATGCGGTCGAGGATGGCCAGGTCGGGGTAGTCGCGCTGGTGGAAGAAGTCGTGGGTGCGGCGGTCGGCGTAGGAGTGCATCAGAATAGCGCGGCTGGGTTGGCCGTCGCGGCCGGCGCGGCCTATCTCCTGGTAATAGCCTTCGAGACTGCTGGGCAGCGCGGTGTGGATGACGGTGCGCACGTCGGGCTTGTCGATGCCCATTCCAAAGGCGATGGTGGCGATGATGACCTCAAGGCGTCCGTCGAGGAAGTCGCGCTGGATGCGCTCACGCGTCTGCGGGTCGAGCCCGGCGTGATAGGCGGCACTGGGGAAGGCGCTGGCCAGCTCTGCGGCGGTTGCTTCGGCCTCTTTGCGGGTAGGGGCGTAGACGATGGCGGGGCGGCGGTGGCGCGATTGAAGCAGCTCCAGCGCGAACTGGGCGCGACGCGGCTTTGAAATTTCGACGGCTTCGATGGCGAGGTTGTCGCGGCGGAAGCCATGGATGAAGCGGGCGGCTTGGGCGAGGCCGAGCTGATCGACGATATCGTTCTGGACTACGGGCGTGGCTGTGGCGGTGAGCGCGACTACGGATGCTGGCCGCAGGGTGGCAATGTGCTGGCGGAGCATGCGGTAGTCGGGGCGAAAGTCATGCCCCCACTGCGAGATACAGTGAGCTTCGTCGATGGCGATCAGGGTTGGTTTGCGTTTGGCGAGCATGTCGATGAAGCCGGGGACCCGGAGGCGTTCGGGGGCGAGGAAGAAGAACTGGAGCTGGCCATCGAGGTACTGGCGGCAGACGGCGCGTGAGGCGTCGCGGTCGAGGCCGGAGTGGATGCGTCCGGCGCGGAGGCCGAGGGCGGTGAGCCGAGAGGACTGGTCCTCCATGAGCGCGATGAGCGGACTGATGACCAGGGCCGTGCCTCCACGGACAAGGGCCGGCAGCTGGTAGCAGAGAGACTTGCCCGAGCCTGTGGGCATGACCAGCAGGAGATCCCGACCAGCAATGGCGGCCTCGCAAACCTCCTGCTGGTTGATGCGGAAGGTTGGGAAGCCGAAGATGGTGGCGAGGATTTGGGCGGGATTGCTCAGAGATGGACCGGCTGGGGGCATGAGGAGACTGGTTCGAGTTTACCCTTTTGCCGGTGTGCAAAAAGCATTGCGCGCTTGCACGATGAATCCTGGGGTTGTGTTCGTTCCTTCCCATTCTTCGCGCAAATTGCGCGCGAAGGATGGATGCGCGGTTTTGTCGCCGAGCGGGAGAAACCGCAGGTTCCTCGGCTTCGTTTCACTTCGCTAGGAATGACAAGGTTTTGTGGTGGGTGCGCGCAGCACAAAAAAACGGCCCCTCGAGTGAGGGGCCAATCTGCCTTGGTTCTCTCGTTGTGTGAGAGCTTGGTTGCGGACCTTTGGTTATTGGTTTTGTGGAACCGCTGGCTGCGACGCAGCACCCTGAGGGGAGGGCTGCGCGGAAGACTGCTGCGTCGCACCAATCGGCGAACCGCCATCGGCTGAAGGCGAGTTCAAGGCCGCTAAACTGTTTTGCATTAACGTCACATGCACTACATTGCCGTGCGCGACGGTTGTTGAATCATCCATGGGGGCGTTGCCCATCGCGACGTTGTGAATGCGATAGACAGGAATCTGATGCTCGGCCAGGTAGCGGACAACCGCATCGGCCATGTGCTGCGAACTCCGGATGCCGGCCTGTCCACGCAGGTGGGAGTAGCCGGTGACTTCAAGGATGTATCCCTTTTGCCCCTGAGCCTGAGTTGCGATCTGAGAGAGAGCGTCTTTCGCGCGCTCATTCAGAACGGTCTGTCCGGGACGGAAGTGAATTTCAATGTCGTTGACGCTGTGATACTGGTCGAGATTGGTGACCGTAGTGTTCAACTGTGCGGTCTGGGTGCTGGCCTGTTGAGCCAACTGATTAGCCTGTGTTGCCGTGGTATTGGCTGCGGTTGCCGTCTCGCTGGCCTGGCCAGCTGTGGTTTCCGCCTGGTGGATTCCGGCCTGAGCGCGGGAATCTACGTCTTTGATGTCGCTGGCGTTCTTGGCCGTGAGCTGATCGAGCTCGTTCAGGCGATCCTTGACCGGATTAATTTGCCGGTTGACCCACTTTTTGCGGGCGAAGGGGTTCATGTGCCCCCAGAAGCCCTCGTTGGACTTTACGGGAAGAGGCTGTCCGGTGGCATAAGTGCTGGCGTCATTGGGGTTAGCACCCGCGGTAGCGCCTGTCTGCACCTGTGCTGAGGAAGTTTGCTGTGCGACAGCAGGCATGCCCAGGCTGGCTGCAACTAGCAGAGCCGAAATCGCCGTGGGTATATGAAGGTTTTTCATTATGCTCTTTTTTTCTGTCATGGTCTGCTTTCCTTTGTTTGTCCGTTTGAGAACACACTCCGGAAGCTGCGCAGCATCCTGTATGGCGAGAGATAGAGCAGTTGGCGTGCCAAAGGACGCCGGAATCCTTAAATTCAACTAAGCCTTTTATAATCAGTATAAAGAGGGGTTATGGGCCGCGCAGACACGGCAGAACCCGGCATGTAAAAAATTCCATCATGAAGTTTTGGCAGGTCGAGCGGGAAAAAACTGCTCTGTTTGCCGGGGTTTACCGGGCTGCGCGGCCAGCCAGAACTTCAGCCAAATGAAGGGCGCGGCGGGGGGAATTCTGGGCAATTTGCTCGCGGCAACTGAAGCCGTCGGTGACCAGAAGGGTTTGCGGGCTGGCCTGGCGAACGGCGGGCAAAAGGACCCGTTCGGCCAGGGTTTGCGAGACCTCAAACTTCTCCCGCTCGAAGCCGAAGGGGCCGGCCATGCCGCAGCAGCCGGAGTCGAGGAGGGTGACGTCGGCTCCGGTGCGACGGAGCAGATCCAGCTCGGAGGTCATTTTCATGATCGACTTGTGGTGGCAGTGACCGTGTAGGACGATGTTTTGTCCGGCGAGCGAGGGCGGCTGGTAGCCGGGGGCATGCTGCACAAGGAAGTCGCTGAGGAGGAAGGTCTGGCGGCGTAGGGCGGCGGCGCGGTTGCCTTGCATGGTCTTCTCAGGCGGGAAAAAGTTCTGGAGCTCGTCGCGGAAGACGCTGGCACAGGACGGCTCAAGGAAGACGATAGGCAGGCCGTAGGCAATCTCGGGGGCGAGGATTTCGAGAATGCTCTCAAGATAACGGCGCGCAGCGGGGAGGAAGCCGAAGTCGTAGAGGGGGCGTCCGCAGCAGATGTGCTGGCGCGGAACGCTGACGGTGAATCCGGCGGACTCGAGGACAGATTGCGCGTCGGACAGAGTCTGCGGATGGTAGTAGTTGTTCCAGGTGTCGGGCCAGAGGAGGACGGATTTGTTTCCCTGCCCGGAAGCCGGGCTGGATGCGGGACTGGACGATTTGGGCTGCCGGCTTTGGAAGCTGCGCGGGGCTAACTGCGGAAGACGGCGCTGAGGGGCGACTCCCAGAAGAGATTTGATGGCGTGGTTTACGCCGGGAATCTGCAGCGGCAGGTTGGCAAGGCGTGGCGTGAGGCCGGGAATTGCCGAGGCCAGATGCGCCCAGTGGTCCATGAATCCGAAGGCGTAGTCGCGCAGGGGATGCCGGCGGTTTTGGTAGTAGTGTGCGAGGAACTCGGCTTTGTACGTGGCGACGTCGACGTTGACTGGGCACTCACTTTTGCAGGCCTTGCAGGAGAGGCAGAGATCGAGCGCGTCTTTCACGGCTTCGTTTTGCCACTCGCGATTGAAGACATCGCCTTCGAGCAACTCCCAGAGAAGATGGGCGCGTCCGCGGGTGGAGTGCTTTTCCTCGTGCGTGGCCATGTAACTGGGACACATGGTCCCGGCGTCCTGCTTGCGGCATGCGCCGACGCCGACGCAGCGCAGCGTGGCCTCAGAGAATGAGCCTTTGTCGTCGGGAAACTGGAAGAATGTGTCTTCATGGCGGGATGTGTATCCGGGGCCGAGACGCAGATTGTCGGCGGGACTGTAGATCTCAGCAGGGCCGGAGAGCTTGCCGGGATTCATGCGGTTTTGCGGGTCCCACACAGCTTTGAACTCGCGGAAGGCCTGGATAAGCTCCGGGCCGAACATTTTGGGCAGCAAGGTAGAGCGGGCCTGACCGTCTCCATGCTCGCCGGAGACTGAGCCTCCGTGGGCGACGACGATGTCGGTGGCACGGTCGAGGAACTCGATGAATTTTGCGATGCCCTCGGTGGTTTCCAGATCGAAGTTGATGCGGAGATGCACGCAGCCCTGGCCGAAGTGTCCGTACATGGGGCTGCGGTAGCCATACTGCTCCATGAGCGCGAAGAGCTGGCGGAGGTAGGAGCCGAGTTTTTCAGGCGGCACGGCGGAGTCGTCCCAACCCTCCCATCCATGCGGCTCGCCGGGGACGAAGACGGTTGCGCCGAGGGCGGACTCGCGCACATGCCAGATGCGCCTGGCTTCTACTTCGGAGTATTGCCGGACAGATGGCCGTGCGGAAAATGACTGCGCGGCGCCGCAGAACCGCGCGGCCTGCTGATCGGCATCTTCGGGGGTCCATCCGCCGAACTCGACCAGCAGAAATCCATTGCCCTGAGGCAGCATTTCGATTTCGTCTTCGGCCAGATGCTTGCGGCGCATGAAGCTGGTGAGCATGGAATCAAAACCCTCGAGGCCGATGGGCTTGTATTCGAGGATGGCGGGAACGTTGTCGGCGGCGATGAAGGCATCAGCAAATGCGACGACGACGAGGCGGCGATGTGGCGGGCTGGACATCAACTCCAGTTCGGCGCTGAGGACGGTAACGCAGGTGCCTTCGCTGCCGACCAATGCTCGCGCAACGTGGAAGCCATTTTCGGGAAGCAGCCAGTCGAGGTTGTAGCCGGAGACGCGACGGGGGATATTGGGAAAACGCTCGCGGATGAGAGAGGCGTAACGGTCGCGGATGCGGGCGAGAGCGGAGTATATCTCGGCGGGGCGGCCTCCGGCAGCGAGGATGCGCGCGAACTGTTCGTCGCTGGTTGCCCCGACGGTCATGCGGGTTCCGTCGTAGAGGAGGATATCGAGCGAGCGAATGTTGTCGACGGTCTTGCCGCCCATGAGCGCGTGCGTGCCGCAAGAGTTGTTGCCGATCATGCCGCCGATGGTGCAGCGTGAGTGCGTGGCAGGGTCAGGAGCGAAGGTGAGATGGTGCTCCTCCGCGGCTTCGCGCACGCGATCGAGCACGATACCTGGCTCAACGGTTGCGAGCTTGCGTTCCACGTCGAGCGAGTGGATGGAGCGCATAAATTTTGAGAAATCGAGAACTACGGCGACGTTGCAACATTGGCCTGCGAGGCTGGTGCCTCCTCCGCGCGAGAGGATTGGAGCGCCGAACTCGCGACACACCCCAATGGTTGCAATAACATCGGCGGCGTCACGCGGAATTACGATGCCGATTGGAACCTGGCGGTAGTTCGATGCGTCAGTGGTATAGAGGGCGCGGGAGCCGATGTCGAAGCGAACCTCTCCACGGATTGCGGAGGCGAGGCGAGCCTCGAGCTTTTTCGACGCACGGAAATTCTCGTGCGGATGAGACGTGTTATCGAGAATTGCGAAAGGAGGAGTCAAGGCCGTTCTTAGAGTTTGCGGAAAATGCCGGGGAATTGCCGGCACGGGATGAAGACAGTCTTACCTGATCTCATAGTTACCTCAGGCATTAGGTATATTACAACCTTGTTACGAAATGCGTCACGGATGATAAAGTACATCCTTTTTTGTCATGAGGGGTTCGAATGAAGAAAGGGGCGTACCGAAATTGATTCATGAGCGAGATATTTTACGGAAGATTCCGTCAAATTCACTTTCACAGGATGGTATAAAGGTAAGACAGCTCTGTGTACCTCGCGACGTACGTACACACTTAAGAGAGACATAAATCTCAAGATCCAGAGTGCTGCGACTCACTCATTTAATTGCTTGACCTGTAAAGAGTTACCCCCAAGCGATTGTTCTAAAGTTTAGACAGGGAATTCGTTGACAAATTAAAAGAACAGGACTTCTTTTTTACAGTGCATGGCTACTCCAGAGATTCTTACTTCTGATATTACATACCGGGAAGAGCGTTTTCGCGTTGGCTCATTTGACGAGCCAGCGGCGGCAGAGGCATTTGAGGCTCTCTACTCAAGCCTGCCGGTCGCCTCTGCCCGTTATCGAATACTCAAACCGCTGCTGGATCTGCTGATTGTGTTTCTTGCACTTCCGATTGCGCTTCCGCTCGGAATTTTTCTGGCAGCTTTGATTCGTCTGACTTCCAAAGGATCTGTTCTCTATCGGCATCGCCGCATCGGACAGTTCCAGCAACCGGTCTATGTGTGGAAGTTCCGGACGATGTATGAAGACAGCGCGCATCTTCTGGAG
>JBARHV010000368.1:0-1984 GCA_049799415.1 Silvibacterium sp.
TCGGCGGCTGCGGGATAGACCAGGTAGGCGGATAGCGCCTGTCCCGCGTTGCCCGTGGCCGCCGTTACCGGAATCGACGTTCCCGTGTTCCCGACCGACTGGATGACATAGCCTGCTCCCGCACCGCAAACATAGATCACGGCATCGTTAGCGGAGATTGGCTTATCACTCAAGGAAACGACGCACGTTGCACTGGAAGAACACGAACTATTATTCGCGGGGGTAGAGTAGCGGAGAGTGAAGGTGCCAGTGTCGACCCCGTTCGGCGTTACCGAGTTCGATGCGGCCGACGGCACACTGATCCCTGCTGCATTGGTCGCCGTCACCGTACACGTGTATGCAGTCCCATTCGTCAGACCGGTTACCACAATCGGACTCGCTGCTCCGCTCACACTTTGACTGCCGCATGTCGCCGTGTAGCTGGTGATTGCTGACCCGCCCGTGCTGGCCGGAGCCGTGAACGATACCGTGGCCTGCCCACCGCCGGCCGTCGCTGTTCCGATCGCCGGCGCGCCCGGCGGTGTGGCATACGTCAGTGCGGCAGGATTCGTCAGCGACCCGTTGTTGCTCGGCGTTAGCGTCACTGGCCCAACGGCCGTCGGCGTGATCGTGAACGTCTGCGGCACCGCCGAGTTATTGAATGTCAGCGTGATCGCTGTCGATAGACCGCCCCCGGACGGCGTGATCGTTATCGTGCCGTTGTAGGTGCCATTCGGCGTTACAGTAAAGTTGCTGGAAGCCGTGTTCAGCGCTCCGCCTGCCGGCCCGGTAAGCGTAAAACTCGCGGCGACCCCGTTCGGCGTTACGGAGTTCGAAACCGCCGACGGCGCACTGATTCCTGCTACGTTACTTGCCGTCACCGTACACGTGTAGGAAGTGCCATTGATCAAACCGGTCACCGTGATCGGACTAGCTGCTCCGCTTACACTTTGACTGCCGCACGTCGCCGTGTAGCTGGTGACCGGCGACCCGCCCGTGCTGGCCGGAGCCGTGAACGATACCGTGACCTGCCCACTGCCGGCCGTCGCTGTTCCGATCACCGGCGCGCCCGGCGGCGTGGCATACGTCAGTGCGGCCGGATTCGTCAGCGACCCGCTGTTGCTCGGCGTCAGCGTTACTGGCCCCAACGCGGTCGGCGTAATCGTGAACGTTTGCGCTGCTGCAGAGCTGTTGTACGTCAGCGTGATCGGCGTCGACAAACCGCCCCCAGACGGCGTAATCGTTATCGTTCCGTTGTACGTACCGTTAGGCGTCACCGTAAAGTTGCTGGAAGCCGTATTCAGCGCCCCGCCCGCCGACCCCGTGAGCGTAAAACTGCTCGCAGGACCCGTGGTATCGAAGAACAGACCCGAGATCACCGCGTTATCGCTGCTGTTCGTATTGGTCACGATCACCTGGACGTGCCCGCTCACCTGCCACACCAGGTATTCCCCGTTGTGGAAATTGCTTACGTTCTGCGAATTCAGCAGAACCCCGTTGGCATCCTGAATGGCCACGGTCTGGGTCCGAATCGTAGAGTCCCAGTCCAAACAGTAGATCGACAACTGGTGTTGCAGACCGTCGTTGAACACCAGATCGATCAACTCGGATGTATCGGTGTACCAGGTGGCTGCAATCCGGTTCGTGGGGGAGGTAGCCTGCTGCAGCGCCCGCACGTCTGTTGTGGAACTGGCCCAAGTGGTAGAGTTGGTTCCCGACGGCGTGACCGTTACATACGTTGGATAAGAGACGCTGTTATTGATGACGTTGTAGCCATTCGATCCGTAAACCCCTATCCAGTTCCCCTGGGTCGTCGTGTTCAAGGTCACGAATGCCGCTGTACCGGTCGTAACTGCTGCCGATGGTGTTACCGAGTTCGATGCGGTCGACGGCGCACTGATCCCTGCTGCATTGGTCGCCGTCACCGTACACGTGTATGCAGTCCCATTCGTCAGACCCGTCACCACAATCGGACTCGCTGCTCCGCTCACACTTTGACTGCCGC
>JBARHV010000369.1:0-17448 GCA_049799415.1 Silvibacterium sp.
ACCTGGGACAGGAAATTCGCCGAGAATGGCTTGACGATTACCGTTCCCAAGGGAGCGCAGCAGGTGCTGCTGTTCCTGGCTCCGGAGACGGGCGGCGATTTTAAGACGCTGATGGGCGCGGTGCGCGGACAGCCGGGCGCGTTTGTGCGCGCGTCGCAGGATTTGAACCAGGCGAGCCTGGACCGCACGCGTCTGGACACGTATCTGGATGCAGTGCGGAAGATCAATGCGACCGACCCCGAGAAGCTGAAGACAATTTCGCCGCTGCTGGCGCGGAGCCTGGACATCAAGCTCAATCCGAATTGCCTGAGCATGGACATGGACGAGATTGCGCCGTGCCTGACGGAAAAGCAAGACAACCTGATTCTGAATGACGGGCATAGCACTTCGATTGTGGAAGCGTTGACGTCGGGTCCGGCGGGCGACCTGGCACTGCAGGCCAGCTATACGCCGCCGGCCAATTTCGGCTATACCAGCTCCTACGTTGCCTCGGCGATGGATATCGCGCGCATTCTGGATTCGTTCCACACGGCGGAGTACCAGTACATTCCGGCGCTGGCGGAGCAGACGGGCAATGCGCTCTCGTTGAAACTGAATACGCCGCCGTCGTTCCATAATCCGAAGTCGGTGCTGGTGATCGCGCTGCCGGCGGTTGAGGCGGCGCAGCCTCCGCCGCTGCATCCAGTGGATGAGAAGCAGGTGTACTGTGCGCAGAATACGACCCTGGCATTGCCGGTGGATGGCGCTCCGCTGGTGTTTTCGACGCGTTACGCGCGCAACCTGACGCTGCACCTGGAGGCAGCGAACGGCAAGAGCGTGGACCTGCCGCTGCAGCCGGACGCCGTGCAGGGCGGACTGGCGGTGGACACGAAACCGCTGGCGGGAACGGTGATCGGCGCGGATGTGAAGGCTTCCATTCGCGGAGATTGGGGGTTTGGACCGTTTACCGGGCCAGTGGTCCATCTGCAGGGCGCCCATGAGCAGACATGGAAGATTGCCGACGCGGATGAGGATGCGCTGGTGGTGGGCCGCGAGGATACGCTGCACCTGGAGGCGGACGATGCGAGCTGCGTGGACGGCATCGTGTACAGGAATGCGGATGGCAAAGAGATCAAGGCCGTCTGGAAGCTGGTGAAACCGAACCAGGTAGAGGTGACGCTTCCACTGAAAGATGCGCAGCCGGGCGCGATGACGTTAATGGTGAAACAGGCAGGCCTGGAGAAGCCGGAGGATGTTGCGGTCCACGCATACTCTGAGGCCGGACACCTGACTGCGTTTACGCTGCACGCGGGCGATGCGCAGGGAACGCTGGCGGGCACACGGCTGGATGAGGTTGCAAGCCTGAACATGAAAGGCATTGAGTTCAAGCCGGGAACGCTGACGAACTCCATGGGCATGGACATGCTGACGATGGAGGCGGCGAATGCCAAGGCGGCGCGCGCGTTGAAGGACGGCGAGACGTTCAAGGCGGTAGCCACGCTCAAGGACGGACGCACGGTGGACGTGACAGCGGCGATCGACGCGTCACGGCCCAGCGTAGCGCTGTTGAGCAAAAGCGTGCAGCTGGACGGAGAGGGCGACAATGCCGCGGCAGACAGCAATATTCAACTTTCAAACCAGGACGAGCTGCCGCAGAATGCGACGCTGTTTTTTTCGCTGAAGGCGCAGACGCCAGCGCGCTTTACGCGCGAAGAGAAGATTGAGGTTGCCACCGATGACGGGTCCTACTCGACGACTTTGACGATGGCGAGCGGACTGACGCTGCAGGACGCGCATACGGAGCTGGCGACGTTGGACCCGGCGAAGGCGTTCGGCGCTTCGGCGTTTGGACCATTGCAGTTCCGTGTAGTGACGGAGAATGGCGTGAAGGGAGACTGGCAGCCGCTGGCCACACTGGTGCGGCTGCCTAGCTTCCAATCGCTGAAGTGCGGGCCGACGCCGGACGTGGCGTGCAAGCTGCGGGGATCGGACCTGTTCCTGGTGGATTCTATTTCGCAGAGCCAGCAGTTCACCAATCCGGTGCAGGTCCCGGATGGATTTCCGGGCCGTGTCCTGCCGGTGCCGCATCCGGGCCCGGACGGACAGCTCTATGTGAAGCTGCGCGACGATCCTTCGGTGGTGAACCTGGTGACGCTGGCTCCGGAGATCGTGGGCGGGAAAGCTGCGAAGGAACAGGCGACGGAGAAGACGCAGGGGAAGTATCGTCCGGCATATGTGAGTCCGGGTGCGCCTGCGGCTTCGCCGAGCACCATGCCTGCTGCTGGAACGGCTCCAGTTTCTGCAGCACCTGTTTCTGCAGCACCTGCGCCTTCGAGTGCTCCGTCGCCGTCTGCGCCGGGCTCGGCGAAGACTCCGCCTTCGCCAGCGCAGCCGCAGGCGACGGCAGGCGACGATACCTCCGGTTCTCCTGCGGATTCAACGGCAGCGAAGCCGAGCGCGGCTGTTTCTTCTTCGAACCAATCGTGATTCCGGGACGCGCGGCGCTTTAGCCGGGTTCCTGATATAGGCCGAAGATGTTTCCCGCCGGGTCGCGAAATCTTGCGGTAATTTCAGGCGCGTCGGCCCCGATGGGCTGGGTGATTTTGCCGCCCGCGGCGGTGATCTTCTCCATGGTTGCGGCGACGCTGTCGACCATGATGTAAACGAGCAGGCCTGGCTCGAGCGCGGGCGGGCGTCCGGTAACCCAGGTTCCGCTTACTTGTCCGACGCCATCGTCAAAGGCGATACTTCCGTCATTGCGGTTGCGAATCTTCCAACCGAAGACTTTTTCATAAAAATTTGCCGAGAGCGGGATGTCGAGAGTGGGAATCTGAATGTAGCAGATTTTTCCGTTTGCGAATGTGGGAGGCATGGGTGCTCCTTATGCCGTGTTGGGCGCTGAGAGTAAATATGCATCATATGTCGCATCAGTACAATTTGAGCGATGATGAGGAGTTCCATGCACGGAACTCAACAGGAGGAGAAATGGGAATGCTTCAGGGACGGACGGCGATTGTTACCGGGTCAAGCTCAGGGATTGGGCAGGGGATTGCCGAGCGACTGGCACTCGAAGGTGCGAATGTTGTGATCGACTATGTGGGGTCCGCGGATGGAGCGAACGACACGCTGAAGAAGGTGCAGGCCGCGGGGGCGAGGGGCATGATTGTGCAGGCGGACGTCTCGCAGGTGAACGCGGTGCGCAGCCTGGTGAGCGAGGCGTGGACGGCCTTCGGCAGCGCCGACATCCTGGTGAACAACGCGGGCATGGAAAAAGAGGCTCCCTTCTGGGAGGCGACCGAACAAGACTACGATCGTGTGCTGGGCGTGAATCTGAAGGGGCCATTTTTCCTTACGCAGGCGTTTGTGCAGCGCCTGCTCGATGCGAAGAAGCCTGGACGAGTGGTGAATATCAGCTCGGTGCACGAGGACATGGCGTTTCCGAACTTTGCGACGTACTGCGCGAGCAAGGGCGGCCTGCGCATGTTGATGCGCGATCTTGCGGTGGAATTGGGACCGCTGGGAATTACGGTGAACAACGTGGCTCCGGGCGCTATTTCGACACCGATCAATACGGCGCTGCTGGAGAACAAGCCGAAGCTGGATGCGCTGCTGAAGAATATTCCCCTGGGCCGTCTGGGTTCGGTCGATGATGTGGCGGGGCTGGTGGCATATCTGGTTTCGGACGCGGCGGCATATATCAACGGATCCACATTTGTGATTGACGGCGGCCTGATGCGGAATTATCACGAACAATAGAACTGGTAGACAGTTAACAGTTGTTTGTTGCCAGTGGCTGCGACTGGGGACTGGTAGCCGAGAACTTTGCCTTTTGGACGGAGCGATGCACCTGTTTCGAGTTTGGGTGCCAGCGGTGGGGTTGTACTCTGGTAGGTCATGAGCGCGGCTGAGTTTTCGGGTTTCATCTTTTTGAGCTCCCTGCTGGCTGGATTGCTAGGGGCCTTGACTGGGCTGGGCGGGGGCGTGGTAATCGTTCCCGTGCTCACGCTGCTGTTCCATGTGGACATTCATTATGCAATCGGCGCTTCGCTGGTATCAGTGATTGCGACTTCTTCCGGTGCGGCGGCGGCCTATGTGCGGGAGGGGTACTCGAATATACGCATCGGCATGTTTCTGGAAATTGCGACGACGCTGGGCGCTCTATTTGGGGCATATCTGACGGCGCGGATTTCGACGCATGCCATCGGCATTATTTTTGGCGTAGTGCTGCTGTACTCGGCGTTTGCCTCGCTCAAAAAGAAGCGCATGCGGGCGGCGGGAACGAAGCCGAGCAGGCTGGCAGAGCTGCTGCGGCTGCGCGGAAGCTTTCCAAATGCGGATGGAAATGAAGAGTACGTGGCGCAGCACGTGCCTGCGGGGTTCGGACTGATGTTCAGCGCAGGAACACTGTCGGGGCTGCTGGGCATCGGATCGGGCGCCGTGAAGGTGCTGGCGATGGACCAGGCGATGGGGCTGCCGTTCAAGGTCTCGACGACGACCTCAAACTTCATGATCGGCGTGACAGCGGCGGCGAGCGCGGGGATTTATCTCAGTCGCGGTTACATATCGCCGGGGCTGGCAATGCCGGTGATGCTGGGCGTGCTGGCGGGGTCACTGACGGGGGCGAAGCTTCTGGTCCACTCCAATGTAAAGACACTGCGGATCGTGTTTGCGCTGGTGATTGTGGCGCTGGGTATAGAGATGATTGTGAACAGCGTTGCGGGGAGACTCTGATGCGCCTGACCGATGAAAGGCTGGAGATCGCCATTGGGCGCATGCTGCAGACGGGTGTTTTGCTGGCGGCGGCGGTCGTGCTGGTGGGTGGAGTGCTGTATCTGCTGCATGCGCCCGCGGGACCGCGTACGGATTACAGCCACTTTCATGGCGTGGCGGAGGGATTGAAGACTCCCTCGGGTATCTGGCATGGAGTGATGCACGGCGATGCGCGCAGCGTGATTCAGCTGGGGCTGCTGCTGCTGATTGCGACTCCGGTTTTCCGGGTCATTGTGGCGGGTGTGGGTTTTCTGATGGAGCGCGACCGCCTTTATACCTGGGTGAGCGCAATCGTGCTGGCAGTGCTGCTGTACAGCCTATGGCACATTGGATGATCTAACGATGCGTCATGCTTGATGTTCTATTTCTTTTTCGCGTCGCAGGCTGTACAGAGGACGCCGGTGACACCTTTGTCCTGCGTAATGGTGAAGATGCGATCGACGGCGGGCAGGTGGACGCTTTCCACGTCGCCGCCGGGCCAGTGAATTTCGAGCTTGTCAACTGTGACGGCATCGCCCAGGCCGAAGTGGACGCGCTGATCGCTTGAAGACATGTAACTGCCTCCACTTAGCACGTCGCCGCGCTGACGGATGCCTCCGGCGGTGAGGTAGACGGTAGCTCCGATCGCGTCGCGCGGGGTTTTGGGGCCGCTCCCGATGAGTTTCAGCTCGACCCAGTGGTGGTGATCGGGGTTGACGTTGCGGAGCAGAATGGCGTGGCCTTCGAGCGGGTTGATGACGACGTCGATCTTCCCGTCATTGAAGAGGTCGCCGAACGCGGCTCCACGGCTGGGCGCGACAATGGCGAGGCCGGTGTTCTCTACAGGCGGCACCAGCGTGAACTTTTTGCCCTGATCGTTGTGGAAGAGCAGCGGGCGCTGGGCGAAGCTGGTTCCCCAGTCGTGCTGGTCGACGCCGGGATAGACGTGGCCGTTAACCATGAAGAGATCCTTCCAGCCGTCATTATCGTAGTCGATAAATGCATCGCCCCAGCCGAGGAAGGGGATGGTGTCCTGCGCGATGCCCATGTGGTAGCTGACATCGGAGAAGTTCGCATCTTTATCGTTGTGATAGAGGACGTCGTAGTCGTCGGAGAAGTCGGTGATGAATAGGTCGTCCCATCCGTCGTTGTCATAGTCGCCGACGGCCAACCCCATCGAGGCGACCTCGCGGCCATCCTGATTGAGGGCGAAGCCGGAGGCATAGCTGTCGTCTTCGAATGTTCCATTGCCTTTGTTGATATAGAGGTAGTTGGGCGTGGAGTCGTCGGCTACGACCAGATCGACTTTCCCGTCGTTGTTGAGATCGACGAAGACGCTCGAGAAGCCGTAATACTTGTTCAGATCGCTGACTCCGGCTTTGACACTGACGTCAGTGAAGGTCCCGTCGCCATTGTTGTGGAATAGGTGGTCGGGCTCGCCTTCCAGTCCGCGCGGACCGCACATGACAGCAGTGCCACGGAAGTTGCAGAAGGTGTTGCCGACGGCTTTGGATCCGGGCACGGGCGGAGCGGTCATGTTGTAGTGGATGTAGCCGGGGACAAAGAGATCGAGGCGTCCATCGCCGTCATAGTCGCCAAAAGTGGCTCCCGTAGACCAGTTGCCGAGCGTAACTCCGGCTTTTTCCGCGACGTCGGTGAAGGTTCCGTCATGATTATTGCGATAGAGGCGGTTTTTACCGTAATTGCCGACGTAGAGGTCCGGCCAGCCGTCGTTGTTGTAGTCTCCAACCGCACAGCCAAATCCCCATCTGTCGTTGGTCACGCCCGCGATGTTGGCGACGTCGGTGAAGGTTCCGTCGTGATTGTTGTGAAAGAGAGCGGCGTGAGGCGGGGTGGCCTTGCCGGTCAGCGCATCGTAGGTTGAGCCGTTGACGAGATAGATGTCGAGCCAGCCGTCGTTATCGTAGTCGAGAAGGCAGACCCCGGAGCCGTTGGCCTCAATGATGAACTGCTTTTGCGGTGTGCCCATCACGTGTGTCCAGGAGGCGAGGCCGGATTGCTTGGAGATGTCTTCGTAGACGACGGGGCCGGATTTGACGAAGCCTCCGGCGGTAATGGGCCGATTCTCCGCATCGTGAATAGCGGCGTGCGCGCCGGCTGTGGAGTTGCCTCCTCCTCCCATTGGCTGCTGGGAATCCTGAGCCTGGGAGGTGAGGGGAAGAACGGCTGCCAGAAGGGCGGCAACCGCGAGGCATCGATATTTGAGCAACTGCAGACTCCTGCGCGGGGGTTACGCCGTGAGGATAGCAGAATCACGCGGAGTTATGGCCTGGGGTCCATTCATTTGCGTGTTCATGGCGCGGAATTGTGAAATGGTTTCCAAATTGCAGCCGCATTTCGGTATAACTTTTCATGGTTGTGTACACGGGCTTGCTGCGCCGTTTGTGCCAGCCAGCATGCCTATGAATATCAAGGAAGTTGCACGGCTCGCCAAGGTTTCGACTGCCACGGTTTCGCGCACTATCAACGGCTCCGACAAGGTTACGGAGGAGACAGCAGCGCGGGTGCGCCGCGCCATTGAGACGCTGAAGTTTTATCCGAATACAAATGCGCGCGCTCTGGGCTCGGGCAGAAGCAGCTTGTATGGGCTGATCATCTCCGACATCACGAACCCGTTTTTCCCGGAGCTGGTAAAGAGCTTCGAGGACGTGGCGGTGCAGTACGGGCAGGAGGTGTTGATTGCCAACACCAACTATGACAAGCGCCGCATGGAACAGTGCGTGGTGCGCATGCTGCAGCGCAAGGTAGACGGCGTGGCCATTATGACGTCGGAGATGGACGAGCACCTGATCGATGAACTGAGCAGCCGTAAAATTCCGCTGGTGTTTCTGGATACGGGCGTGGTGCAGAAGGGCATCAGCAATATCTCGATCGATTACGCGGCTGGAATTGACGCGGCAGTGGAGCATCTGCATAGGCTGGGGCATACTTCCATTGGATTTATCAGCGGCCCAATGGATTTGACCTCGGCGAGAGTGCGGCGCAAGGCATTTACCGCGAGCATGAAGCGCAAGGGTCTGGACCTGAATAAGAGCCTGCTCGAAGCGGGCAATCACCGCATGGACGGCGGGCATCAGGGAATGGCACGGCTGCTGCGGAAAGGAATTCGTCCAACTGCGGTGATGACCTCGAACGATATGACAGCGATCGGAGCGATGGGCGCGATCTTTGAGCAGGGGCTGAAGATTCCGCGCGATATTTCAGTGATCGGGTTTGACGATATTGGACTCAGCGCCTTTACGCAGCCCGCGCTGACTACGGTGCGGTTATCGCGCGCCGAGATTGCCAAGCTCGCTTTCCGCGCGCTGTATGGCATTCAGAATGCGGCTGCGGCCCAGGGCGAAGAGTATTCGATTGAGCCTACGCTGGTGGAGCGGAAAAGCACGGGCCCAGTTTCAGCTTAGGGCCGTGAGGGCTGCGCTGAGAGCATAGCGTCGGACGCCGATTTTTTGACTTTGTCTTTTCCCCAGGTTTTGTAGAGGCCGACGTAGGCGTAGTTCTCGGTCTGGCCTGCGATGGAGTGTCCGTAGGCGAAGAGGAATTGGAGGCCGGGCGATTTGAAGTGGTAGTAGCCTCCGGCATCGATGAGCGTGGAGGACTGCGTTTGCGGGGTGGCACTGCCCTCAGCCGCGTGGAAGAAGACTTCGACGGAGAGGTCAAGACGCTCGTTAACGGTGCGTTCGACGAGAAAACCGCCATAAGGGTAGTTGCGGTAGCCGGTCTGCGGGACGATGGTGTATCCGGCGCCGCCGTCGAGGCCCCAGGGGCCAATCTTCTTGTAGGCCCAGAGAGGGAGCTTGTACCAGACGCGACCGACGCCCAGGCCGGAGCGGGGGCTGCCGGTGGGAAGCTCGAACATGGTGAAGGAGCCGATCTGGGGAAGGTATTTTCCCTCTTTGAACCAGGCAATTTTCGCGCCGAGTTCCATGTCGGTGAGGCCGTAGGCGATGGGGCCCTGTCCAGCGGGGGCATAAACGGGATGATTGAGCGGCGCGGCATCTCCCCAGGGCAGGATGACGTGGAGCTGCACGCGGGGGACGGCTCCCCAGTTGAATTCAAAGGCGGGGCCCACGGAGTCCATTTCGACGGGCGTGCCGTCGGCGGAGCCGAAGACATAGAACTCGTAATGGCCGTAGTCGACAGGAACGGGATCGTCGGTTTGAAAGGGCGGTCCAGCCTGTGCCAAAAGCCGGGAAGCGGCCAGCATCAGGAGAAGGAACAGCCCCAGGCTTGTGCGAACGCTGATCAACTTCATCAGATTCTCCCGTTCTGTTGACGAAGATAGCTTTCCCGGACGGCTGTATCGAACATGCTACATCGAAAGATTGCGCGGTATTGTTAATCGATTCTTTCGTGGCGGTAACCGGCTTCCGTCAGCATCTTTCTGATCTCTTCGATGTGTTCATCGCCGCGCGTTTCGAGCGTGATGTCGATGACCGTATCACCGAGGCTTACGCCATAGTGGGCACGGTCGTGGGCCGTCTGCACGATGTTGGCGCGGGCATCGGCGAGGATGCGGGTGAGCTGGTGCAGTGCTCCGGGGCGGTCGGTGAGGTGGATGCGGAGACGGGTGCGGCGTCCGTCCTTGACCAGGCCGCGTTCGATGATACGGGCGAGCAGGCTGACGTCGATGTTGCCTCCGCAGACGAGGACGGCGGTACGCTGGCCGCGCAGCGAAGTCTTGTGCTGCAGAAGCGCGGCGAGGGCGACGGCTCCGGCGCCTTCGGCGAGGGTCTTTTCGCGTTCGAGCAGAACGAGGATGGCTTTGGCGATCTCTTCTTCGTCCACGGTCACCAGCTCATCGACATATTTCTGGACCAAGGGCAGCGTTCGTTCACCGGCGCGGCGAACGGCGATGCCGTCGGCAATGGTGGCCTCGGCGGGGATGGTGACGGGCGAGCCAGCGTCGGCGGCGCGGAGCATGGAGGGCAGGCGCTCGGTCTGCACGCCGATGACACGGATGTTGGGATTGGATTCCTTGATGGCGCAGGCTACGCCGGCGATGAGGCCGCCGCCGCCGATGGGGACGACGACGGCTTCGAGGTTGGGAATCTGTTCGAGCAGCTCAAGGCCGATGCTGCCCTGGCCTTCGATGACGGCGTCGTCGTCGAAGGGATGGAGGAAGGTCATGCCATCCTGCTGCGCGAGGCGCACGGCTTCGGTGCAGGCCTCGTCGTAGTTCGCGCCGTGGAGGACGACTTCGGCTCCGTAAGCAGCCGTGGAGGCGGTTTTAACGAGGGGCGTCATGAGCGGCATGACTATGCGGGAGCGCAGGCCGCGGGCGGTTGCGTGATAGGCGACGGCCTGGGCGTGGTTTCCGGCACTGGCGGCGATGACTCCGCGCTGTTTCTCATCAGCAGATAAGGTAAGGATTTTGTTGAGTGCTCCGCGCTCCTTGAAGGCTCCGGTACGCTGGAGGTTATCGAGCTTGAGGAAGACCTGCTGGCCGGTCATCTTCGACATCTCATCGGAGTGCGGGGCGGGCGAGAGGTAGATGTCGCTCTGGATGCGCTGCCGGGCTTGCTGGATTCCGCTTAACGTTACGCTCATATGTCTTTAGACCTTAAAAAACCACCAAGCTCAGGGAGCTGGTGGTCTGGGATTGCTTCGATTTCGTTCGCCAGCCGCCCGCTCTTATGAGGAGGGAATGATCATGATGGTCCGAATGCTAATTCGGATGTCGATGGCCGGGATGATCATGATGCGCTGCATGCGAATGTGCTGATGAAAACAGAGTGTCGGCGGGAAGTCAACCTGCCGGGAAGTTGCAGGATCACATTTTGAATTATCTCGAGTTGCATTATTCGTACTTGCTTCTCAAACAATATAATTCTCGCCCGGAGGATCTAATGAGTTCAGAAAGTATTAACCGATACAACGTCGGTCGCATTGCTGAGCGTATTGTCGCAAATGAATTAGAATTTCGTGGCTATCGGGTTAGCGATCTCAATAAAGATGGAACGTCGGCAAATGCTGATCTGCTTGCAGCGAAAGATGGAAAAACATGGCAGATACAGGTCAAGGGAGCTACTGAAGACAATGGGTGGTGGGTTGGCTATGGATACTGCAACGAGTCTGTGATCGCCGGAGAAGAACCGATGTTTAACAAGCACAGCAGCTTTTATAAGGCTCAAGTAGTCGTACTGGTATCTGTGAAATCTCCCAAAGAGTACGATTGCGTCGTGATGGATGTGGATACTGCTGAGAAAGCAGCACAGATAAATCTCGGTCGTGACTATAGAACAAAACGGAAGAATGGCGAGCCGAAGAAACCTGGTCCCGTGTGGATTCCGCTGGACCATATTCCGGACACAAAAGACGCTTCAAAAAAGAGCTCTTTTGAAAGAGAGCGGGGCATCTTGATACTCCGTAGAAACAACTGGAATTTCGAGGCTGTATAAGCTTCTTCACTATCACTTGCTGTTGAAGGCAATGCGCTATCGTCATGTTTTTGGATCCACAGGCTAAAAGAAGAAAATGCAAGCCGCTCCGCTCCGTTGCTGCCGGATGGCGCCAACCTCAGCCGGGATGACAAGGTCTCTCTCAAAATTAATCCGACTTACGCAACGCTACAACCATGTCCAATGCGTCCTATTCCGCGACTTTGTTAGCCAGCATCTCGACGGCGGCGAGGGCGGCCTGCATTTCTTTTGGGAAGCCGTGGCGTTGCTGGAGCCAGGCGGGGTCGTTCCAGGAGAGCTGGATCTTTCCGTCGGGCTGCTGGGCTATGAGGATTTTGAGGGGTAGGTCGAGGGCGAGGCTGGGGGCGGCGAGCATGAGCAGGGTTCCCGCCCTGGGACTGCCGAAGATGAGGAGCTTAGTGGGCGGCATGGTGAGGCCTGCGGCTTTTGCCTCGCCGGAGTGGTCGACGAGTGCGAAGAGGGTGATGCCTTTTTCGATGAGCAGGGTTTCGAGGCGGTCAACGGTCTGCTCGAACGAGTGACGGCTTAGGCAAGTTTTGATTCCTTCGGGCATAGGCGCGTCCTTTGGGTCTGTTTTCGCGTCTTTTCAGCTTACTCCCGAATGTTTAAGGAGATGTTGTGCCAGTGGTTCCAAAGGCCGGGTGAGTGAATGGCCGTCGTACACTGTCGTTACGTTTTGTGATGCGGGAAGACCTGGAGTACATCGTTGTATGGACGCTGGTGAAGCTGCTGGGGGCATTGCCCCGGCGGATGGCGCGCGCTTTGGGCGCTGGCGTAGGTGCGGCTGCGTTTCTGCTGATGGGCCGGCTGCGGCGGACCGGGCTGCGAAACCTGGAAGTTGCGTTTCCTGAGAAAACGGCTGCGGAGCGGGAGCGGATTCTACGGCAGCTCTACAGAAATTTAGGCTGGCTGTTGGGCGAGTTCTGCCAGATGCCCAAATATACGCGCGAGAATACGCGGGATTTTCTTCGCTGCGAAGGACTCCAGCATTATCTGGCGGCGCGTGAGCGCGGCAAGGGCGTGTTGATTGTGACCGGGCACCTGGGGGCGTGGGAGCTTTCGAGCTATTACCACTCGCTGATGGGCTATCCGATGAGCATTGTGATCCGGCGGCTGGACAATGCCAGGGTGGACCGGCTGGTAAACGAGATTCGCTGCCTGCATGGGAATCGCGTGCTGCACAAGGACGATTTTGCGCGGGGGCTGCTGGGGGCAATGCGGCAGGGTGAAACAGTGGGGATTTTGATGGACACGAATATGACTCCGCCGCAGGGTGTGTTTGTACCGTTCTTCGGGCGCGAGGCGTGCACGGCGTCAGGGCTGGCGCGCGTGGCCTTGAAGACGGGCGCGGCGGTCCTGCCGGGGTTCATGGTGTGGGAAGAGGCGGAGCGGAAGTATGTTCTGCGCTTTGGCGAGGAGATTCCGGTAGTAGCGACGGGGGATGACGAGGCCGATGCGCTTGCGAATACGGCACGGTTCACGGCGGTGATTGAAGATTTTGTGCGGCAGTATCCCGAGCAGTGGCTCTGGGTGCATCGTAGATGGAAGACGCGCCCGGATGGGACGCGGGAAGTTAGCCAATAGTTTTTAGGGATCAGGGATTGGAGCTTGCTGTGCGGTTGATTCAGTTAGCGGAATTGCTTGACGGGAAGGTTTGCGGGGGCGCGCCGGAGATTGAGATTTCTGGCGTGGCTTCGATTGCTGGCGCGGGTGAGCACGACCTGGTGTTCGCGGAAGAGGCTTCGGTTTTGCGGGATGCTTTGTCGTCATCCGCTGGCGCGGTGATTGTTTCCGGTAAGTTGAATGCGGATGCGGGCGACTCCGGCAAGGCTCTGCTGATCGTCGCGAAGCCGAAGCTGGCATTTGCGCGTGCGGCGCGGCTGCTTTGTGGAGCTGAAGTCGAAGCGGCGGTACATCCTACGGCGGTGATCGATACGGATGTGGTGCGCGGACGGCGAGTTTCTGTCGGCGCGTATGCGGTGGTTGAGGCAGGAGCACACCTGGGCGATGAGACGGTGATTGGCGCGGGCGCGGTGATTGGGCGCGGCGTGCGGGTGGGGCGCGGGTGCAGGATTTATCCGCGGGTGGTGGTTTATGCGGGCACGGAGCTGGGCGACCGGGTGGTTGTGCATGCAGGCGCGGTGCTGGGTTCGGACGGTTTTGGCTATGTGCGCGACGATGCGACAGGCGAGTATATCCAGTTTCCGCAGCAGGGCCGACTGGTGATTGAGGACGATGTAGAGATTGGCGCGAATACCACGATTGACCGCGGGGCGCTGGAAGAGACGCGGATTGGACGCGGGGTGAAGATCGATAATCTTGTCCACATTGGACACAATGTGCGCGTGGAGCGCGATGTAGTGATTGCGGCGCAGACAGGCGTGTCAGGCTCGAGCGTGATTCGCGCGGGCGCGGTGGTGGGCGGACAGGTGGGCATCGGCGATCATGCGGAGATTGGCGAGGGCGTGATTCTGGGGTCCGGGTCGGGCGTGTTGACCCATAAGAAAGTGAGGGGCGCAGGCGTGGTGATGTGGGGTCGTCCGGCGCGGCCTCTTCCGCAGTATTTGAAAGAGCTGGCGGCGCTGGGACGGCTTGGCGCGGAGCCAAAAGCTGGGCCGCACAAGGCAGCGAAGCGAACCTCAAAGAAGAAAGAGAAATAGCCGTGCCTGTGATTGTGGTCGGCGGGCATTCGCGCAGCGTGGGTAAGACCTCCGCGGTTGCGGGGCTGATCGCGCGTCTACCGGAGATGCACTGGACGGCGCTGAAGATTACGCAGTACGGGCACGGTTTCTGCACTGCGGACGGCTCGGCGTGCGACTGCCAGACGGATGATCACACACTGGCGATCAGCGAAGAGCGCAATGCCACGTCAGGCACAGACACGGCGCGGTATCTGGCGGCGGGCGCGGTGCGGTCGCTCTGGGTGCGGACGCGGCAGGGCATGCTGGCGGAGGGGATGCCGCGGATTCGCAAGGAACTGGCGGCGGCGGAGAATGCGATTCTGGAGTCGAACAGCGTCATGCAGTTTCTGCGTCCCGATCTTTATTTGCCGGTGCTGGATGCGGGGACGGCGGACTTTAAAGATTCGGCGCGGCTGTTTCTGGATCGCGCGGATGCGGTGCTGATACGAGCGACGGAGCTGGAGCCGCAGTGGACAGGGGTTTCGGCGAAATTAATCGAAGGAAAGCCCCGGTTTGTGATTAAGCTGCCGGAGTATGTGACGGACGCAGTGGTGGAGTTTGTGCGCGAACGAATTGCTGTATCGCATTTGCAAGTAATGTAATATTGCATTACAATTTGCATTGAGGACTTTACCGATGACTACATTGACCGTTACAGCACGCGGCCAGGTGACTTTCCGGAAGAACGTTCTGCGGCATCTCGGCATCAAGCCTGGAGAGAAGATCACGCTGGAGTTGCTGCCCGAAGGGCAGGCAGCGCTGAAGGCCGCCGGGCCTTCTGGAACAATCGACGGCTTTCTGGGCCGGCTTGCGGGAAAGACGAGGAAAGTTGCCACAATTGAGGAGATGAATGAGGCGGCAGCGAAGGGCTGGGCTGGCAGGAAGTGAAGATCACCGCCGATACCAACGTGCTTGTGCGCGCTGTTGTGCGCGACGACGTGAAACAGGCGCGAGCCGCCGAGAAAATGCTCAAAGGCGCATCGGTGATTGCGATTGCGCTTCCTTGCCTGTGCGAATTTGTCTGGGTTCTGCGCAGGGTGTATCGATTTTCACCATCGGACGTGTCTGTCGCGATCCGGGCACTTAGTATGACGGCCAATGTGGAGATGAACCGGCCGGCAGTCGAAGCCGGCTTGGCAGTGCTTGAAGCAGGCGGCGATTTTGCCGATGGTGCGATCGCATACGAAGGGGCATGGCTGGGTGGAGAGACCTTTGTGTCTTTCGACAAAGCCGCGATTACGCTGCTCTCGGCGCAGGGCCACAAAACGCATTTCCTGTCCTGATTGCGAGGTGCTGGCCGCACGGGCACACGCTTCACGCGGTCACTCCTTTTAGTCGTGGGATGAAGTTTGGTGGTTGAAGCGGTAAACCGCCGGAGTGGTCCGTAAAGTCAGTATTGGTATGGCGCCGAAGGCGCGAGTGCCTGGACGGCCAGTCCCTATACGAACGGTTCGCGCTTCACGGCTCCATTGCGGGACGGAGGGTTTATACTCTGCCCATCATGCTGGCCTGTGAAGGGGAGAAAGTTGACGAATCCTATAAATGTCGTAAATCACTGTGATGGCAAATTGGGTATTGGATTTGGCCTGACTAAGGTGATCAAAGTCCATATCCTCGAGACCCTGCTTCCATTGGCCTTTGCTGTCGCCTTGCTGTGCACATTCTCTCCGAACTCCTATTGCCAATCGCCAGAACCAGTTTCGCTTCCTACGACGGATCAAATCTCGACTGTTCTTGATCAGGTTGACCAATCTCTTTCATCTATAAAGTTAGCGGTCTCGCTGGAGTCCGGTTTGCCGAGTTCACGTGAGAATAGATCTGGTGTGAAAACAGACAAGGAAGGGATTGCAGACATTGAAGCTGTTGTTTCTAAGCTGAGAAAGAATCCAGAGTCGTTTAATGGCCCACTTGGATTCATGCTTTTTCCCGATTTAGACGATCTTTCTCGGAATGCTGCTTTATGTGAGGCTTCGGCCAGTAGCGACGCTGCGAAAGCAATTATCAGTGGAGATAAGGTGGCTGCCTACTCTGCATTGAATGTTCAAGGAGCATGTTTTGGAGCTTCTACAGCTAGTTATGAGGCCAGTCAGGGTGCTTACCATCTATTTTTGCAGGAATTGTTGGCGCAATCGGGAGTTAATGACAGAGCAGCAGAGGCCTTGACGAAGATGACAGAAGCGTTAAAAGCGTGCAAACGCTAGCAGGGGTATCTTTGTCTAAGCTGACCTCGTATTAAGCGCGACCGTTACGCCTTACGCGAACGGCTCGGGCTTCATGGCTCCGTTGCGCTGTTTGATGAGAATTTCTACTTTGCCCTCGGCATCGGCCAACTGCTGCTTGCACTGCTCGGCCAGCTTGGTGCCTTCCTCGAAGAGCTTCACCGAATCTTCGAGGGAGACGTCGCCGCGCTCCATCTGCGCCACGATGGTTTCGAGCTTTTTGAGGGACTGCTCAAATTTTTCCAACGGGCGCTCCTTCGCTGGCTGAAGCCTGCGGCGGCTGCATAGCTCCGTCGATGACGTCGGCGGCGAGCGCGTAGCGGCCGAAGGGCGCGCTGACCTGCACACCCTGCACCATGCCGCGCACGGCGGAGAGCATTTCCTGCGCGATGCGGACGCCTTCGGCGCGGGCGAGATCGGGCGTGGAGGCCTGCTGCATGCGGAGCAGGATCGTGTCGGGCACGGAGACGCGGAGATCGTTCTTCATGAACTCGGCATTGCGCAGGCTGGTGAGCGGCCAGATGCCGGCGATGACCGGAATGCGGAAGCCTTCGATGCGCTTGAGAAAGGTTTCGAGCAGGCGAAGATCGAAGACCGGTTGGGTGATGGCGTATTCGGCTCCAGCTTCGACCTTGTAGGCAAAACGGCGAATTTCATTGTCGATGTCGGGCACGCCGGGGTTAGCGGCGGCGGCGATGGTGAATCCGGTGGATGCGCCGATGGGGTTACCGCCGATGTCGAGCCCATGATTGAGGCGGCGGACAATGTTGACGAGGCCGATGGCGTCGACGTCGAAGACGGCTGTCGCGTCGGGATAGTTGCCGAGCTTGGGCGGGTCTCCGGTGAGGCAGAGGATGTTTTTGAGGCCGATGGAGGACGCGCCGAGCAGGTCGCTCTGAATGCTGAGCACGTTGCGGTCGCGGCAGGTGTAGTGCAGCACGGTCTCGATGCCGACCTTCTGCTGAATCTGAATGCAGAGGCTTTGCGCGCTCATGCGGGCGGAGGCGCGGGGCGAGTCAGGCACATTGATGGCGTGGACGCCGCGGGCGGCGAGCAGGGTTGCGCCTTCGAGCTCCTTCGCGCAGTCAATGCCGCGTGGCGGAACGATTTCGACCAGGGTGACAAAGGTTCCATTGTGGACGAGGCTGCCGATTTTAGAGCGCTGCTCGAGGGGCGCGGGCGGCGTCTCGGTAACGATGACCTCGCGCGCACCTGCTGGCTTGGCAGTCTTTTGCGCTTCCACGGCGCGGATCGCGGACTTGATGGCGCGGATATGGTTGGGCGTGGTGCCGCAGCAGCCTCCGATAAACTGTGCGCCCGCTTTGAGAAACTTGCGGGCGAAGCTGGCCATGTATTCAGGCGAGCAGAGATAGATGT
>JBARHV010000370.1:0-4740 GCA_049799415.1 Silvibacterium sp.
GCCCCATACATGTCGCGCATTTTGCGGCGTGTGCGGGAAAGATCAAATCTCAATCAAAGGCCTGTCCCACAAGCAACAGCTCCGCGACCAAAGGAAGCGCCACAAAGACCAGCACAAGAATGGCGCCGAAGGCGCGCCCGCCCGTGACGGCGAGTCACAACTCGATCCGCGTCCCCAGCACCTTCAAAAACTGAGCCAGAAACGCCGGATGCGCCGGCCAAGCAAACCCCGTCACAAAATTCCCATCCGTAGTCGCGCCATCCGGAGGCAAATCCACATACGTAGCCCCCGCCAGCCGAACCTCCGGCGCGCATGCTGCATACGCCGAAATCTTCTTGCCGCGAATCACGCCCGCCGCCGCCAGCACCTGGGCCGCATGGCAGATCGCCGCAATCGGCTTCTTCGCATCCGCAAAACTCCGTGTAATCGACAGCACCCGGTCATGCAGCCGCAAATATTCCGGAGCGCGCCCGCCCGCAATCATCAGCGCGTCATAATCGCTCTCGCGCACGTCATCGAACGTCGCATTCAGCGTAAATCGGTGTCCCGGCTTTTCCGAATAGGTCTGGTCGCCCTCAAAGTCATGGATCGCCGTCTTGATCGTCTCGCCCGCCTTCTTTCCCGGACAAACCGCATCCACCCGATGCCCCACCGCCAGCAATGCCTGAAATGGAACCATCACCTCATAGTCCTCAGCAAAATCACCAACCAGAAACAGGACCTTCTTCGCTGCCATCAAATTCCTCCAAACCACCTTTATTAAGAAGATGCATCGTGCGCGCCGGAGGTGCAACCCCCTCTTTCAATTTGCGGCACTATGCTACCCTCATCACGACATGCCCAGCTTCCGCTCCGTGGCCCTGTTTGCGCTGCTATTGTCCGCGCCCGTCGCTTTTTCACAGGCGCAGTCCAGCACGTCCGGCTACAGCCGCCTGAACGCTTTCGGCATCTTCGGAGAATACTCCAATAACTCCAGCCACATCCTGCTCGGCACCGCCCAGAATCGCAAGCTCCTCGACTTCGGCGGCTTCTACACTCGCCGAGTCCTTCTCAATCGCGTCGTCGACGGACAGTACATGCTTGAGCTGCGCCCCATCATGCTCGAAAGCGATCCTCTCTGGCACGAAACACTGACCATTACCGCTCCGCCGCCGGGTTTTACTCTGCCCAGCAATTTGGCTGAAGCGCCGGCCTGTCACCCGTCTTCACAAACCTATTCCAGCGTTTCCAACGGCGTTCCCTTCTCCGAGACCATTACCATCACCTGTGGACAACGCCAATGGACCTTCGGCGAAGGCTTCTCGCCCCTCGGATTCAAATGGAACTTCCTGCCTCGCCGCCGTATCCAACCGGTTTTCACCACGCTGGCGGGCTACATGTTCTCCACCAAACCCATCCCCGTCGCGGATGCCGGTTCCTGGAACTTCACCTTCGAATTCGGTGCTGGCGTCGAATTCTATCGCTCCCCCACCCGCTCCATCCGCGCCGAATACCGCTTCCACCACATCTCCAACAACTACACCGCAACCGTCAACCCCGGCATCGACAGCCAGCTTATCCAAATCACCTACGCCTTCGGCCGTTGACCGCGTTCTCACCCCCAATTGCAAAACCAGAATGAAAATTAAAGCGGAATCCACCTTGACCGCTGTTGTCATATTTGCCAAACTACAGTTGGCACGAAGCTCGAACAAAAACAATGATCCCGAAAACTCGGCCAGTCTCATGGATCAACGCAGCGCGCAAGGAGTTTGAGAGTTTTCCTGAAGGAGCCAGATCGATCTTCCTTGCCGCACTGACCATCGCTGCCGAAGGAGACAAATCCGACATCGCAAAACCGATGCACGGATTGGGTTCCGGGATCTTTGAAATTGCGCTGCCTTACCGGCGGGATGCATTTCGAGTGATCTATGCCGTGCAGTTAGGCGAGGAAATCTGGGTTGTGCATGCGTTTCAGAAAAAGTCTACGCAGGGCATCAAAACTCCGAAACGCGAAGTCGACCTGATTGCTGATCGGCTTAAGAGATTGAAGGAGATGTTGCGATGAAAACCGAAAAGTTGACAGTCACACGCGGAAGCGGAAATGTCTTCCGCGATATGGGGCACGCCAATGCGGATATCGAGCAGTTCAAAGCCATTCTGGCCGCCGAAATCATCAAAGCGCTCGACCGCGACAAGTTGACCGTCCGAAGCGCCCACGACCGGACCGGGATCGCGGCTGCGGATTTTTCCCGCATACGCAACGCAAACCTCGCGCGCTTCACCGCGGACCGGCTCATGTCCATCCTCAACCGCCTCGGCTCGCGCGTCGAAATCAAAGTCCGCGTCCGCCGCGCCGCGTAAATTTTGTTGAGCATCGCCGGCAATGCAAACATCCGTGATCCAACTCGGCTCCCAACAAGTGCGCTGGCCACAAATCATTTTCTGGACCCTGATCCTTGCCAGTTCCTTCGCATGGGCAGCACCGCAGAAGTGCCCCACCGAAACGACAACCGCTCCCGCCTCCGTTACCGGCACCCTCGAATACCATCCCGGCGTCTACGCATGGTACGGCATCCGTCCAGCTCAGCCGGTCTGCGAACAAAAAATAATTCAGGTTGGACTTAGCGACCGCGCGGCCTTCCGCGAAGCTCACCGCTTCGTCGGCTGCGAAGTCACTGCAACCGGAAATTTATTCGTGCCCGACACTGGCTACTGGTCTGTCCCCTTGGGAATCACGGACGCGCATATCCAGCCCAGCAAGGCCTGCAAACAGGGCGACCCGCTTCCCGACTACTCCGCAGTCCCCATTCCATCGAGTGTGCAGCGTTACAAGGTGGTCGCAACCTACAATCCGAAGACCTTCGACTTCTCCGCGCAGGTTCATGACGCCTCGTCTGGAAAATCACTTTCTCCGTGGCAGACATACGCCACCGACACCGGAAACGGTGCTCGCGATCTGCAAAGAATGTTTTGCGCCGAAGGCTTCCAGACCTCCGCCCCAAAAGATGCCCTCGGCCAACCCGATCTTCAAGCCAACATCGACCCCGACGATCCGCAGGCCATCGAGGTCGCAATCCCGACCGACGCAACCGTGCAGGTTTCGTTTATCTGCACTCGTTCCAGGCCCAGCAAGCAGCAATAACTGCTCCACACCACATTTGAGCTACGTCATCATGCGGAATCTGCTACAATCAAACCACGCTCAGTTGTTTGGTTTGTGAGCCGCTCTCGCTTTCATCAGCAAGACCGTCTGCAACAAAAAGATTTTCCCCAAGCCCCTCAGCGGAATGGCCAGTGTTCTATCCGGCCAGGTTTGTCATACCGCAGGTATGACATCCGAAGACGCAGCGTGCGGCAGAGTTAAGGCAACTCAAAAACTCCCCTACGTAAGAAATTATCTTCCCGCGTGTAGCCCGCAGAGGGCTTTGTCTGGGAACCAGCTAGTCCGGCTATCTCTTTTATTTTGTATGAAATACAAAATTTCCGCAGCCCCCGGCACAAGGATCAAGTGAACCAGTTTTCCGATTTCCAAATCTCCGCCAACCTCAAAAAACAGTTGGCCAATGCAAATTTCATCACCCCCACGCCCGTCCAGGCCGGAGCCATTCCGCCTGCCCTCGAAGGTCGTGACGTTCTCGCCACCGCGCAAACCGGCACCGGCAAGACCCTCAGCTTCCTCATCCCGCTCATCGAGCGCATGCCCCAAGGCAAGGGCTGCGTCGCGCTCATCCTGCTCCCCACCCGCGAGCTTGCTATGCAGGTCGAGCAGCACTACCGCAAGCTCACCGGCAACTACAATTCCGTCGCGCTCGTCGTCGGAGGCATGGCCGAAGGCCCGCAGCTGCAGAACATCCGCCGCGGCGCTCGCATCATCGTCGCCACCCCCGGACGCCTCGAAGACTATCTCCAGCGCAAGCTCGTCAACCTCGGCGGCGTAAAAATTCTCGTCCTCGATGAGGTCGACCGCATGCTCGACATGGGCTTCAAACCCGCCATCAAGCGCATCGCCGCCGCATTGCCCGCCGAGCGGCAAACGCTCTGCTACTCCGCCACCCTCAGCCCGCAGATCAAGGAAGTCGTCCGCGACTACCTCAAAAATCCTGTGCGCATCGAGTGCGGCTCCGTGCTCAAGCCCGCCGAGAACGTCGAGCTTCAGACCTTCGAAGTTCCCACCGAGAAAAAGCACGAGCTGCTTGAGCACCTTCTCGAGCAGCACAACGGCAGCTTCCTCGTCTTCGTCCGCACCAAGCACGGAGCCGATCGCGTAGCCCGCCGCCTCACCCGCTCCGGCCACTCCGCCACGCAGATCCACGGAGACCGCTCGCAGTCCCAGCGCAACGCCGCTCTCAAGAGCTTCGCGCAGGGCCATCACCGCGTCCTCGTCGCCACAGACGTAGCCGCGCGCGGCATCGACGTAGCCGACGTGGCCCACGTCGTCAACTACGACATGCCCCGCGAAGCCGAAGACTTCGTCCACCGCATCGGACGCACCGGCCGCGCCTCCGCCAAAGGAGTAGCCTCCACCTTCGCCGCTCCCGACGAAAGGCACATCCTCCGCAAAATGGAGAAGACCCTCTCCATCAACATGAAGCGCTTCCGCGTAAAAACCAACCAGCCCGCCATGCAGACCGCATAAAACCCGCCTGCGCGGCGCGCGGGACTCGCCGTCCAGGCACACGCAGCAAAGAGCGAGGGATAAACCCCTCGCTTTTTGCTGCCATTGAGCTTCGCGGCTATCTTCGTCAGTCACGTATGCGC
>JBARHV010000371.1:0-8253 GCA_049799415.1 Silvibacterium sp.
ACGTGTTACTCACCCGTGCGCCACTTTACTCATGGATTGCTCCACTTTCTCGTTCGACTTGCATGTGTTAGGCACGCCGCCAGCGTTGATTCTGAGCCAGGATCAAACTCTCGTTTGAAACCTGATGGCTACAACCAGACGACGGAGGTCGCTGGAGTAACCGCCCTTACAGCGCTCGAAAGGCTGCAAGGGACTAACATTGTGAGAATGATCAAACCAAGATCTTCTTCCATTCTCACGACTGGCATGTTCAACCTGATTGTCAAAGATCCACATCGGTTTACCGCCTGAGCGGGCCGCTTTGGATCGGGAAACACAGCATAGCTGCGGTCCTCGAACTTGTTGCGCTACATGTTTACGCGCATCTTTTGAGAGTATCGAAGATAACTGAACCTGTCAACCCGATCACTGCTTCATTGTGCCGATAGAAATCAGAACCGGATGCAATCGCAGCCCATCTCAGAGCGCCATGTAACGCCAATTTTGAAAAGATCCACTTCAGACAGCGTGGCTGCTGAAGGCCGCCCTTAGGCCGCATTCATTCTGGAGGAGGCTAACTCCTCTTTATTTGCAATGGATTGTTCGCTTTAGTCGGCGCCTTGCGCCTGTCGAACACCCGCTCCGCTTGTTCTTTGGGCAAACTCAGTCTGCACCGCGAAGCTTTCTTGCAACTACATTCCGAATCGCTTTTAACCTTAACACAGCACACTGACAAGCGCAACTCGCCAGAGTACCTTCTTGCCACCTCTTTTTAAGGTCACAGCAACAAGATGAATATTACCTTGTACGGCGCGGGCTCTGCAACTGTTGAAAAGCCCAATAAGCTGTTGAAAACTGCAGAATCCATGATGACTCACCCTGGTACCCATTATTGCTTTGCGATGACGCCCAGGTCGGTCAGCCCGTTCACAAAGAACTGCATGGCCAGTGCTACCAGCAACAAGCCCATGATACGCACCAGAATGCGAATGCCGGTTTCACCCAGAATACGACGGAGTCGGTCCGCGCCGCTTAGAACGCCATAGCTGATCACGGCGGTAATGGCAATCGAGCCCAGAATCGCCAGCATGTGCCAGCGGTCGGGAGCCTGCCCTACCAGCACCATCACGCTTGAAATGGCTCCGGGGCCAGCCAGCATGGGGATCCCGAGCGGCACAATTCCCGCGTCTTCCTTCTGTGAGGCTGCTACCGCATCGTCCGATGACTCCTGCGTGGGTGAACGCCTGGCCTCTAGCATGTCGATGCCGATGAGCAGCAAAATCAGTCCTCCGGCAATTTCAAAGGCCGGCAGCGTAATGCCGAACATCCGGAAGATCAGCTGCCCGGCCAGCGCGAAGGATGTCAGAACAATAAAGCAAGTCAGTGACGCCTTGGCTGCCATGCGTCTGCGCCGTGCGGCGTCGGCTCCAGTAGTGATGGCAATAAAGGACGGGATTGCAGCGAAAGGATCGACGAGGAAGAAGATCGAACTGAGCGCCAGCACCGAAAACCGAACATAGTTCGAGTGCAACTCGTGTAAAGCTGTGCTGGCTGGTCCGAACATCGCGCTGACAAACATTGCTTCCACGTTTATGAAATCCGATCAGGGAGAACCCCGTACGTCCTGAAACTCTATCGTAGCCGGCTTATTACTGTCATCGAATCATGGTTTTCTGCATTGGACTCCCCCTTGTGGAGTCAAAATTTCGCAGTTAACCGGCAGGAATTGCCAGCTGTGGAATGGTTGCCCATTCGATTTAACTGCAAATCATTCATTTCATTTGAATTATGTAGTAACTCCAAATGGATCGCTGTTTGCTTCTTCTTGGTGTTTCGCAGATTTCAATGGATCTGCCAATACTTCACGAACCCACTCATTCCAGCTCCGAACAAAAAGGTAGATCACAGCCCATGAAAGCAAGTGCGCAAAATATAACCGATCAGGTTGTTTCAGATAATCTACCCGATATCCTGTTATCCGGAGACAACTCGCGTACCGCCCTCATACTACATCGCGTACTTTTAGATCAGGGCTTCTGCGTGCAGTTCGCTGGCGCCTATGCCGAGTTGGAAAGCATCTGGCAGCAGCGGCGCCAATCCATTGTTTTACTCGAAGTGTCAGGCTCGCAGGGTGTGGAAGCAGCGGTCGACATAGCACTGCAATTGAAGCGCTGCGATCCGCTGCTGTTTGTCGGCTACCTTGCAGACCCGGTACTACACTCGAGCGGACTCGCAGGAGATGCGATCTTTCCCCGCGCTTCAGATCAGCTGGTAAGAGCGCTCAGAAACCACTTCCTCAGTGAAGCCTGAGGCAAGTCCCGGACTTTTCCTGATCAGAGTTGCATCTAAAAAGAAAACTGCGCGCATCCGGAAGATGCGATACCGGAGCTTTCCCCGGTTGGAAGTATGTACGTCCTAGCTCGAAGAAGAACTTTGGTGTCCCGGTCACCGGCTCCGCATCCCACCACCCCCATTTGTCCTTGAGACGCAAACCGCTTTTGGTTCGCGTTGCATAATTTGCCTGGAAAATTTAGCTCCCATGGCCCTTGATCTTCGTATATCTGGATTTTATGCTTGCACCTCCTGCTACAGGAGGTTTTAGATAGGCCATAATGACGGGATCGCGGGGTAAAGCAGACTTTTAATGAGTCCCGGATGTGACGTTTACCCATAAATCGCGTCAGAAAAGCAGCCGGCCGAAACGATGCGCTGGAATGCAGAGGAAACACCTGTGAAACACTTTTCGAGGTTAGTGCTTGCGTACGCAGTCAGTTCATTTTCGGTCGGGGGCGTCGCCTTTGCGGCTCCCGGGCAACACATCATCATCACGCAGGACACCCCAGCCATGCTGGGCCACAGCTCCCAGGGCTATCTAGGCATTGTCTGCAATGATATCGGCAACAGTCGCGCGGCGGCGCTCAAGCTGAAAGATGCTACCGGTGCAGAAGTCATCAATGTCGACCGCGACGGGCCTGCGGGCAAGGCTGGACTACGCCCGCACGACGTGATTCTACAGATGAACGGCCAGTCCATCGCGGGCGAAGCGCAGTTGCGCAGGATGCTGCAGGAGACTCCGTCCGGGCGGACGGTGACTCTGCTGATCAGCCGCGATGGGCAGCAGCAGACTGTGACGGTGCAGCTCGCCGACCGCACCATCCTCGAGCAGGATGCATGGTCGCAGCGTATGGTCGTACCTGCTCCGGAAGATGACGAGGCGTTTTCGCTTGAGGGGCCCACGGGACACAGCTTTGGCAGCGGCTTCTTTGGCGTATTTTCTCTGGGATCGCCTTCTGTTGGCGCGGATCTGGACGTGCTCGGCTCCCAGCTGGCGGATTATTTTGGCGTGAAGGACGGTCAGGGGCTGCTGGTGAAGCATGTGGCCGAGGACAGTCCGGCGTCGAGAGCCGGCCTGAAGGCAGGCGATGTAATCACCAAAGCCAATGGCCAGAAGATGGCAACGCTCGGCGAATGGATGAAGATGCTCCACGCCAATCGCGGAAAACAGGTGCAGATCACTCTGATTCGCAACCGCAAGGAACAGACCATCACGCTTGAGGCCGCAACCGGCAAAAACCATAGCGAACTGATCGTGCCGGATAGCCTGTCGCTGCTCGACAATGGGGATCTTGCTCAGTTGACGGGTTCAGCTGACTCGGATGCGCTTCTGCTGCAGATGCAGAAACAGTTTGCGGAACAGCAGCAAAATTTCGACGAACAGATGCAGGAACTCAGGCAATAAATGGAATTGTTCAACCAGGCCCAGCTGGATTGAACCATTTCGGGAAATAGAAATTCGATCGTGACTTCCAAAACAGCGCGGTTATTTTTGCCGTTCAACCGTCCTGCAATGCCATTCGACTGCGGCCAGTGGCCTTCGCTGGTCGCATGTGATTCAATCTAAGAAGGAATGGCAACCCCCATCGCACAACCCGGATTGAGAAAACAGACTCCGGCCCGAAGGCTGAAAGCTGCCGCTCGCAAGACGCGCGAGCTGGCCACCGTCGGTCATGCGCTGGCCTCAACGCACCATCCGGTGATGGCGCAGATCGTGCCCATGCGCTTCTGTAATCTCTCCTGCGCGTACTGCAACGAGTACGACAAGGTCTCGGAGCCGGTGCCTGTAGACGAAATGCTGCGCCGTATTGATCATCTTGGACGGCTCGGCACCAGCATTATCACCATCTCCGGCGGAGAGCCGCTGACGCACCCTGAACTCGACCAGGTCATCGCGCGCATCCGCAAGGTTGGGGCACTGGCGGGGATGATCACGAATGGCTACTTCCTGGTTCCGGAACGCATTGAGCGTCTGAACAAAGCCGGCCTCGATCATCTGCAGATCTCGATCGACAACATTGAGCCGGATGAGATTTCCAAGAAAAGCCTGAAGGTCCTGGACAAGAAGCTGCAATGGCTCGCAAAGCATGCCGACTTCCACGTAAACATCAACTCCGTGGTTGGCGGAGGTATCAAGAATCCGCAGGACGCGTTGACGATTGGCCGCCGTGCGATTGAGCTGGGATTTACCGCAACGATCGGCATTATTCACGACGGCAGCGGACAGCTGAAACCGCTGGGCAGTGAAGAGCGCCGTGTGTGGGAAGAGATGCGCAGCTGGAAAAAGAAAAACTATTCGCGCTTTAACCAGTTTCAAGAGGCGATTGCCAACGGCGAGACCAATGACTGGCGCTGCCGGGCCGGTTCGCGTTATCTCTACATCTGCGAAAACGGGCTGGTGCATTATTGTTCGCAGCAGCGCGGTTTTCCAGGTGTTCCGCTGGCCGAGTACACGCAGGCCGACCTCGACCGCGAGTTCCTTACCGAAAAAACCTGCGCGCCACACTGCACGATCAGCTGCGTGCATCAGGTGTCGCACATCGACTACTGGCGAGCGCCGCAGACTTCGCGCATCTCTCCGGGCACGACAGACGGCCTGGTGAAGATCAGCACCTAATCCGCGCTCCGATCGACTGACTGTGCCAGATTCCAAATCTCAACTCGCGTTCATTCGACGCCTTCCTAAAGCCGAGCTGCACCTTCATCTTGAAGGCACGATTATGCCCGAAACGCTGGTGGAACTAAGCCAGCGGCATGACGGTGCACCGCTCTCGCTTGACGCGGCCCGCGCCATTTATCAATACACCGATTTCACCGGCTTTCTGATGGCCTTCAAGGCCGTAACCGAGCGTCTGCGTACACCGGAAGACTACGAGCTCATCACGTATCGCATGCTGGAACGGCTGGCTGCGCAGGGCGTGGTTCACGCTGAGGTCTACGTCGCCGTGGGAGTGGTTTATTACTGGGACCGCATTGAGTTTGAGCCGCTCTTTGAAGGCATGGAGCGGGCACGCAAGCGGGCCGAGCAAGCCTTCGGTATCACCGCATACTGGATCTTCGACGCGGTCCGTCACTTTGGCGTGGAAGCCGCTGCGCGCGTCTTTAGCAAAGCCTCAGAGATGCGCGCTCATCATTCCTCGATCATCGGCATTGGCATTGGCGGCGACGAACGCAGGACGGGAGCCGATGTCTTTCGCCAGCTTTATGCCGATGCGCGCAACGCTGGCCTGCGGCTGACCGCGCACGCCGGCGAATCGGCTGGGCCGGAAAGCATCTGGGGAGCGATCAACATTGGCGCTGAGCGCATCGGCCATGGACTCACAGCCATCCACGACCCGGAGCTGATGAGCCTGCTGGCAGAACGCCAGATTCCAATTGAAGTTTGCATTACCTCGAATGTCCGGACAGGCTGCTGCCTTCAGCTCGGCGATCACCCCGTCCGCAGCTATTTCGATGAAGGGCTGATGGTCACGCTCAACTCCGATGATCCAGCCATGTTCAGGAGCGATCTTGAGGGTGAATATGCGCTGGCAGGTAGCGAGTTCGGGTTCACAGACGAGCAGTTGCGCGAGTTGGCCGCGAATTCTATTGAAGCCAGCTTTCTGCCTGCGGAACGCAAGGTGGATCTTCTGCGCCGGATCGAGCAGGTCAATTCATAGGCGAATCCTGCTCATGCTCCGTCAGATAGTCGCGCGCATGGCGCAACTCCGGTAGATTGGAATCCGCATTCTTCCACGCTTTGGCGAACTGCGCATATTCATCGAGAGCCTGCGTCGTGTTCCCGGACGCTTCGCTGCTGCGCGCCTCCCCGTAAAGTCCAAAGCCTGAGTTCGGCCTGTCCACCAGCGCAGCGGCATATGCCTGATGCGCGCCAGCGTAGTCCCCGGCCCGCAGCAACGCGATCCCTTCCGTCTCGCCTACGGGACGAATAAAGCTCGGCGGCTCACGGTAGCCAAGGTCTTTCTCTTCTCTGGCAGCATCGGCAAACAGCGCCTTCGCCTCCGGCAGTTTCTTTTGCGCCGCGAGAATGGTGGCCCGCAGTTCCAGCGACATCACCGACAAATTGTCTACCAACGGCTGCGCCTGCGCATCCGGCATCACAACCGCCAGAGCGGGAACGGCGGTTTTGTCGCTTGCCGCTTTCTGTTTCTGTGAATCTTCCCTGGCCTGATCTTTCACCCGCTGCGACATGCGCCATAGCGCCGCATCCAGCCTGTCGGACGCCTGCTGCGCTGCCGAGAGATCGCCTGTCTCCGCTGCCTTCATGCCGCGGGCATAGTCCCCCAGTTGTCCGGCCAGAAAATTCAGGTTCTCAAATCTCGCGCCCGGCCTGCTTGCGTTTGCCATCTTCAGCACGCTCGTCCAGTCTCCCGTTCGCAGAGCCACAGGCAACTGGTTATCGAGCCGCGCCATTCCATCGCGTGGAGAATGCGTATACAGCGTCGCTGCAAATTCTCCGCGCCCGCCCGAAAGTTTGTTCGAGAGCGCCATCGCTTCCTCGAGCTTGCCCTCTTCCATCAAGTTGGCGACGGCATACATCAGGTTGTGGATGTAATTCCAGTCGTCATCCACGGCCACATGCTGGGTGCGCATGTAGTTTTCATCCACGGCCATCGATGCGGCGAACCAATGCTCAGCCTGCCCGTAGTCTCCTACGCGGTAGAAAATGTGTCCCGGCATGTGAACCATGTGTCCTGAAGCCGGTGCCAGACTTGCGAGCTTCTGCGCGCTTTTGAGTGCCCGCTCCGGATGCGCGCCGGGCTCCATCGCATGAATCCAATAGTGATTTGCCGCGGAATCGTCGGGATTTGTCTTTAGCACTTCTTCGAGCAGCGCAATTGCTTCCTGCGTCCCTTTCTTCGGCTCGCCGGTATCGTCATAACCATCGCGAAGGCTCGCTGCCAGAAACAGCTTGGCCTGTGTATCACCCGGATATTGCTTGACGAGTTGCCGGAGAATCGCTACTTGCTTCGATCGATCCGGGTTCTGTTCTGCGCGATCTACCTTGATTGCGTCGTTGTCCGCAACCGCAGCTTCAATATAAAGCTGCTCTTCCTTACTGGCGTGGTCTTTCAGCCGCACCGCGCCTGCCAGCGCCGCTTCCGAATACGCCGTGGGGCCGTTGCCACGGGACATCAGCGCCTGATATAGCCCCCAATAGCACATGGCGCAGTTCTGATCGACGCGGACCGACTGCTCGAAGGCCCGCGCCGACTCGTAGTCCCAAAAATCATGCAGCATGTTCAGGCCTTGGTTGAACCAGACCTGAGCGGCTGGGTTTGCAGTGATCGCAAGATGGCTGTTGCCGATTCCGGCCATCTTCAACGGCACGGGGAGCTTGTCCGGAGGCTGGATTTCTTTCATCTGCATGCCCATGCTTTGCCCGGCCATATTCATCTGCGCCGCAGCCCTGCCGCATACGGGACCGGCGAGAAGGAGGAATGGGACACCACATAAGGCCGCGAGCCACAGCATCGGGGCCGAGAAATGGCGGCGACAGTGAGAAAGTGCCAGCAAGAGCCAACGGATTGATTGCATGGGCTTTGAAACTCCTTGGAAACGAGCCTGCAGGGGTGATGGGGCGATGTTGGATGGGAGTATACGTGAGGCGAGGGAACAGACACGAGGAACTTTTTGCACGAAACAGGGTCAGGCGCTAATGTTACAAAACTTCTACACCGATAGAGAAAACTGTCATCTGGCGGCGGGGGAAACTACGTTATCATGATGGCAACACGGAGCCGTAATCCGTGGAAAGCAGGTCTGAACATGAACATTTTGCCTAGTAAGAGTAAATCTTGTTGTGAATCAGGAATTGCCCTGCGCGTTCTGGGATGGAGTTCCGTTGTGGTGGGAGTTGCGGCAGTGGGCCTTTATGTTGGCCATGAGTTGCGGTCGCGCTACCAATTCAACCATCGCACGCCTACCGACTTTTTCGCG
>JBARHV010000372.1:0-2032 GCA_049799415.1 Silvibacterium sp.
ACCATGTCCTTGAGCCTGCCGGTGATGGCGACATAGCCGTCCGCGTCCATGGTGGCCAGGTCACCGGTGTGCATCCAGCGCGCGGCATCGATGGCCTCGGTGGTCTTGCCGGGCTGCCGCCAATAGCCGAGCATCACCGAGTACCCGCGCGTGCACAGCTCACCGGGAACGCCGCGTGGCACGGTGACACCGGTTTCCGGATCGACGATCTTGATCTCGACGTGCGGATGTACCCGCCCGACCGTGGATACCCTGCGGTCCAGAGTGTCGTCGACCCGGGTCTGCGCGGAGACCGGCGAGGTTTCGGTCATTCCGTAGACGATGGTGACCTCGGTCATGCCCATCCGGTCCATGACCTGCTTCATGACTTCGACCGGGCACGGTGCGCCGCCCATGGCCCCGGTGCGCAGCGAGCTCAGGTCGTAGGCATCGAAGCCGGGCTGGGCCAGCTCGGCGATGAACATGGCGGGCACGCCGTAGAGCGAGGTGCAGCGCTCCTCCTCCACCGCCGCCAGCGTGGCCGCCGGGTCGAAGGCCGGTGCCGGGTAGACCAGGCAAGAGCCGTGTGTGGTGGCCCCGAGATTGCCGATCACCATGCCGAACGTGTGATACAGCGGGACGGGCACGCAGATCCGGTCGAGTTCGGTGTATCGGAGGATCTCACCGGTCAGGTGAGCGTTGTTGAGGATGTTGTGGTGGGAGAGCGTGGCGCCCTTGGGGTGCCCGGTGGTCCCGGATGTGTACTGGATGTTGATCGGGTCGTCCGGCGAGAGCAGCGCCTGCCGGGCCGCGAGCGTGGCGGCGAGCGCACGCAGGTCGCCTCCGGAGTCGGGCAGGGCCAGCCAGTCGGCGCTGCCGAGCAGGACGACCCAGCGCAGGTCGGGGCAGCCCGGCCGGGCGTCCTCGATCATCGTGGCGTAGTCGGATGTCCGGAAGGAGGGAGCGGCCACCAGCAGGCGGATGCCCGCCTGGTTGACGACGTACGCGAGTTCGTCGGTGCGGTATGCCGGGTTGATCGGCACCAGGATCGCGCCGATCTCCGCGGTGGCGTACTGCAGGACCGTCCACTCCGGGCAGTTCGGCGCCCAGATACCGACCCGATCGCCCTTGTCGATGCCCAGCCGGATCAGCCCGTGCGCGAGCGCCAGCACGTCATGGTGCAGCCTCGCATAGGTCCACCGCCGTCCGGTGAACCGGTCGACCAGCGCCTCGCGGTCGGCATGAGTCGTCGCGATCCGGTTGAAATTCTCGCCGATCGTCTCGCCGAGCAGTGGCTGGTTACTAGCGCCATGGTCGTACGACGCCATGATGGCGGCCGTTCGTGTCATTGGTAGCTCCCGAAAGTGTGTGGGTGATTACGAAGGGCACGACCCGGCACGGACGTACGTTCACGCCAGGTCGCGAGATGATGGGGTATGCCACCTGATCCGGAAGACAAGCCGGCGCTCCCGGCGCACAGCGACGAGGAAACCGGCATCGGCTGGGGTGAGGACCCCGAGCCGGACGATGAGGACCGCCTGCGCCAGGACCGTCCGCCGCACTGGGACCAGTGAGGATCCCGTCAACCCAGCGTGCATCCCGTGCAGAGTTCTGGGCTCGGCTGCGGCGTTCCCTGTGGCAGCCGCCCCGCCCTCATGGCGAGCAGCCGCGTGAGCGCGTGGTCGGCCCGCTTGAGCTCTTCTATGACCTGGCCGTGGTCGTGCTGGTCGCGCAGGCCGCCCACCACCTGGCCGAGCACCTGACCTGGCCTGGACTCGGCGAGTTCGCCGCGGTGTTCACGCTGGTGTGGATCGCCTGGGCCAAGGGCAGCCTGCACCACGAACTGCACGGCCACGACGACGCCCGCGCCCGCAGCACGTTCCTGCTGCAGATCCTGCTGCTCGTCGCGATGGCCGCCTTCATACCCGAGGCAGGCGGCGAGCGGGGAGCCGCGTTCGCCGTCGCCGCGGGGGTCCTGTTCGCGGTGCTCGCCGTACTCTGGCTGCTGGCTGCACGCGGTGACCGCCCGCAATACCGCCGAACGAGCATGCTG
>JBARHV010000373.1:0-1806 GCA_049799415.1 Silvibacterium sp.
CCGCAAGGCCTGCGAACAAATTCAACAGGGATGCACGGGAGAAAGACAACACCAGCGCGGCGAATAGAACTGGCGCGCCTAGCCACACGGCCCAGCGTGAGATCACGCGCTCGCGACGGCGGCGCAGCAGCGTCACGGCGATCATGATCAGGAAAAACGCGCACATGTTTCCGAGCGTGCTGGCTTCATAGAAGAAGCCCTGCGCGCGGCGATAAACGCCTGAGGCCAGCCAGATGAACTGCGGTCCGTAGCCGGCTGGGGCGGGGAATTGATAGTAAAAGTCGAGGCAGGCGAAGGCGGCTGAGAGCACTCCGAACCAGTACAGTCTGCGCGCTCCATCGAACGCGTGTTCGCGCGTCCCGACTCCCGGCCCGTGCGCTGAGTAAAAGAATATGTAGACGGGAATTCCAAAGAGCAGCACGCGCGCCATGCTGCCGGCCGCGACGCCTAGCCCGGAATAGAATACCGCCAGCGCCGAGCTCGATAGCAGTACCAGGAAGAACACGGCCAGGGAAAACGTCAGCGCGTTTCGCTGAATGCGCCATTCTCGAAGCCGCAGCGCTCCGGCCAGCAATCCGATTCCAGCTAATGCGACGCCCACGTGCGGTCCTGAATTGCCGATTGCAAACGGAAGCGGCGGCAGCAGCAGCGCCGCGAAAAAGAAGCACCAAAGCCAGCGGCTGGCCGATTGCAGGATCCACATGACGGCGGGAATCCCCAGCAGCGGTGCGCTCCACGCGGCGGCCAGCAGCGGGTTGGGCGAGGCCGCTACAGCGCACGCATAAGCGCCCAAGGCTGCCGCAATCCAGAAGTGGCATGGCAACTCACGGGCGCGCGCTTCAATCGGCGCCATGGGTTGCAATGCGCAGCGGCGGGTTGTAGCGCCTGCGCTCTCGCGTGAAGCTGAACGATAGCGTGAGATACAACCACGATCCGAACAGCGCGAGCGCGGAGGCCCCGATCAGCAATAATGGCACGTTTGGCCAACTGGGCCGTTGCGGAACAATGCCGGGATCGACAACATGCAGCCACTCAGTTCGCGCGCCGCGGCTAATCCGCAAATTCACCAGGCGCTGCTCGGCCGCTTCGTACACTGCGCGGGCGGAGGTCAGCACGGCTTGCAGATCCTCCTCGCGGGCGGTTTCCTGAGCCAACGTCGCGCTCTTGGCGTCCATGGTGCGGGTGAGCTCGCCGATCCGCTGCTCTAGGAGCTGCACTCGGGCGCGCGACGCCTCTGGATTGCCCGCCTGGTCAGGCGGATCGTTTGCGGCCCCCGCCAAGCCCGTCTGCTCGTCGAGAAGCTGCTCTTCCACATGCGATTTCAGAAAGCTATCATCGGAAACCTCCGAACGGAGCGCTTCAGCGGACTGCGCTCCGGCGGCCTTTTGCCAGGCCGTCTCCACGTCCCTCAGGTGGCTCTTTGCAGTCTCGGCTGCCTGCCCCGCATCCTGGATCATGGCTTCATCGGCTTCCGTCCCGCCGGTACGGCTCAGTTCCACCGCACCCTCCGCGATGAACTGCGCCACGGCCTGCGCGGTCTTCGGATCGGGAAGCGTGGCGCTGATTTGCAGTGCCCGCGTGTCGCGGAGTTTGTCGACTTTCAGCACGCGCCGTTTCAGCGATTCGATGGGCGCTTCGTCCCGGTCGCGAAGATGAAAGCGCGCGGCGGCTCGCAGAAAAAGCTGGTCGTTCGAAGCGACCAGCTCATAAGTTTTCAGGGATTCCAGATACACGGTGCTCACGGCCGTGGCGATGCGCGGATCGCCTCCGGCCGGAGGGTCAATCAAAATGGTCGCGGTGGAGGTG
>JBARHV010000374.1:0-1774 GCA_049799415.1 Silvibacterium sp.
GTTCTCCATGTTCAGATCGTAGTGGCGTCCGCGCCCAACCCGCGCAAAGTAAGGATCGTTATACGAAACAATCGCGCCGCGTTTCCGCAGCAGCTCAATAATCGTCAGCGCCGGAGACTCGCGCAAATCATCCACATCTTTCTTGTAAGCCAGCCCCAGCACCAGCACCTTCGATCCCTTCATCGCCTTGCCGTGCTCGTTCAGCGCACCCATCGTCTGGTCAATCACAAAGTACGGCATATTACTGTTGACCTCGCCCGCCAGTTCGATAAAGCGCGTATGGAAGTCGAACTCCTTCGCCTTCCACGACAAATAGAATGGATCAATCGGAATGCAATGCCCGCCCAGCCCCGGCCCCGGATAAAACGCCTGAAACCCAAACGGCTTGGTCTTTGCCGCATGGATTACCTCAAAGAGATCAATGTTCATGCGTAGACAAAGCTGCTTCAGCTCATTCACCAGCGCGATGTTCACGCACCGGTAGATATTTTCAAGCAGCTTGGTCATCTCCGCCACAGCAGGCGAGGAAACCGGAACCGTGCGATTGAAGATGCTCGCGTATACCTCTGACGCAAGCTCCAGCGCAACCGGTCCGCATCCGCCAATCACCTTGGGAATATCGCGCCGCGCCACCGTGTCATTGCCCGGATCTTCCCGCTCCGGCGAGAAAGCCACATAGAATCCCGGCGTCTCCGCATCGCGCGCAGCGCGCAGCCCCGCGGCATTCCCTTTCTCCAGCAGAGGAACAACCACCTCCTCCGTCGTCCCCGGATACGTCGTGCTCTCCAGCACAATCAGCTGTCCCTGCCCCACATGCGGAGCCATCGCATCCAGTGTCCCGGTAATGTAGCTGAGATCGGGCTCGTGGTATTCGTTCAGCGGAGTTGGCACACAGATAATCACCACGTCCATCCGCGCAATCTCGCTGTAATCGGCGGTCGCCCGAAAACCATACTGCTGGGCCTGCTGCACCTCGGTGCCGGGAATGCGCACAATGTAGGACCCACCGGAATTCAGCGCATCCACCTTCTGCCCGTCGATATCAAATCCAGTAACCGCAAACTTCTGCTCGCTGAACAGCAGCGCCAGCGGCAAACCCACATACCCCATCCCGATAATTCCAATACGGGCTTTGCGGGATTCTATTCTGCTTTTGAGGTCGGCAATGGTCGTCGAGGTCGGCGTCACAATCAATCTTTCTGCATGGCACGCATCTTCCATTACCATGCGGAGCGCGCCTTTGCGCCTGCCAGAAATGGCGCTTCCAATCCACCAATTCCCTATGATTTTAGCATGTGACTTGCATGCTTCCAGCTCCGCCACTCATCGCTCCGCGTCGCTTTTCCAGCGGGTCCGCGATAGCCAAACCACGCCTCCAACCTGTTAAATCTATTTCGAATGGAGAACCCTGCATGACCCGCTCGCTCCCCGCAAAAATGATGACGGCAGCCTTCATCTTCACGCTGGCCTTCACCACGCTTCCGGCCAATCAGACCTGCGCCGCGACAACAACGGACGTCGCACAGAACACCCCGCTGCCCAGTCAGGCAGAAATGGCGCAACGCGTCCGCGACCAGTTTCTCCACGCATGGAACGGCTACCACAAGTACGCCTGGGGACACGACGAGCTCCGCCCCCTCAGCAAAAAACCCTTCGACTGGTATGGAACCTCGCTCATGATGACCCCCGTCGACTCTCTCGACACCATGATCCTCATGGGCCTCAACCAGCAGGCCGACGAAGACCGTCATCTCATCGACACCCGTCTCTCCTT
>JBARHV010000375.1:0-2502 GCA_049799415.1 Silvibacterium sp.
GACCTCACCTTGAGCGAGAAATCTTTGATGGTCGCCGTCAAGAACATCGCACGGCGGCTTGGCGACGATATTTCTGAGCAGAAACCCATCCTCGACTCTCGGCTGCCTGACGGTAGCCGCGTCGCCGCCGTGATCCCACCGTGCAGCATCCATGGCGTCACGCTCACAATTCGTAAGTTCAACGGTCGCCATTTCACGATTGAAGACTTGGTTAAACGCGGAAGCCTTGATGCAATTCTTGTTGAACGACTGAAAAACTACGTCGAGAGACGGCAGAACATTCTCATTAGCGGCGGAACGGGAACCGGCAAGACAACACTCTTGAACGCCTTAGGAAAGCTCATTTCGGACGACGACCGCATTCTCCTAATCGAAGACACGTCAGAGATTCAGCTCGAAAAGCCAAACCTTGTTCGTTTTGAAGCTCGTCAGGCACAGGCAGGCCTTCCGGCTGTCGCGATCCGCGACTTATTGAAGGCATCACTTCGACATCGGCCCGACCGAATCATTCTCGGTGAGATTCGCGGAGGTGAGGCGTTCGATTTGCTTCAACTCCTCAATACCGGCCACTCAGGGACGCTATCAACCGTTCACGCCAGCTCCGCTCAGCAAGCGATCTCAAGATTCACGAGCTGCGTTCTGCAAAGTGGCGTTGAATTGCCTTATCGCGCTATCAAGACCAACATCGGCGACTCCCTCAACGTCATCATCCAGCTCGAACGTCGCCCAGGCATTCGATTCGTGTCCGAAGTGCTTGAAATAAAGGGATACGACGCAGACAGTGACCGCTACGATCTATCTCCCGTCTTCTCCCCGCAAGTCTAAGACCCGCTCGTTAAGCAAACATTCTCATTTGTATCCGCCGAGCAGAACCAATGGAAACCAAACCACAGTTGCCGTCTGTCGAAGTCGCTGTTACAGTCGCACAAGCGACGCCAGAAAAGCGGACAGGGAGAAAATCCATGTCACGTCGATCTGGTCAGAATGGCTGTATTCAGGAGGATGGCAACTGGTACGTCGTTCGATTCTGGAAGGATGTCGAGGGCCAAGAGAAGAGGCGGCGTGTACGCGAGAAAATCTGCCCCATCTCCGGTCCCGGCAAACTCTCGGCGTCTGGACGGAAACACAAGGCCAAGGAAATAATCGCGGCCAGCGGGGCCGATACTGTGGAGCATTTCGAAAGGGTCGTTCGTTCGAACCACGGCATCACGTTTCGCAAACAGGCCGAGATATGGTTGAAGCAGATGAAGAATCGCAAGCGAAAGCCGGTAGCCCCGTCTACGCTTGACAATTGGGAACGCTGCTTGAGGAACTGGCTCAATCCGAATATCGGTGATATGCCTCTCAGCTCCGTCGGTAATCTCGCGTTGAGGAATCTCGGCGAGACGATGGTGAAGGGCGGATTAGGTGCTTCCGCGATAAGGTCATACGCAAACGCGGTCAAGATGGTTGTGGCTTCAGCGGTCAATGAAGAAGGGGACGCACTCTATCCTCGAACTTGGAATCACGACTTCATCGATCTGCCCGAAGATAGAAATCCGAAGCAACCCATCCTGGCAAGTAGTGTAGTGACCGCCATTGTCGGTGCACCAAAAAAGAAATATTACCGTATGTTCTACGCGCTCTGCGCATCTGCGGGTTTGCGATTTGGTGAGGCCCTGGGGATAGACATAAGCAATATTTCCCCGGACTGCACCACAATCAAAATCTGTCAGAAGGCGTGGAGGGGTCAGATTCACGATTACCTGAAGTCCGAAAGCGGCAAGCTTGAGGTCGATTTGCACCCAACGGTGGCGGAGATGCTCAGGGATTTCATTGGCGAGAGGAAGTCTGGTCTTCTCTTCTGCAATAAGAGAGGCCGACAGCTCGCACAGTCGAACATCCTGCGCCGCTCTCTTCATCCGATCTTAACCAGCCTCGAACAGCCGAAAACTGGATGTCACGCATTTCGTCGTTTCCGTATTACTTGGCTTCGCAGGAACTTAGTTCCCGATGAACTCATCAGGTTCTGGCATGGCCACGCGGGAAGGACGATGACCGACAGTTATTCCAAGTTGAAATACGATGTGGAGTTTCGCAAGCAAGTAGCCGAAAAAGTGGGCTTGGGCTTCGAACTCCCGTTCGAGAAACCCGCTGTTGGACCGAAACTCGAAGTTGGACCCGTTGCAGAACTCGCTGTAAACTGTTGAGAGTAATATTGGTTGCACCGTGTGGGCGTGTAGCTCAGCTGGGAGAGCACCTGCTTTGCAAGCCGCCGCGACAACTCCAAATCTTCTGACGTTGCCTTTCATTTTTATTTGTTTCCAATAACTTGGGGCATCTGCTTTTCGCTCGAAAGCTAACCCCAACCACCAAAACATATAGGGTTCTGGCACAGTTCTGACACAGCCAGAGCACGTGCTTACAGCACATGCTTTCGACGCAGGCATGCCAGGGTGGGAGTGGGGGTATGTTACAATGGCTAGGCACTTATTTACATGTGCCTAGGAATTGGTACACTAG
>JBARHV010000376.1:0-11228 GCA_049799415.1 Silvibacterium sp.
CGAAGTGACCGCAAATCATGCTTCGCATAGATCCCGACTGAAGAAAGATTCTGGTGGCCAAGGAAATCGGCGATTTCCCTTAGAGAGGCACCCTTTCTCAGCAATTCTGTTGCACACGCATGACGAAGCGCGTGAGGGCCGACATTATTGGAGCTTATTTTTAGCTTTCTCATACGCCTGCTGATAATTGGCCATAGCGTTCGCAATGGGCGGTAGGGCGGATATGTGGTCATAAAGAGCTGCCTGCACGAAGTCTCTGGCCGTGCTTGTCTGAGGTAAGCGATTATGGCTTCACCTACTTCATATTGGATCGGGAACTGTTGTACTCGCCCGCTCTTGGATCTTGTCACTGTGATGATTTCGTTTTGCCAATCCAAGTCATTGAGACGTAGCCGCGTCACTTCGCCGTTCCTAAGACCGTAAACAGAACAGAGGAGTAGAACCGCTTTTGCGCGTACGTCAGAAGGCGTCTCGCGATCACAAGAACTGATCAATCGCCTCGTCTCCCGCCATGTTGGGCCTTTGCCCTCGGAAGTCCTTTTTCGACGAAAAGGGGATTTTAGACCGCGAGAAAAACCGCACGCGCACCAACCGTGCGCCTCGGCATAACTGAAGAACAATCGCAGCGCGTAATAGTCTGAGCCTATCGACTGTGGACTGAGATTCGCTCTCAATCTCTCATCAACGTAATCGTCTATATCTGAGATTGTAATGGCTTGGACAGTTGTACGCTTAGAGGCAGCCCACTTAAAAAACTGCCGCACTTGGGATAAGCGGCTTTCGCATGTTACAGGTTTACGCCCATTTAATTCGATTGCTTTTCGAAATTCCGCAAGCTGGGAATCAAACCAAAATTCAGACTCTTTGGGCATCACTAATATATTTTGGAAACGCAGCCATCTCCGAGCGGAATGCATGAACCGGTCAGCCGCAGTCCGCCTGCCCCTAATATTCCGCTGCCAGGTATCTTCAGAAGCCCACTTCAGCGCGGCGTTTTTAATTTCAGTGTTGTCTACATATCGCCATTCTGTTAGCTGCAAGACACGGATGATGTGCAGCATGGTTGTTGCGGTTTTCTGGAGATACTGTTTGCGTCTCCCCGATGTCTGCAAATGCCCCAGATATGCTTCTCGTTCCTTTAGGAATGGCGCATTCTTGTGCAGAGTTTTGGTGTATTGACGTTTAAAGATGCTTTCAATCATTCTCGTCGGTCTCCGTAAACGGACACCGTACAGCATATGAGGCCTGCCTGTCGCATCCTGGGTTAAGACGCGCCCTTATCTGGTGGGTCCCTAGAGCAAGATGGCGACCTCTTGATCTAGCGATCCATGCTTGGGAGAGCGAGGAAAGGCGTGGCAGCTCTTAGGTTGTACGAGCGCATAATCGCCAACTGACTCATCAAGGGTTGTAATCCGTAGCAAGAAGCTCGGCGGAGGTCAGGAGTTCCAATCCAAGCTTTAGGAGAGTTGTCACACTAAGCGCATCAGACAGAATGCCGAATGCCCATAAGGCACACTCACTCCTTTGACGAACGCGAATAAGGGGCAAATAACTGTTGTTGACACAATTCCCTGAGAGCAGAGTTCCTCCGACTTTGCGGCCCTTTAAAGCCATTGCGACACTCCTCCATGGGGCGAACAAGTTCCCCGATGATGCTGGCTGAAGCTGTAACTCCCGTCCCGGCAGACGGCTGCCGCGCCAAGTGGAGCGGAGGCAACTTTTGCCGGAAAGTGAACTCGCCGCCCGTCACTGTTTACGTAGTAATAGTTGTTACTGAGCTGCAAATTTTGAGGTGAACTCGCAGTCACTGCTGTCTTATGGGCAGCTCTTTTGCGATAGGGAGCGTGCTGCGTTACAAACAAATGGCGACACTTGCATTGCGGTCGAGCAGACTGCAGGTAGCAAATCACGGCTTGCCCTACTTCATACTGAATTGGGAACTGCTGTTTTTTTCCACCTTTTGAACGCCTGATGACAAACGTTTCGTTGCGCCAGTCAAAGTCTTCCAGGGTGAGCCGAGCAACTTCACTATTTCTTAACCCATAGATGGCGCACAACAGTATGATCGCTTTGGCCCGAAGATCGGCCACTGTCCGGCCGTTCAATGACTCAATCAACTTTCTCACATCTTTCCAGCTGGGACCTACCGCATAGAACCCAGGTCTCCGAGGTACCGGATTTCGGATGTTCCGGATGAACCGCGCTTCGCACCAGCCACGACTCCTGGCATAACCCAAAAACGATCGAATAGCTTGGCATTCCGCGGTGAGAGTCGCAGGGCGAATTTCGCTTCTTCGCCGCTCCAATATGAAATCATCGACATCTTCGATGGAAATCGAAGAGAGCTTAGAACCTCGGTTCGACAGCCACAGAAGGAATGCTTTGGTCCGGCGAACGTAGTTGTCAATGGTTGCCGGAGTGAGCCTGAGCCTTATCGCCTCGGCGAACTCTATCAAGTATTGGTCAAACCAATATTCCGGTGGAGCCGAGGTAACCAGGAGATGTTGGAAACTCAACCAGTGTCGAGCGGTGTAACTGAATCTGTTTGCTGAAGACCTGTTTCCCCGAATCATTCGATGTGGCTCTTCCTCCATCGCCCATTTAACGGCTGCTTCTTTGATCTCATCGTCGCGAACGTATCGGAGAGTAGTCAATTGCATCAGCCGGATGACATGTAATAGTTCAGTCGCCGCGTTTTGCAGTCGTCCCCTGTTTCTGCCTAAGTTCCGTAAGTGTCGTAGATATTCTTCACGCTCTATCAGCAAAGGTGCCTTTTGGTGGCGAACCCTTATGCTCGGACGGGTAAAAATGCTCTCGAACATTCTCGGCCTCCCACTGCTTTGCCTCGAATCAGGTCTCGTCTTTCTTTAGCCGAGTCCGTCGATTCAAAAGATCACTGTACCCATCTATCCCGAGCGGACTCTCTCCTATGCTATTCCGATCAGGAGCGGCGAGGAATTCGTGCCTATTGAGCGCGCGGGTTGACTCTTGGCAAACGTGCTAGGTTCGACTCTGGCTATGATGTGTCGACCTCCAGGGCCAGCATCTTCTGCATGTATGTTCACTCTCGCACCGTTAGAGAGGCAACAGACAAGCACTCTGGCTGTACGGGAGAGGTCAATACTGAGGCCGTCACAGGGCGTTCACATGCAAGAAATCCAAGATTGCGCAATCGAGAAGCGTGGGGAGAAGTTTCGAGGCACCTCTTAGATGTAGCTGCAAAGTGCAGGACATACCATGCTCCGGCGTTGCGAGACATATGCCGCCGTGCTGGAGCGACGCGTATGAGGCTTTGCAGAAAGGAATCCTTTCGAAGGCGTCTTGTCTTACAAATTAGGGTAGCAATCGCGATGGTCCCACGCGCCCGCTCCAGAAATCAAATTACTGAAGTACCGAGATGATCGACTACGCAACAGCAAAGACTCTGGCAATTTACAGAACCCTCCAATAAGCTCTTCATAATTCTTCACAAACACTAACAATTACGCGCGACGCATGGTCATTATCATGCACTGCTCATACTGCGTTCTCAGTAACACGACAAGGAGCAATATGGAGAGTTTAAAAAAAGTTAAGACTCCAATCTCGATGTTGAACTTAGCCCTGCTGATCCTCAACATCGTTGTTTTTGCGAGCCTGCTGTACTACAGAGGGCGCAATGAAATGGGGTTCGAGTCAAATTCATATCAACAGCAGATCAATGAGCTTGACAAGATGTATTCACCAACAGCGGGGAAACGTTGACTCATGTAATTACGGCCAGATCAAGGAAAATGGTGCAGCCAGAACCCGTATCACTATCTGTGAATATAAATCCGGGCGTCGGCCCAAAAATACAGGATGTATCCGCAAACGTTTGAGACGGGAATACATCGCAATACAAAGGCGCTGCGCCCAGATTGACAACTTCAGAATCAAAGCCCTCTTAAAAGGTCACATGGCTACAGGTGAGTGTTTGAATCCCAGAATCAACTATCCCGAAGACGTTATCTACGACAACAAGTGCGACGGGGTCGAGGACCGCGTGCTACGTCACATTCCTACAAGCCTTCCCATTGCGTCGTTCAATTATCGCGCCGTTAAACCGTTCCTGGACCTGCTTCTTGTGCTTCTTGCACTTCCGATTTTGCTGCCACTGGGTTTGCTTATTGCAGCGTTAATCAAGGTCACGTCAAACGGGTCAGTTTTGTATCGTCATCACCGAATCGGTCAATTCCAGCAGCCTTTTTGGGTCTGGAAATTTCGCACTATGTATGAGAACAGCGACGAAGCGCTTGAGCGGCACCTCGAGAATGATGCAAATGCTCGTCACGAATGGATCGAAACCCACAAACTACGAAATGACCCGCGGGTAACGCCCATCGGGAAGTTCCTCCGCAAGACCAGCCTGGACGAGATTCCGCAGTTCATCAACGTGCTAGTGGGCAATATGACCATCGTTGGTCCCCGGCCGATCGTCGACAAGGAGTGCATCAAATATGGAGCCCATTTGCAGACACACTCCTACGCCGTACCCGGGATCACTGGGTTATGGCAGGTCTCAGGCCGATGCGAGGTAACGTATGACGAACGCGTTCTGCTGGATGTTCATTACGTCCGACAATGGAGCCTGGCGATGGAATTCAAGATTCTCTTGAAGACCGCAGTGGTTCTGTTGCGCCGCACGGGCGCCTACTGAATCGCGATGCGGCTCTTGCGGAACTTTCCAACGCCGCCGACGGTAACGTTGAAATGGGCGCAGTTGAAGACTGGGGCATCCAAAGCACAACGGAAGGGTCAACGCAGTATCAACCAGAGGGCACCGCCGCACGCGACAACAAGGATATTGAAGAAAATGGCGAACATGAGACCACGATATGCACCGCAGGGGTATTCCTCAAAACGGTCCTCCATTGGGCCGTAGGCTCGAAAGAATTTACTATGTGAAAGTGATCAGCGATCTCGCCAGCGTTCGTGATCGGCGCACTCATTGGAGGAAACCTCACCGAAGATTACTGAGCTCGAGCCCCAACGGCTCGCAAGACTATTGCACCAAGACAACCTACTTTCGTGCGTCCTAGCGACACTTTGGCTCCTTGACTGAATCACAATGCGACAAATAGAGACGCGGCAGGCGCGATCCACGGACAGTCGCACTGGTACATGTTGCCGGACAGGCCAAGATCGCGCGGAGTAAAAGGAACCGCCTCACCCGATTTTAGCTTCGCCGCCGATGGACTTTCTACTCCTAATCCTGCTGTCGCGACCGAGTTTAGGCGGCACCTCCAGCCGCTGAGTCTTCTTTGGCTCGCTGCGACCACTTTTGCATACCGGACAATCGAGGAAGCGAGTGCAGGTGACCTTTTCACAACTGACGGGTTTGCCAGGAAGCTCTCCTCCAAGGCACGTCAACGCAGGTCTTGAAATGAACTCCTTCCAACCAAACAATGCGTCCTCGTTGCCCTCGAAGTAAAATGCTTTCCTCATGCGCTCCCCTGTTGAGCGCGATGAATCAGAAAGAAATTCTGCAGAAGACATGCGGTTCAAAAATGATGTTGGTAATGAAAACGACGTTGGCTCCCCTGCAGGAATGTTTGGGGGTAGGAACATACTATTTTGGATTATTTTCGGGACTACTAGAGCGCCGCAGGCTGCAGGTTTTTTCGAAGCAAGACAGCTCAAATGTGACCAGATATTTTCACATTGTGGATAGTTGAATTGATCGCCGGTCACGCTTTCAGGTGACCGCTGTAGCAGCCCTGACATGATAGGAGGAAAGGGTGCATCACCTCGTTGAATTGATGTGAGTGTATAGACATAAATGTGCATTGGCGGAGCACTTGCACTGCGATAGTGATCATCTCCGGCGTATGTTGCCTTGATGACATGCATACCCACACCAATTAATTTCACTGCTACCGTCGTTCGTCCGTCCTGATTCAGATCAGATGTCTCCAAACGACGATGACCATCCCAGAATGCAACGCTTCCCTGAGGACGCGGCTGTTTGCCAGAACGCGCTGCGGCTGTTAGCGATATCTCACTGCCAACGCCGATCGTTAGAGACGAGCTGACAAGATACAGGCGAGCAACATCCTGGTGCGAACGCCTCGCTGGAATGGCTGCCAAGATCGCACCGGCAAGTGCCTTCGCCGCGTCGAAGGAAAGAGTTGAGGCGATCGGAACTATTGGTTCCGGACCAATCGGCCAAATCGGGATTGGTGGCATTGGGATCGGAAGCGGCGGGAATGACTTCGGTCCGTGCGGAAGAATAGGTTTTGAACCGACCGGCGATGGCGGGTTCGGGCTACCAGGCACTACCGGTGCAGGATTGCCCGGCTCTGCCGGTCTTGGACCGACAGGCTGTGTCGGGTTCGGGCTACCAGGCATTACCGGTGCAGGATTGCCCGGTTCTACAGGTTTTGGACCAACCGGCGATGGCGGGTTCGGGATACCAGGCACTACCGGCGCAGGATTACCCGGCTCTACCGGTCTTGGACCGACAGGCTGTGGCGGAACCGGCTTGTGCCTGACCGGTCCAATCGGGATTGGTGGTATGGGAATCGGAAATGGTGGTAACGGAATTGGTGGCTCGGGAATAGGTGGGAATTGTTGCAGCCCTTGATCCACTATGGTCAGGATCCCAACGTTCATCGTGACCGAGTAGTTTTCTATCTTCTCCGAGGGATCTACAATCGTCGCACTGATACCATACGGTGGCTGGGAGTATACCCCGACAGGAGTAGTCGAAGTTGCACCTGACGAATATGTGGCAGTTATCTTGTCGGAAAAAACAGCACCGGTGATTGTTCCGGCGAATGTCGGGTTCGATTGGCCATAATAGCGAGAGGCATTTGCGGGAGTCACTACCAAGGACCCTTTAGCGACTGCGAGCGTCTGCTGAACCGCGGAAGCCGCCGCGTATGTGCCGTTCCCTACTTGATCTGCTTCTATCACAATGCTTCCAGCTCCAGAAATGGTCAGCTCAGTACCTTGGATTAACCCCGGCCCGCTAATCACCCGGTAACTGATGGGCAAGCCTGAACTCGCACTTGCTGACAGACTGACCGGCGGTTCACCGTAACTAACTGACGGAAGCGCGGGAAATGTAATCGTCTGTGGCTCGTTGACCGACGAGCCAAGATTAAGAGAGATTACATTGGAAGTACTCTCTGCATACGGGCTCTGGTCATTCGGCAGATAGGTGGCCTCAACCTGATGAACTCCGGTTCCACTAATCTGAACTTGATTGAATGCTGTAGTGATCGTCGAACCGTCGGCTAATGCAATAGCCTGTTCCGTGTCTGCGTTCACGGACGCAAGTCCTGCCTCCTGGCCACTCAGCGCTGACAATGGAACAACCTGTCGAACTCCGGTTCCAACTTGATATACTTTTTGACCCTGGAATCTACCTCCTCCACCATTCAGTAAAATTCCCAAGGTTCCGTCTCCTGCGTTGGACACAGCGAGGTCCGGAATCCCATCACCGTTAAAATCTCCCACCGCTACGGACTCGGGACCATTTCCGACAGCCAACAGCTGTTGGGTGGGAAACACCCCACTAAGACCGCTGACACCCCACAAAATGCTGACGGTTCCGTCAGCCCAATTGGAGACGGCTAAGTCCGGGATACCGTCGCCATTGAAGTCTGCCACTGCCAGTGAAGTGGGTGAGTGTCCAGTAGCAGAGACTGTTTTAGGACTCAGAAACTGTCCTGGATGCTGCGGATCCCCGGTGAGGATCCAGACTGTATTGTCTGTAAAATTCGCGACAGCAAGATCAGGAAATCCATCGCCGTTGAAATCGGCCGAAACAATTCCTGTTGGACCCTGCCCGACACTGATAGTCTGACCGACCGTAAATTTGCCGGGATCCGTCGAGCTTCCCAACAGCACGCTGACAGAATTGTCCCAAAAGTTTGCTACGGCAATGTCTAATATGCCATCACGGTTAAAATCGCCCACCGTCAGGGCATCGGGCGACCACCCTACAGATGTAGGGCTCCCTAACGTGACAAAGGTACCAGGCTGGTCGGGGTTGCCCAGAAAAATAACGAGAGTATTATCGGTCGAGTTCGCCACGGCAAGATCTGGAACGCCGTCACCATTGAAGTCCGCTACCGCGAGAGCGCTGGGACCATTTCCCACCTGAAGTGTTTGCGCTACTTCGAACCCGCCACCCGAGGCCTTTCCCAGTAGCACGCTCACAGTACCTGAGCTGTAGTTCGCGACGATCAGATCAGGGATCCCGTCATGGTTAAGATCGGCGCTTACTATGGCCACTGGCTGCTTGCCCACCTGATATGGACCCTGCGCCCCCAAGCTAGAATGTAATTGAGAAGCGTCAATATCGAGACTGGACAGGACGATCGTCGCCGTCGCATCAAGAAGTTCCACTGTACCTAGAAGGGGCTGGCGGCCATTCCCCATAGCCGTCAGAGCAAAAGAGTAGGGAGAGATACTACTTCGCAGCGTAAGGCTTGTCTCACTCGGTTCGGGGCCCGATACGGTTAGATTGAAGGCTTGGGAGGTACTTGGCTGAGCGGTAGATGTTCCGTTGTACTTCGCGACGAGAGCAAATGTACCTGGAATAAATGAGGTCACCAGTGTTGCAGTACCGCTGACCTCACCAGGTGCCGGCGTGGTCCCGATAACCCGCACCGTACCTAAGGAGGCCAAACCGTCATAAAAGGTAACCGCACCAGCCGTAACATTGCTACTGCCACTTGCCACAGATGCGGTCAGCGTCACCGGTTCCCCGGCGGTTGCATTTCCTGGAGCAGCGATGAGGGTTGTCGCAGTTGCAGCGCTTTGCGCGAAGGCGAGAGATCCAAAGACCTCTAAAAGTAGGAATAGCAGAAATCCGTGTCTAAACCAGAGCCATTCCCATTTTCGAAACGCGCCATTCGCAAGACAACTCTCATCGAGTCCTCTTCGACGATTGGAGAGACCATCAAGAGAGACTCTTCGTTGATTGCATCCAGTGACTGTGGAAATCATGGCCCTTGATGTCGACCGATTCGTTGATTTTGTCGGAGCGCTTGTCCAGGACATCCCGCCGCTTGGCCCCTGACCTATGACCGCGGCCCGTCTGCCCTTAGCTCCAAATGCACCGCTCTCTCGTAGTCTTGTTGCGCGATACTCCGATATCCTTGGCTGGCGGCTATTCGTCCGCGAAGCGCGAAGGCTACGCTCTGCGAGGGAGATAATTCAATCGCCCGGGTGGCTTCCCCGTACGCTTGGCTGGCCTGACCTTCAACGAAAAGCGCATTTGCAAGAGCAACGTGCGCCTCAGCGGATTTCGGACTCAATCGAACCGCAGACTCACAGTCATTCAATGTCGATCCCGAGCCGGAGTTCCCGCCAATAAGGCAACGGTCAATTAGCGCATCCACGTCCTCAGGATTTGCGGAGATCTCTTGATCCAGAACCTTCTCAGCTTCGGGGTCTTCGCCAAGGCTGTGCAATGTCAGACCAAATAGGTCGACTGCAGTAGAAGATCCAGGATTGTTAGCCAAAGCAGATTGCAAGGTGGATGCCGCGTTCTGAAGCTGTCCTTGTTTGATCTGTGTCACGGCCTGTTGCAAAAGAGCAGGAGTTGACAGACCCACCGATGCTCCGGGAAGGTCATTCCCCGTTGGGGTTGAATTTGTTTGGGTCCCAGTATCGAGGGAACGCGAAGGCCATGTGGGCGTGTTACTCGAAGCAAGTTCCTGAAAGGGTTCTGGTAGAGCGGGATCAGCCTGATCATATTGAGGAAGAATATGAAATTTGCCTATGAGGCTTGACGATGTCCACGGAACCTGCTGCCCATGTGATTCACGGATAACATCGAGTCGGACTTGCTCAAACATTTGTTCAATGTCAAGAGGGGATGAGGAGAGATATTTCAAGAGCGACAGGGTGAATAGGCCGTGTGGAGCACTCGGATCGTCGCTCGCCGTGGAACCTGGGCTTGTTCCGAAAGCAATATATGTGCCAGCCGAGGTTGCGATGCTGGCCCAGCCACCATTGATGGAACGAGTGCCCAAAAAGGGATTATCGCGACAAGCGTCCAGAATCACCACTCGCGTGCTGGCATGGCGGGACTGTAATAGCTCAAGGAGAGTAGACAGAGAGTAGCCCTCCGATTTCACATCCTCCGGCGTGGTAACTTTGAAATCGGTCGGTACGAGATAGTTCTCCCCTGCGACCTGGAGCCCATGTCCGGCGTAGTAGATGATTACGGCGTCCCCTGGATTAACATCGTCAGCAAAGCGATTGATTGCGCTGATCATTTCGCTTCGATTCACATCTAACACCAGCATGGTTTGGTATCCATCGTGCTTCATTGCAGCTGCAACGGATCGCGCGTCATTTCGAGCGTTATGCAGTCGATTTCCCGGATAGCTGTCATTACCGATCACCAGTGCTCTTCGGGTGGATGTTTCTGCCCGAGCCCCCAAGGCGAGAACGCTGATAGCAATGATCACTGACGCAAGTTTCACAAACAGTCGCATCTCACACCTCACGAATCAAGAAACAGCCAAGAAGGCGGGGGTATCCGCGCTAACCGAGACTGAAGTTAGTGCCATTAATTGTGCTGTAGCAGATTGACAAGCATCCGGAGTGAACTCGGAGTTTGAAGCGCGGTTGCAGCCCGAGGAGTCCGCGTTGCGTCCGTGTTCGGAGCCTGGAGAAGCCGATCAAGTTCAGAGTCTTCCGAAGGCGTAAGGTCGTCGAAAGGGCCTGGAACATAGACATCCCCAAGGCCCTCGAGCCCATCCGCGCTTACCTCACGAGAAGCATTTCTAGAAGCGCGACTCTTTGGAAAAGCGCGATCAAGTCTGAGCCTTCTTTGAAGCATATTGAGCGAACTCAGGTAATGTTCGGTTCCGGTGGGTCGAGTGCTCGGAGAGTCATCCAAGGAAGCGGCGATTCCCATTGGTGGCTGGGGTTGTAATACATGGCCCATCTCGCGATTCATGGCATCCAGTAGAAGCTGATTTGAAATACTCTTTTCCTCTGAGGTCACCGCGACCACCGGTTGACTTTGTGTCGCATTTGCCGTGGTCGAGGCAGGGTTACTTGCCTGCACAAAATAAAATGCGTTGATGTCATCTCCAGGGCTGGGCACATCGGCGGGCGAGAAGGTCACCGAGGTCCCGGACACCTGGTAGTCGCGGGGACTTTGCAACTCGATTCCGTTGGCAAAGACCCGAACGGGTAGGCCAGGAAAAGGAGTCGCACCGATATGGAAGGTTGTATTG
>JBARHV010000377.1:0-10450 GCA_049799415.1 Silvibacterium sp.
GCAATCGCGGGATCGACGCTTTTTTCCTTCAGCGGCATCAAGACAGCCGTTTTGCGCTACACGCAGGTGCATGACATGAGCGCGAGCATCGAACAGCGGCGCAGGAACTTTGCGGAGAAACCGGGCATTCGGGCCACGGATGCGCTTGAGTTTTTCGACCGGCAGACGCTTGACCTGATTGCGTCATTCCAGCGCGCGGTGGTGGATGATCTGCGCCGCAAAACCTTTCGCGCGGCGGAAAGCCTTGGAGCTGCCAGCCTGCTGGTTTCGGGAGGCGTGGCCGCCAACCGCGAACTGCGGGTGCGCTTTACGGCAGAGGCTGTGGAGCGCGGGCTGCCCATTGCTTTTCCATCGCTTGCACTCTCGACGGACAATGCAGCGATGATCGCCGCAGCCGCGTGGCCCAAGTTCCTGACAAAAGAATTCGCGCCCGCAACGCTTTCCGCCGATCCTGCTCTGGTATTAGGCTCTGGTATTGGGCTCTGGCGTTAGGCCCTGAATGTACCACCTCTGATTCGCTATAATCGGCAAGCAGCCATGGACACTCCTAATCCCATTCTCGACGGCAAGCAGGTGCTTGATATTAGCGACATCATGGCCATCCTGCCGCACCGCTTCCCTTTTCTACTCATCGACCGGCTCATGGAAATTGAGCGCAAGAAGCGCATTGTCGCGCTGAAGAACGTAACCATCAACGAGCCGTTTTTCGCGGGACACTTTCCTAACTTTCCCATCATGCCGGGCGTGCTCATTGTTGAATCGATCGCGCAGGCGGGCGGCGCGCTTCTGCTCACGGAAATTCCCGACCGCGAAAACAAGCTGGTGGTTTTTACGGGAATTGACCGCGCCAAATTCCGCCGATTGGTTGTGCCCGGCGATCAGTTGCGTATCGAAGTGAATGTGCTTAACTGGCGTCCGCGCGCCGCCCGCATGGAGGGCCGCGTCACTGTGGACGGCAAGTTGGCCTGCGAGGCGGTTGTGATGTGCCAGATCGTTCCGCGCAGTCAGGAGCCCGCTTCCGCTCCCGAACCCGCCGCGGTGAGCGCGGAGTGAGCATTCACCCCACGGCGATCGTCGCCTCGGGCGCCGTCGTTCCCGCATCCTGCACGGTTGGGCCGTACTCAACCATTGGGCCGAACGTGGTGCTGGGAGAAGATTGCGAGCTGGTATCGCACGTTGTTCTTGATGGATATTTGAAGACTGGCGCGCGCAACAGATTTTTTTCTTTTGCCTGCGTGGGCGTCGCTCCGCAGGACCTGAAGTATAAAGGCGAGCCGACAAGGGCCACGCTCGGCGATGACAACGTGATCCGCGAATGTGTGACCATCTCGCGCGGCACCACTGGCGGTGGCGGCCATACGCGCGTGGGCAGCGGATGCCTGATCATGGCCTATGCGCACATCGGGCACGACTGCGTCATCGGTGACGGCTGCATCCTGGCCAACAGCGCCACGCTCGCGGGGCACGTCACGGTGGAAGATTACGTCACGGTCGGCGCGCTGAACCAGGTGCATCAGTTCTGCCGCATCGGCAAATACGCCTACACCGGCGGAGGCACCACCGTAACGCAGGACGTGCTTCCCTACTCGCTTACATCCGCCAAACGCGAGACGCGCGCGTTTGGACTGAATAAAATTGGGCTGGAACGCAGGGGCTTCGACAACGAAAGGCTGCGCGCGATTCAACATGCCTATCGTTTGCTGATGGCGGCAAAGATGAACACGAGCCAGGCCATCGCGAAGCTGAAGGAAGAAGGCATTGCGACGGAAGACGTGGCCTATCTTGTGCAGTTCATCGAAAGCTCCGAACGCGGAGTGCTGAAGTAGAGCTATGAAGCTCGGACTGATCGCAGGCAACGGGCGCTTTCCTTTTCTGCTGCTGGACGCGGCGCGCGCACATGGCGAAGAGGTCGTGGTAGCAGCCATCCAGGAAGAAGCCGATCCGGAGATGGATGCGCGAGCCGCAGCGGACGCTGGCGTTCACATTACCTGGCTCTCACTCGGAGAGCTTTCGCGGCTCATCGAAACCTTTCAGCAGGAAGGCGTCACCCGGGCCGTGATGGCGGGACAGGTGAAGCACAAGCAGATTTTTTCCAGCATCCGCCCCGATTGGCGGCTGGCCAAGCTGCTGCTTTCGCTGCGGACGAAAAACACAAACATGCTGCTGGGCGCAGTGGCAAAGGTGCTTGGCGATGAGGGCATCGAGCTGATCTCCTCTACCTCCTACCTTGAGCCGCTGTTGGCTAAACCGGGAGTGTTGACGGCGCGCGCGCCGTCGGAGCAGGAGCTGCGCGACATTGCTTATGGGCGCGAAGTAGCATTGGCGATTGCCGGATACGACATTGGCCAAACGGTCGTCATCGCCAGCCAGGCCTGCGTCGCAATTGAAGCGATGGAGGGCACGGATGCTGCCATCGAACGCGCCGGAGCGCTGATGCAATCGCTGGATGACGAAGCTTCGACGCTGGACCGCTCGCTCACCGTCGTCAAAGTAGCCAAGCCTGAGCAGGACATGCGCTTCGACGTTCCGGTGATCGGTATTCGCACCATCGAAACCATGCAGAAGGCGCGCGCCACCTGCTTAGCGATTGAGGCGCATCGCACCCTTATTTTCGACCTGGATAAAGTGGCTGAACAGGCAGACCTGGCGGGAATTGCGATTCTGGCACAGGAACATACATAATGATGTGTTCTGCAATTCAAGCCTGGAGCGTAGCCTCAATGTCAAAACTTACTCTGATTCTCGCCGCCGTGGTTGTGGTCGTTCTCGGCGGACTCGCGGTTCGCAGCTTCGCCGATACCGGCACAATGCCGCAGGTTGGCCAGAAGGCCCCCGGCTTTACGCTGCCTTCAGAAAAAGGTACGCCTGTCAGCCTGGACAGCTATCGCGGTCAATGGGTGGTGCTCTACTTCTATCCCAAAGACATGACCTCGGGCTGCACGATGGAAGCTCATAACTTTGAGCAGGACCTGGCGAGGTATCACGCAGCCAATGCGGTCATCGTCGGAGTGAGCGTGGATTCGGTCGATAGCCACAAGCAGTTCTGCGCCAAGGACAGCCTTACCTTCACACTGCTGAGCGATACGGACAAAAAAGTGGTGGCCGAATACGGCTCGCTTGGGAGCTACGGCCCCTTCAAGATCGCCAATCGCAACACCTTCCTGATCAATCCGCAGGGGGAGATCGTGAAGGTATGGACCAAGGTTGATCCCGCGCACCATAGCCAGGAAGTGCTGGCTGCGATTCATGGATTTGAGACGCACTAAACTGAAACGCGCGAAAACTTGTCAAGCCTTTTGGCATGCAAGTTGTTTATTATCAAGTATTTAATTTTGCAGGTGAATTTCCGCGTTTCTCTATAATTGAATTATAGGGAGAAAACTGAAAGAGGCACGGCTCTGGCCGTGCCTCTTCCTTTTTGCAGCCGCTCTTCGGAGCGGCTTTTTGCTGCCCTGAAGGAGATGGAGCATGATCCGTTATTTCGCCATTCGCTACAGCGCCTGGGTCCATTCCTTGCTCGTCGGCTGGAACCTGGTTGTCGGCTTCTGGATCGGCTGCCAGGGATTCCGTGATGAGGTTGCTGCTCTCCAGCACGCGCTTCATCTTCCCACCTGGACGCTGGCCCTGTTCACGGGGCTTATCAACATTACCCTTGCTTACCGCACCTGGACCAAGCAGCGGTAGAAAACCATCCACTCAAACCTGAAAGGAAACATCAGAATGTCGTCTGGTATCAGCACTCTTCTAAAGCATGTCGGCAGCTTCTTCAAAACACTCTTCACCAGTGCCACCAAAGTGGCGGAAACGGCAGAGCCGATCGTGGACATTGCGTTCCCCAGCGTGGCAAACCTCTACAACTTCACGGTGCAGCAGGCGGCCCTCGCCGAGACTGCGGCCGAGGGCGCTTCCGGCAGCGGCGCGCAGAAGCTGGCGGCAGTGATTGCAGCGGTCACGCCCTATGCAACATCGGCACTCAAGGCCGACGGTGTGCCCGCGCCCACGAGCGCCCAGATCACCGCCTATGTCAATGCAGTGGTCGCCTCGCTCAACGCGTTGCCTGCTCCCGTCTCCGCGGCAACGTCCACCCAGAGCGCTGAGCCTGCGGCTGCCTGAAAATGGCGGCGCATATCCAATCCGTAGCCGGATCGGGGATCAAAGCGGTCTCCCGGGGCGTGCTGTATCAGCAGATTCGCCCCGGAGATCTGCTCTTTTGTTCTGGAAGAGAGCCGATCTCGCGAGTGATTGAAGGAGTCACGGCCTCGCCGTGGTCGCACGTTCTGATGGTGTGGCTGGCTGGTTCATGGTGCCCGCAATGGCTCACACTGGAAGCGACTTTCTCTAAAGGCGTCCACGTGGGCCTGCTCGCTGATTACATCGACGGATACGACGGCGCGATGGTCCTCGCGAATCGACCTGCGTTGTCTCCGCAGATGATTCAGGCTGAACTGGAGTGCGGGCTTTCTCTTCTGGATGATCATTACGACTGGCAAGAGGAAGTCAGCGTGGCTGCGCGCAAGCTCATCCAATCGCTGCCGCTGATTGAGCCGAAGAAAGAGCTGTATTGTTCGGGCCTGCAATACGCGATGAGCCTTGCGACGCCCTATCCATTGCAGCGTCCGGAGGCCTGCTATCCCACCCCGGAGGATAACTGGACCGACCCCACGGTCGAGCCTATCTGCGCGCTCGTTTGATTGATTCGCAAAGGGCTCAATTTCCAGAAACCTCGCGACTCATGCGAAAAGGGCCGGCCCGGAGCCTGTTTCAATCCGGGCACACTCCCACAATTCGAGAGGCATGGCGTTCAGATGCATCCTCGGCATCCAACGTGCTACGGTGGACTTTCGCTCCCATGGAGGTTTATGAACTCGAACGCGCCGTTTGATCTTGTTGCCGCTGCACGCCAGTCGATGATTGAGCATGGATTCGAGCCGGAATATCCGGCGGAGGTACAACAGGAACTGACGGCGCTGGAAGCGCATCCGCCGCAGACTCCGGCTTCCATCCAGGATTTGCGGAACCTGCTGTGGTCCTCCATCGACAACGATACGTCGCGCGATCTCGATCAGATCGAATACGCGGATACGCTTCCCGACGGCAGCACACGCGTGCTGATCGGCATTGCGGATGTGGACGCCTATGTGCCGAAGGGCTCGGCGATCGACAAGCACGCGGGCATTGAGACGGTCACGGTGTATACCGGCGTGAAGAATTTCTCCATGCTGCCGGATGAACTCTCCACCGGGCTTACCTCTCTGCTCGAAGGCCAGGACCGCGTCTGCATGGTGACGGAGTTCACGCTGGACAAAAATGTTTGCGGGACGGAGAGCTGTGTGGCGTCAAGCAGGATTTATCCCGCGCTGGTGAACAACAAGGCGCAGCTGGCATACAACGGTGTGGGTGCATGGCTCGACGGCAAGGGCGAGGCTCCGGCCAAGGTGGCCGCATCCAAGGAATTGCAGACGCAGTTGAAGCTGCAAGACCAAATTGCCCAGAGGCTGCGCGAGGAGCGCTTCAAACATGGCGCCTTGAATATTGACACCAAAGAGGCGCATGCAATTCTGCAAGGAGATGCAATCGATCTTGAGGCGGAACACAAGAACTCAGCGACCGAGCTGATTGAGGATTTTATGATTGCCGCGAATGGCGTGGTTGCACGAACGCTCCAGGCAAAGAAAATCTCCTCGATCCGCAGAATTGTGCGGACTCCGAAGCGCTGGGACAGGATCGTGTCGCTGGCCGACGGACTCGGCGTTAAACTGCCCGCGACCCCGGACTCGAAGGCTTTGAACGACTTCCTTGTGCAGCGCAAAAAAAACGACCCGGACCATTTTGCCGACCTGTCACTCTCAATTGTGAAGCTGCTTGGTCCGGGTGAGTATGTGCTGGAGCGTCCGAGCGACCCGCCGCAGGGACACTTTGGACTGGCAGTGGAAGATTACACGCACTCCACGGCGCCGAACCGTCGCTACGCTGATCTAGTGACGCAGCGGCTGTTGAAGGCCATGATTGCGGGCAAGCCCTCGCCTTATTCGGATGAAGAGCTTTCGGCAATTGCCCTCAATTGCACGACGAAGGCAGAAGCCGAACGAAAGGTAGAACGTGAAATGCAAAAGCGCATTGCCGCAGTAGCTATGCGTCACAGGATCGGCGAGAAGTTCGACGCGATTGTGACCGGTGTGACGGCTGCTGGATCGTTCGTGCGAACGCTGGCTCCGCGCGTGGACGGAATGCTGGTGCGCGGGCAGAGCGGCGTGGATGTGGGCGATCGATTGAAGGTGCAATTGGTACGCACCGACCCTGCACGCGGCTATATCGACTTTGCGCGCGCCTGAATTTTCAGGAGACGATACCATGCGTCCCCACCTGGCAACGCTGGTAGAAGATTTCCGCAAACACGGGAAGGCGGTCGCGATCGTCAGCTATCGCGGCAACCGGCGGCTCGCCTCCACCTGGTCTGAGCTTGCCGCGCTTGCGGACCGAGTCGCCCAGGCTTTGATGGAGCGCGAAATTACGGCGGGCGAGCGCGTCGTCATCTGGGGACAAAACGGCGTTGAATGGGTTGGAGCCTTCTTCGGATGCGTGCTGCGAGGCGTGATCTGCGTTCCGCTGGATGCGGCGGGAAGCGTGGAGTTCGCGCAGCGCGTGATTGCGGAAACTACTCCCCGGCTGCTGATTGGCGATGCGGAGCTTCTGAAAGGATTTGATGCGGCCACAGCGAAGATTGCATTTGAGGATTTCGCGTCGGCGCTGCCGCAGACAGCTGGAGCGGCTCCTGTTGATCTAACTGTGAATTTAGACAGCCCCGTGCAGATTCTTTTCACATCGGGCACAACGGCAGAGCCAAAGGGCATTGTCCACACGCATCGCAACGTGCTCGCGAGCGTCGCCCCCATCGAACGCGAGATTCAGAAATATCTGAAGTACGAACGCTGGGTGCATCCGCTGCGTTTTTTGCACACGCTTCCGTTGAGCCATGTCTTCGGGCAGTTCATGGGCTTGTGGATTCCTCCGCTGCTTGGCGCTGAGGTTCACTTTGAGTCACGGCTACAGGCGCAACGGCTGATGGAGACGGCCCGACGCGAGCGCATCTCCGTACTGGCGGCGGTTCCGCGCGTGCTGGCGTTGCTGCGAGACCTCCTGTTGGCTGAACATCCGGAGCTGCCCGCTGAAATCGAGCGCGCGCGCGGGGAGAAGGTTTGGAAGCGATGGTGGCGCTTTCGCCGGATTCATCGCAGTTTCGGTTACAAATTCTGGGCGTTTGTCTGTGGAGGCGCTTCTCTTCCGGAAGAACTCGAATCCTTTTGGAACACGCTTGGCTTTGCGCTGATTCAAGGCTACGGAATGACGGAGACAGCGGCGCTGATTACGCTGAATCATCCGTTCAAAGTCGGCAAAGGCACGATCGGCAAGGTGCTTCCCGGCCGCGATGTCGAGATTCGTGATGACGGCGAGATTCTGGTGCGCGGCGACATGGTTTCCACCTCGACGTGGCGTAACGGAGCGATGCAGCAGTCAGATTCGCCGTGGCTGGCGACGGGCGACCTGGCGCGCAAGGATGAAGAAGGCCAGCTTCACTTTCTGGGCCGCAAGAGCCAGGTGATCGTGACGGGTGCGGGGCTGAATGTACACCCTGAAGATGTGGAGGCTGCACTGAATGCGCAGGCCGGTGTGGAGGCCTCGGCGGTGGTTCCGTTGTTGACCGTGCATGGGACCGAGCCTGCGGCGGCGCTGCTCTTTCGCGGCTCACGCGAAGAAGCGCAGCAGGCTGTGATTGCCGCAAACGCCAGCCTTGCCGACTTTCAGCGTGTGCGGCAGTGGCGCATTTGGCCGGAGCTGGATTTGCCGCGCACCTCGACAGGAAAAATCCAACGGCGCAAGGTGACGGAGTGGATCAACGCACAGCACGCAGACGCTCGCGCGGGCGATGCCGGATCAGACGCGCTTCTGGCGCTGATTCTTTCCATCACCGGAGCGCGACCCGAGAAGACAACCGACGACGCGCGACTGCAGGAAGACCTGCAGATGGACAGCCTGGGCCGCGTGCAGTTGCAGGCTGCACTGGAGCAGAGACTGGGGCTGACCCTGGGCGACACAATGCTGGAACAGGCGGCGACGCTTGGCGAGCTGCGCCACGTGCTTGGTCTGGATGCTGCATCCGCGCCTGGAGCAGTTACGCGAGACATGCCTTCTAGAGCGATCGAAGCCAGGCACGATGTGTATCCACACTGGACCTGGAGCTGGGCTGTGCGGGTGGTGCGCGCGGCGTTTACGGAGTGCGTGCTTCGGCCTCTGGTCTGGCTGCTGGCCGCTCCTTCGGTTGAGCGCGAGAGCACGCTGAAAACTGATCGGCCGCTGCTGCTGATTGCGAACCACATAAGCGTCTACGATGTTCCGCTGATTCTGTATGCGCTGCCCGGACACATGCGCAGGCACATTGCGGTAGCGATGGCGGCCGATATTCTGGACGACTGGCGGAAGCGGCGTAATCAGGGATCATGGATATTGAATGCGCTGGGGCCGCTGACCCGGCTGTTAGTGACGGGACTGTTCAATGTGTTTCCACTGCCGCGGAGCGCGGGCTTCCGGCGCAGCTTTCAACATGCGGGCGAGGCGCTGGATCGCGGATATAACGTGCTGGTCTTTCCGGAGGGGCATCGCTCGGACGATGGCGCGCTGCAGCCGTTTCGTCCAGGCGTCGGTCTGCTCGTCACAGAGTCGGAGACGCAGGTGCTTCCGGTTGCGCTGGCCGGACTGGGTGCAATGCAGGCTGGGCGGCAGCGATGGTTTCGCTCCGGAAAATTAAAGGTCGTGGTTGGCTCGCTCCTGTCGTTTGATCCGGAAACTAACCCGGAAGAGATCACCGCATGCCTGCACGCGGAAATGGCGCGGCTGCTCGACAGCTAGAGCCTATCGTGACTTAAGTGCCGTAGCCGGATTGATCCTCCGGCATGACAATCAATGGGAATATTTTGAACATCTTATTGTTAAATTAAGACGCTATTTTTTAGAACTTGAGTGTGGCTGGCCTCCTATCGCAGAGCGCCAGTAGATTGAATTGCCTATGCTACTCTTTCAGAGCATGGATTTGCGCAATCTTCTCCTACGCGCTGCTTTCAGCGCCATTCTCGCAATTCTCAGTCTGATAATTTGTCGGGTGCGAATCCCTCAGAAGCTTGCCGATATCGAATCGCGGCGCTTCGATCTGCTCTTTCTAATCGTTTTTGCTGCAAGTCATTTCCTTCTGTTCTACACTACCTTTTTCCTGCTTCACCAGAAGCCGCACGCTGATTTGCCTGGATATTACGTGCCTCAAGCGCATTCAGTGATGAAGGGCCTGGTTCCTTATCGCAACTTTCAATCAAGTTACGCTCCATTAAATTCATACCTAAACGCGCTGCTGCTTTGTATACGCGATTCACCTCTATCCATCTTGACGTTTCAGATACTCTGCGACATAGCATCTATCCCCTTCTGGATAGGGTTTCTGCGGCGTTTCCTGCCCGAAACTACCTTGCGCCGAAGCGCTCTGCTCTATTTGATACAGCCTATCGTGCTGTGGGGGACGTGCATCGATGGCAAGAACCATGCGTGTATCTCCTTGCTTCTGGCCGTTGCGCTTTACACCGTTGCCAGGCGTGAAATTGTGTCCGGCTTCTCGTACAGCCTCAGTTTTGTGCTTGTCAAAATCCTGCCTTTGATCTTCTTACCTGCACTCTTTATCGGCTCGCACAAACGGGCAAAGTGGCTGTTGAGCGCGGTAACACTCCCCGTTTTGGTCTATGGAGGATTTCTAGTTCATGGAATTGATGTGACTGTTCCTCTTCGGGTTGAAGGCAGTTTAAGAACGCCAGCCAACCTACCTTATTTTGTCGCTCTTTTTTCTGGATACACACTGCCCGCGCGATTGCTGGATGGACTTTCTCTGTTTGCAACCGGCGTTGCCGTATTAATTGCAGCGCGAGCGCAGATTCGCACCCACAGTAAGCCCAGGAGTTTCTGGAAATTGTCGATAAGCATTCTGTTTGTGTTATTCACAGTGCTTATCTTCACCAAGAAGTCTGACCCAATCTATCTGACGATGTGCTTTTTTCTCCTTTCGGCTTTTACAGCTGTTCAGGTGGAAGGACCCTCCCGATGGGTTGCTTATCCATATGCGCTGTTGTCCTTCCTGGGGCTTCCAATCGCGTCTTTCTGGTTCTTTCCATTGCATACTGCCAGTGGTATTCAGCTTCATGCGCTGTTATTGGCAGGAGATCGCAATGCTTTCATAATGGCGATTGCGCAAATCCTTTTATTGTCCAGCTATGCGCTCTTCCTTATGAAGATTTTTCGCGAGTTGCAAGATTCATCTCACTCCGCCCGGCTGCTGCAATCCGATGCCGCAGCTCCAGCACCACCAGTCCGCATTTAGCCAGCACTACTCTCCTAGCAGACGGCCTTGATTGTGACT
>JBARHV010000378.1:0-1750 GCA_049799415.1 Silvibacterium sp.
ATCGCATGTGCTGGCGCTGATTTCGCAGGGGCTGGGCGTCGCCCTGGCCGGCGGGACGGCGAATCAGGTGCTCGAACATATTCACTTTTCAAAGCTGGCGACGGGCCGTGTGCTCGCGGTGCTGGTGACGCAGGCGGGCTCTGTGCAAGATCGCGTGCTGGCATTGGATCGCGAGATAACGATGGTGGAGCTGGAGACGGCAGCGCGTTATCTCAACGAGAATTTTCGCGGCTGGCCGATTGAACGCATTCGCACCGAAGTCGCGCGGCGCATTGAAGTGGAGCAGGCCGCATATCACCAGATGCTGACAGCGATTGAGGAACTGTGCAGCAAGGGAGCGCTGACAGTGGGCGAGCAGGGGCCAGCGCTCTTTGTGGATGGAATGGCTAACCTGATCGGATCGGAAGTGGACCGCGAACGCTTGCGGCAGATGCTGCTGGCGCTCGAGGCCAAACAACGGCTGGTGGATCTGCTGACCGCTTATGTGGACGGCCGCCAGCAGGAAGTACGAGTGGTGGTCGGTCTCGACGAGGCTTCGCCGGCGATGCAGGACCTGGTGCTGATTGGCGCGCCGGCGCGGCTGGGCGGCGGCAACCTGGGAACAGTGGCCGTGATTGCGCCGACCCGCATCCAGTATCAGGAGATGATTCAGGCGGTGCGGTACGTCGCGCGGCTGTCGGAGCGGCTGCTCGTCGATATACCGGAAGAACGAGCGACGGAGCCGGGAAACAAAGCTGGGCCATCGTCCATGGTAGTGTGAACACACTGTGGCCAAACCCCCTCGCGGCACCGCAAAGCCCGGCAAAAGCACGCATCCGGCGCAGAATTTATCATTGAAGAAGATGGGAAATATCCTGGGGAGATTGCGTAGAAGTATGCCAGATCAAGATACAGAATGAAGGGCACTGGAAGCCGCGGAGGATGTGGCGCCGGAAGGTGATTCCGCCGGGACGGCAGGCGTAGCTCCGGCGGTTGAGGCGGAATCGGTAAGCCGCGCTGAGTACGACCAGTTGAAGACGGAGCGGGACCAGCTCCTGGACAGACTGGCGCGGTTGCAGGCCGAGTTTGAAAATGCGCGCAAGCGGGCGGAACGCGAGAAAGCGGAGTTTCGCGACTTTGCCGTGGGCTCAGTCGTGGAGCAGTTTTTGCCGGTATTAGACAACTTCGAATTGGCGCTGAAGGCGAAGGGTTCTACGGAGCAACTGCGAAACGGCGTCGAGCTGATTGTGAAGCAAATGGAAGAGATTTTGCGTCAACTACAAGTAACCCCGGTTGCGACCGTGGGTGAGGAATTCGATCCGCGCCATCATGAAGCGCTGGGCTCGGTGGAGCGGGACGATTTGCCCGACCAGCATGTGGCAGAAGAAATCCGTCGCGGTTACAAATTGCGCGAACGGCTGTTGAGGCCGGCGCTGGTGCGCGTGGTTTCAAATCCAAAACAGACCAGTGAATAGAGACGATACGAGAGTATGAGTACCAGGGAAAACGTGAGCAAAGCTGACTACTACGAGGTTCTGGGCGTTTCGCGCGAGGCAAGCGACCAGGAGTTGAAGAGTGCCTATCGCAAGCAGGCGATGAGGTATCATCCTGACCGCAATCCCGGAGATCACGCGGCGGAAGAGAAATTCAAGCAAGCCAGCGAGGCCTACCAGGTGTTGAGCGACGCAGACAAGCGCGCCGCCTACGACCGCTTTGGCCACGCCGGTGTGGGCTCGGGCGCGGGCGGCTTCGGCGGATTCCAGGGAGGAGT
>JBARHV010000379.1:0-13287 GCA_049799415.1 Silvibacterium sp.
CCTCATCCTTTCGCGCACTTTGCGAAAGAGTGGGCCTGAATTCTGTCAATCAAGGACGATCCCAACTTCCCGCCTCGCGCCAGCGAGGCCAGGTAGAAGCACCGGGCTTTAGCCCGGTGATAAAAAGCCCGGCTCGAAGAGCCGCGCCTTGCTGCCGCAGGCACGAGAGCAGCCACAGGCGAAGCGAGTTGCCCCCAATAGAGGCAATCACAATCGGCGGGCGGCCCACTCAAGCTGCTTTTGCTCGAGTGGGGGCGGGAGCCCATCCCCGCTTTTCCATAGCCTCGCGAGGGCGAGGCCCGGTAGAAGCCCCCGGCTTTAGCCGGGGGATAAAGGATCGCGGCCCGAAGGGCCATACCTTACTGCCGGTAGGCTGGAGCGGAGCCGCAGGCGCAGCGATCTTCAACGAACAAATAAGTTCAACGGGTGGCCCACACAAGCTGTTTTTGCTTGTGTGGGGGACATTGAGGGCGGATGACCACCCCCGCCCAAAATCAACTCTCCTCTTGACAATCCAGAGGAAAGAGTGTCTCCTCTTGATTACCAAGAGGAAAACGATGCCCGGCAAATCAACCGAATCAAAATCAAACGACGCTAAATCCAGCGATCTCGTTCAGGGAACTCTGGAAATGCTCATCCTCAAAACCCTGGCTCTTGAGCCGATGCACGGCTACGGCGTCGCTCTGCGCATTGAGCAGGTCAGCGGCGGAGTCTTCCGCGTCAATCCCGGCTCGCTGCTTCCCGCGCTCAGCCGCATGGAGCGTTCCGGCTCCGTAAGGTCCGAGTGGCGCGCGACAGAAAATAATCGCCGCGCAAAATATTACCTGCTCACCGCCGGCGGCCGCAGAGCGCTCGCAGCAGAAACAGAGCAATGGCATCGGCAAATCACCGCCATCTCCCGCATCCTTGAAGCGTGATGCGGGCTGGAAATCACAGGAGGCAAATCCCATGAAATGGCTGGCCAACATCACCGCAGGCTTAAAAGCTCTCTTCCAAAGGCAGCGCGTCGACCGCGAGATCGACGAGGAGCTGGACGGCTACCTCGCGGCCTCCACCGCCCACAAACAGAGCCTCGGCATGTCTCCCGATCTTGCCCGCCGCGCCGCGCTCATCGAGGTAGGCAGCCGCAACGCGGTCAAGCATCAGGTGTGGTCTTCCCGCTGGGAGTCCGTGCTCGACAGTCTCCTCAAGGACATTCGCTTAAGCCTTCGCCTCCTCACTAGAAATCCCGGCTTTACTGCCGTCGCCTTGCTCTCTCTGTCACTCGGCATCGGCGGCAACACGGCGATCTTCACCCTGATCAACCAGGTGCTTCTCCGCGACCTTCCCGTCCGCAATCCGCAGCAGCTTGTTAGCTTTGGCCCATCTATGGGTGGCGGCGTTCTGGGCGGCATCGATCTCGGCACCTACGACATGTTCACCTACGACTTCGCGCGTCAGCTCGAAACCAATCCCGGCCCCTTCCTCGGAGTCGCCTCCTATAACAGCTTCCTGCCCACGGTCAGCGTAAGAGCCAACTCCGCAACCGATGCCCAGCCCGCCACGCAGGCCAATGCCAGCCTTGTCTCCGGCAACTTCTTCAGTGTTCTCGGCGCAGATGCGCTCCTCGGACGCACCATCTCGCCTTCCGACGAGACCACACCCGGCAGCAATCCCGTCGTTGTTCTCAGCTATCGCTATTGGCAGCAGAATCTCTCGTCCAACCCCGCCATCCTCGGCAAAACCGTCTCCATCAACGGCTCGCAGTTCGCCGTCATCGGAGTCATGCCCGAGCAGTTCCACGGCATCCGGCCCGCGCTTCGCCTGCCCGACTTCTGGGTCCCCATCACCATGCAGCCGCAGATCATGCTGCAGCCTTCCATGCTCGCGCCGCGCTCCTATTACATCCTTCACATGTTCGCCCGCCGCAACCCGCAAATCCCTCTGGCACAGGATCAGCAATGGCTCAATCAGCAAGTCCGCAACTACATTCGCGCCGGAGAAGGCCCCGTCGTCTCTGCAAGCCGCCAACAGGAGATCGGCCGCGCCACCGTTCCACTTGTCTCCGCAGCGCGCGGTGTCTCCGACTTCCGTGCTCAGTACGGCGACCTGCTCAAGATCCTCATGGCCGTCGTCGGCCTGGTCCTGCTCATCGCCTGCGCCAATCTCGCCAATTTTCTTCTGGCGCGGGTCGTCACGCGGCAGCGTGAAATCGCCACGCGCCTCGCTCTCGGCTCCAGCCGCAGCCGCATCGTCCGTCAAAGCCTCATCGAATCCCTCCTGCTGTCCATAACCGGCGGCGTCCTCGGGCTCGGCATCGCATTCATCGCAACCCGTGCCCTCATCGCCTTCGTGTCCCAGGGCGTGAATTACACCACCCTCAATCCCCTGCCGGACACAGCCGTTCTGCTCTTCACCCTCGCCGTCTCTCTCATCACCGGACTTCTCTTCGGATTAGTTCCCGCATCCATCGCGGCACGCACCGGGGCCGCGTCCACCCTCGGCTCCAGCGCGCGCACCGCGCAGGGCGGCGGAGAACGCACCTCCCGCATCTGGCCCCGCGTTCTGGTCACCGCCCAGGTCATGCTCTCTCTTCTGCTGCTCGTCGGCGCCGGACTCTTCCTGCGCACCCTCCGCAACCTTCAGCACCAGGACTTCGGCTTTGACCGCACGAATCTGCTCCTCGCCGAATACGACGCAAGGCTGGCCGGATATAAACCCACCCAGGCGCACGCCCTGCAACAGAGCCTTCTGGATCGGCTGGGATCCCTGCCCGACGTCCGCTCCGTATCGCTCTCTGCAGCTCCGCCCATCAGCAAAAGCAGTTGGACCAGCTCCATTAACGTCAAGGGATACACGCCCCAGCCGAACGAAAATATGATGTCCACGCTCAACCGCGTCTCCGGCGAGTATTTCCAAACCGTCGGCATCTCCATCCTCGCCGGACGCGCCATCACTCCCGATGACAGCGCCACCAGCCTCAAGGTCGCGGTCATCAACGAGAGCCAGGCTCGTCATTACTTCCCCAAAGGCGACGCCGTGGGCCGGACCTTCAAGATCGACCAGGACTCCGTCGCCGGCCCCTGGCAAATCGTCGGCATCGCCCGCGACACCAAATCCGAAGACCCGCGCCACGACACTCCCGAACGCATGGTATATATCCCTCTCACCCAGATCGCGGCCATGACAAGCGGCCCGTCAGGTTCTGAAGAGAACCAGAACGTCTACGCCGGCACCATCGAGCTCCGCACCACCGGCGACCCCGCGCAAGCCATTCACGAGCTGCGGGCCGCCGTCGCCGCCGTCGACCCCAATCTACCGCTCCTCGAGGTCCACACTATTCAGGAGCAGGTCGCCTCGTTCATGGTCGACGACACGCTCATCTCCCACCTCACCGGAATCTTCTCTCTGCTCGCTCTCGCGCTCACCAGCATCGGCCTCTACGGAGTCATGAGCTACAACGTCGTCCGCCGCACCAATGAGATCGGCATCCGGCTCGCCCTCGGCGCGCAAACCGGCTCCGTCCTCTGGATGGTCCTCCGCGAATCCCTATGGCTCCTGCTCATCGGCCTAGCTCTGGGACTGCCGCTCACCCTCGCCGCCACCCGAATCATCCGCCAACAATTGTTCGGACTCAGCGCCTTCGATCCCCTCACCTTCGCCACAGCGATCGCCGTAGTCAGCGGCATGACCCTGATAGCAGCCTGGCTCCCAGCCCGCCGAGCCACCAGGGTCGATCCAATGGTGGCCCTACGCTGCGATTAGCGCGATCAACAAGACGGGTTCCCCACACAAGCCGCGTTTGCTTGAATGGGGAACATTGAAGGCAGAGACCCACCCATCCACTCCCGACGGGTGGCCCACTCAAGCCTCTTTTGCTTGAGTGGGGAACAAAACCAGCAACTCGAATGCCCCATTCATCGCACTTCTGCGAACACCGGGTGCCCCACATCTCGATCTTGAGATGTGGGAGAACACAACCCTAACCGATGTCATCCTGAGCGGCAGGTGGCCAACTCAAGCCGCTTTTTGCTTGAGTGGGGACGGGAACCATCCCCGCTTTTCCAATAGCCTCGCGAGAGCGAGGCCCGGTAGAAGCCCCCGGCTTTAGCCGGGGGATAAAGGACCCGCCCGAAGGGCCCATACCTTACTGCCGGTAGGCTGGAGCGGAGCCGCAGGCGCAGCGACCCTCAACGAACAAATAACGTTCGGCTCGAAGAGCCGGACCTCGCTGCCGAAGAGCCTGCCCCGAGCGAAGCCGAAGGGACCTGCGGCTTCTCACCCAGCCACAAAACCCGAGAACCACACCAAATCGAAATCGAATCCAAATGGACTACTCGCCGCCGCGAACGCCAACTTGGCAGTGGCAGCAAGTAAGGCTCCTAAGGTTATTGGATGGTACGATCAGTTTGCATTCCCACCCTTCGCAAAAGCGCGAAGGATGAAGCACCCGCCAAGGGGGCGAGTAAATCAAATATTTCATTTGAGCCTTCCATGCTAGGTAGACGATTAATTAGCACAATCATCCTGTTTACGATAGTTTTCGCGGAGGGATGTAGTTCTTCGGTGAGCGCAAATCCGAATAATTACATTGGCGAGTACGTCTTTAAGCCTGGCGATAGCGATCTCGGCGGGTTTCCGGATTTCATAATCTTGCGACCAGATCACACTGCGCTTGATATTAGGGTTTCGAACAGCTCGGGAACCATATCTACGACTCAGGAAAGATGGTATCTCCAATCCGTCACCGACGAGGAACTTGTTATAGGGAACCGCGCATATCCAATTCACATCGTCAACTCCGCAATCCGCCTCACGATAAATGACGTGGGACAATACTATGAGAAGGTTCGATAATGAGTGCTGACGGTGGCCCACTCAAGCCGCTTTTTGCTTGAGTGGGGGCAGGAACCATCCCCGCTTTTCCAATAGCCTCGCGAGAGCGAGGCCCGGTAGAAGCCCCCGGCTTTAGCCGGGGGATAAAGGACCGGCCCGAAGGGCCATACATTACTGCCGGTAGGCTGGAGCGGAGCCGCAGGCGCAGCGACTCTCAACGAACAAATAACGTTCAACAGGTCGCCCCCACAAGCTGTTTTTACTTGTGTAGAGAACGTGTCAAGCCTAAACCGACGCAAGCCAAACAAACTAAAGACTCAGAAATTGCAGGCGACTTATCGCCAAATTGCTATACTAAAAGAAAGGGCACAGCTTCCGGGCTGTGCCCTTACCCTTTTCAAGGGAAAGGAAAACACCCAGCTAACCCCAATCCTTGCCATTACATAACAACAACTCTATATTCTGCTATCACATAGCCCTAAGTTCTGACGCGAAAGTCAACAATTTCTATTACATAGATAAAATTGTAGAGGTGAGCCACTCCGCAGTGCTTCCATGCAGATACATCCCCTAACCCGAATGATTGCCATTACATAGCGATAACCCCATACCCTGCCATCACATAGACTGCGACTCAGAGAGAAAAGTCAACGATACCTATTACATAGCAAAAATGTGGGGAGGGGGGTACCACAAGACGGAACGGGCAAGTCACTGGCCTTGGCCTGAGCTAAGCCGCCCGCTTTTTATCCAGCTTTATCAACGGCTTTAACAGTCCTTTCATTTTTCCTGATTAGGGTAGACACTGGTGACCCTCAAGACTCAGGAAGTGCGCGTGACTGAACCAACCGCTGCATTCGCGCCGGGAACGGAAATGCCCGGTGCAGCGTCTTCAAACGGCGAGCAATCGGTAATCCGCAAGTACCTGCTCAGCCGCGGCAGCTCAACTCTCACCGACGGTACCTTCCGCTGGCTGATGGTTCTCTGCGCACTGAGCATCTTCGCCATCGTCGCCCTCATCGCCTTTGAATTGGTCATGCGCTCGCGCCTGACCATCGCAAAATTCGGACTGAGCTTCTTCTTCAAAACCGAATGGAACCCGATCTCCAATAACTACGGAGCGCTGCCCTTCATCTACGGCACGCTGGTCTCCTCGCTCATCGGACTCGTCATCGCCGTCCCGCTCGCCATCGGCCTGGCCGTCTTTCTCACCGAGATGTGCCCCAAGTTTCTGCGCGGTCCGCTCTCGTTTCTTACCGAATTACTGGCAGCTATCCCTAGTGTTGTCTATGGTTTATGGGCGATATTCGTCCTCGTTCCCATCCTCCGCGACCACGTCAACCCGCTCCTCATCAGCGTCTTCGGCTGGTCCGGCCTCTTCGCCAAACCCAACTTCGGCATCGGCATGATGGCTGCCGGAGTCATCCTCGCCATCATGATCCTGCCCATCATCTCCTCGCTCACCCGCGAGGTCATGACCGCCGTGCCGCACACGCAGCGAGAGGCCGTTCTCGCGCTAGGAGCCACGCGCTGGGAGATGATCCGCATGGGCGTTCTGCGCAACGCGCGCATCGGCATCGTCGGCTCCATGATCCTCGGCCTCGGCCGCGCCCTCGGCGAGACCATGGCCGTCACCATGGTCATCGGCAACCGTCCCGACATCCTCAAGAACCTGCTCGCGCCCGCCTACAGCATGGCCAGCGTGATCGCCAACGAGTTCACTGAGGCCTCCGATCCCATGTACCTGAGCGCACTGGTTGAGATCGGCCTCGCGCTCTTCATCGTCACTATCATCGTCAACGCGCTGGCCCGCCTGCTCGTCTGGGCCGTAACGCGCGGCGCTCCGGCAAGGGTGTCTTAATGGCCAATCGATATCAAACCACCGCCTTCACCCGCTTCCGCCGCACCACCACCAATCACCTGGCCTCCGCGCTGGCCGTGATCAGTACGCTCCTCGTGGTCGCGCCGCTGGTCGCGATCTTCGGCTACCTGCTTTACAAAGGAGCCAGTTCGCTCAACCTTGCCTTCTTCACCCACGTTCCCGCTCCCATCGGCGAGAGCGGCGGAGGCATGGCGAACGCCATTGTCGGCTCCGGAGTTCTGCTCGCCGTAGGCAGCGTGCTCGGCGTACCCATCGGCATCGCGGCAGGCGTCTTCCTCTCGGAATACGGACGCGGCAGCAAGCTAGCCAACATGGTCCGCTTCACCGCGGACGTGCTCAACGGCGTGCCGTCCATCGTCATGGGAATCGCCGTCTACTCGCTCATCGTGCTCCCGCAAAAGCACTTCTCCGCGCTCGCCGGCGGCGTTGCTCTCGGCATCATGATGATCCCCACCATCACCCGTACCACCGAAGAAATGCTGCTGATGGTTCCGCATGCCGTGCGCGAAGCTGCTCTGGGCCTGGGTGTTCCCAACTGGCGCTCGGTCCTCTCCATCACCCTCAAGACCGCCTCGCCCGGTGTCATCACCGGCTGCATGCTGGCCTTTGCCCGCGTCGCCGGAGAAACCGCTCCGCTGCTCTTCACCGCCCTCGGCAGCTCTTTCTGGAGCGCGGACATCAACCAGCCAATTGCCGCACTTCCCTTGCAGATCTACGTCTATGCCATCTCGCCATACGACGAATGGCACCGTCTGGCATGGGCCGGCGCATTGGTGCTTATCCTGTTGATTGTGATCTCGGTTTCTCTGGTGCGGTACGTGACCACGCGCGGCGTGTTGAAAGGAGCGAACTAAGTGGGTGTCGGAATACAGGTAGAAAACCTGAACGCATGGTATGGCACAAACCATACCCTCATGGATATCAACCTGCATATCCCGGCAAGTGAGGCGACCGCGCTCATCGGCCCCTCCGGCTGCGGCAAATCCACCTTCGTGCGCTGCATCAACCGCATGCACGAAACCAACCCTATCGCTCGCGTCACCGGCACCATTCGCATCGGCGATCTCGATATCTATGCCGACGTCTCACCCGTCGAAGTGCGTCGCCGCATCGGTATGGTCTTTCAGCGGCCCAATCCGTTTCCCACCATGTCGATCTATGACAACGTGGCCTCCGGCCTGCGCCTCAATGGATTCCGCAACCGCCGCGTGCTCGATGAGGTAGTGGAGCGCTCGCTGATCGACGCCGCGTTGTGGGATGAAGTGAAGAATGATCTTAAGAAGAAATCCGGCGCCAGCCTCTCCGGAGGCCAGCAGCAGCGCCTCTGCATCGCCCGCGCTCTCGCCGTCGATCCCGAAGTCCTGCTCATGGACGAACCCGCCTCCGCGCTCGACCCCGTTTCAACCGCGAAGATCGAAGACCTCATCTTTCAGTTAAAGTCGCAATACACCATCGTGATCGTCACGCATAATATGCAGCAAGCCGCGCGCGTCGCCGAACGCACCGGCTTTTTCCTGAACGGAAAGCTTGTCGAGTTTGATTCCACACACAAAATATTTACCAACCCCGGTGACAAGCGGACAGAAGATTACATCACGGGCAGGTTCGGATGACACGACTTCGTTTTCAGCGCAGCCTGGATGATCTGAAAGAGAAACTGCTGGTCATGGCGGGCATGGCCGAGCAGGCGATTCAACGCGCCGTCGAGGCTTATCGCGTGCGCGATCTCTCCATCTGCGACCTCGTGGATCGCGGCGAGCTGGCCATCAACCGCCTGGAGCGCGAGATTGACCAGATGGCGCTTGATCTCCTCGCCATGGAGCAGCCCATGGCCATCGACCTGCGCTTCATCCTCGCCGTCATCAAGATCAACGCCGATGTCGAGCGCGTGGGCGACTCCGCCAACAGCATCAGCGATCGTGTGCGCGAGCTGCAGGCCTTCCCTGTAGCAGAAATGCCGGTCGATATCCCGCGCATGGCCAGCCTTGCCGAAGCCATGGTGAGAAGGGCGCTGCTGGCCTTCATAGAAGCCGACGCGGCCATCGCCGAGTCTGTTCTTTCCATGGATGACTCCGTAGACCGTATGAATGACGCGGCCTACTTTGCTCTGCTGAATCTAATGAAGACCGAGCCTCACCTTACGCCGCAGGCCCTGAACGCGCTCATGATCGCGCGCATCCTCGAGCGCGTGGCCGACCACGCCACCAACATCGCGGAAGACGTGATCTTCTGGGTACGCGGCGCTGACGTCCGCCACCACATGTTGGAGAACGAGCCCAGGCAGGTTTAGACCTCTTCCGCACTCCACCAGTCCAGCCGCGCAATCCGCGGATAATACAGCCCGAAACGCACGGGCAGACGAATCCCTTGCGCCTCACGCAATGCGCGTGCATAGCGCGCCAGTTGCGGAGCATACGCATTGCGCTGCTCCGCCAGAAAGCCCTCTTCTCCTGCCGGAGCGCTCGTCTTGTAATCGATGACCCAAAGATGATCTTCACCCGGCGCACCGGGCGCCGCTCCGGCGACAAACACACGGTCCGCCCTCAGCGTCTCCAGTGCTCCGCCCTTCCATCCCGTCCACGACGCCTCCGACTGCGCCTCCGCATGCGGCGCAAGCACCCACGCCCCATCCGGATCGTTCGCGCAGTTCCTCACTGCGGTAAGAACCTGCTCCGCTGCATCCTCTAAAGCCTTGCCGGAGTACGCCAGCCCGCGCAGCAGCGAACGCGCCGGAGCAAGCAATGCGTCGACGGAAGCTCCCCGGCTCACTTGCTCCAGCAGCGCATGAATGACTGTGCCCTTTTGTCGCGCCTCGCGTGACCCCTCAGGCCGCGCCGGTGCAGACTCCATCCCGCCAGAATCTGCCCTCACAAAATTCACATTTCCAAAATGCGGCGCCAGATCGACATCAACCGGCAATCGGTGCAACAAGAGCTTGGACCTCGAACCGGCTTCTTCAGCTCCCGCCGCCAGATCCAACACACCCTCTGCATCTCTCCGCGCCGGAAACGCAATCACCTCGCTGGCTTGCTCATGTTTCGCCTCTTGGGCTGCCTCAAAGTCCACTACCAAAGCAGGCCATGCCGTGGCCAGCAGGCTCTTCGAGTCTCACGGCTTCAGCCCGGAAGCCGTCATTGTAGCGGTTCCCAGCAGATGCAGCGATTTCCGAGCGCGCGTGCAGGCCACATACAGCAACCGTTTCAGCTCCTCATCCGCGCGCTGGCTGCGCTGCTTCTCAACCCAGACATACGTCGGGTGCTTTTCGCCCCCGCGATAACCAATCGGAGCCACCAGCATCTCCGTCTCGCCTGTCACAGCATTCGTGCGTTCCAGCGAACAAATCAGCGGCTGGCTATCCTGCGCCGCTTTGCGATCCAGCCCGGGTACGATCACCACATCAAACCCCAGCCCCTTGGCCTTATGGATGGTCATCAGCTGCACGCCAGCTCGCTCGCTCACTCGGGGATCGGGCTGCGCATACAGTCGATCCATCTCAGCCTCAAAATTCTCCGTAAGGCATTCCATGCCATCGGGTGTCACCGCATCCAGCAGAGTGAAAAACACCTGTGTATTCTCATATGCCGCGGCGTCTACACACTGCGGCCCGCCCAGGCTACGCCAGGTGCGCTCAATCCACTGCGAGAATGAAGCAGCGTACCCGCCCTGAAAACGTGCTGCCAGCGCCTGCTGCAGAACCGCCGCCACGCGATCCAAACGCGCCGCGCCATCCCCGCTCAGGAACCCCCTCCGCAACGTCATCAACGCAAGAACTGGCTGATGTTGGAACGCTGGATCATCCGCTCCAGCCAGCGCATGCAGGTCTTTGAGCGTCAACCCGCACCACGGAGCACGCAGCACCGCCAGCCACGCCACGCGGTCCATCGGATGCAGCAAAGCCCGAACCAGAGACAGCAGATCCAGCAGCTCTTGCCGCTCATTCAGCCGTTCCAGTTCAACCGCGCGAAACGGAACCCCGCGCTGCCGCAACAAACCAACAATCTTCGCCAGGTGAGGACGCGAGCGCACCAGCACCGCCACGCGATACTCGCTTCCATCGGCAATCGCCTGCTCAACCCGCTCTCGATGCTCTTCGATAACAGCCAGCACCTGCTCGGCTTCGCCCTCTTTCGCAAGCTCCCTTTCTTCTTGTGAAGCCTTACGGTCGGCCGCGCCAATAATCTGCGGATAAACATGCACCGCCTCGCCCGGCAGCGCAGGCTCTGACGCTACAGTACGGGAATAGCCAATCTGCGCGGGTCCCGCATCGCCCCCGGCTACAAACACTGCGCTGAACATCCCATTCCACCGTGTCGTCAACCCCTCATGCGATCGGAAGTTGGTTGCCAGTTCCAGCGGTTCAAACGTCACCGTGTGCTCTTCCGAGACCAGCCCGCCCCTTGTGACCTGCTCAAACAACTCAACCTCAGCTTGCCGGAAAAGATAAACCGACTGCATCGGATCGCCGACAAAAAAGCACGTCCTGCCATCTCCTGCCTCCCAGGCGCGAATCAAAAGCCGCAGCAGGTCATGCTGGCTGCGCGAGGTGTCCTGAAACTCATCCACCAGGAAATGCCGAAGATTACCGCTCAGCGCCAGCAACACATCCGGGCTTGCATCTGTATTGCCCAATACCTCCCGCGCAGCCAGGCTCAACTCCGTAAAGTCCACCGTGTCCTGCTCGGCAAACAAAACCCGCAACTCGGCTACAGCCAGCCGCAGTGTCATAAAGATGTGGCGTAGCGTCTCCCACTGCCCTTCCTCATAGCGCAGCTCAGGCAAATCGCGCACCGCGCACAAAGCCTCGCGCAGCTCCGGAACCTGCTGCAGCCGAGCCAGCAGCTCCGCCATGCGCGCCTTCCACCTTTTCTGCTCCGCCGTGGTTGCAGGGAAGCCATGATTCTTGTTCAGGCCGCTGGACTTGCGCCACTCGCCGTCTTTTGTCAGCAGAAACCCGCAGATCGCGTGCCAATGCTCCATGACAGCTTCCTCGGGGCGAGGAGGCGCGTACACCCCCATAAGTGCTGCCATTTCTGCATTGCCGTTATCGCACGCATAATGCGCAAGCTCGAAAAGCTCCGTCGCTAACAGCGGCTCCTGCGCAAAGAGCCCGTACGCCTCGCCATGAACGCGTCTGACCTCTTCGCGAAACGGGCTCTCAAGCCGCGAACGCGCCCGGCCCCATTCATCCTCGCCCATGCTGCCGGTAAGTGGAAAAGCTCGAATCCACTGGTCGCGCCGCTCCAGCATGCCTGCAATCAGCCGCTCGCAGTCCGGCAGATTGTTATCGCGCAAAGCCAGCAGATGCCCGAGCGCCGCATCCAACTCCGGTCCCGCAGAACCCAGCCGTCCCAGTGTCCGCCGCGCCGCCTGCGTGTAGAGTGGCCCCGCATTCTCCGACGGCGAAAGCCTTCCGCCCATGCGTGACAGTAGCGGCTGATTGTGCGCGATACGCAGGCAGAGCGAGTCGATCGTTTCAATGTTCAGCCTGTGCGGCTGCTCCAGCAGCCGCCATCCCCGCGCATCCGCGTGCGTCAGAGCAGCCCGAGCCAACGCCACGCGCTCGTCTTCCTCCGGCTCTTCACTCAGCCTCGACGCTTCTTCCAGATACCGCAACACCCGCGCGCGCATCTCCGCCGTGGCTGCGCGCGTAAACGTGATTGCCAGAATCTCCTCCGGCTCATCGACCGCCGTCAGCAGCTTTAAAAAACGCCGTGTCAGCAGGTCCGTCTTGCCCGACCCCGCAGGAGCGCGCACGATAAACGACTGCTCCAGCGCAAGTGCGCGTTGCCTCTCCTGACTATCGGCTGGAAGACTATGCATCGCCTTCACTTCCTTCCAGGTCAACGCCCTCTTCCAGCGGACTCCTTATCTCGGCCACGCGGCAAAGCCCAGGCAGCGGACACTGCTCGCAGGTCTTCTTCTCCTTCGGATCCACCGCCGCCGCGCCGCGCAAAAAATCTTCAGCCAGCATCAGCAGCGCGTCCTGCCACGCATCCCGCATCGTTTCGCTATAAGGCTCTTTGGCAAGCGAAGAATTGCCCTTGGCATCCGCAAACAATTGCGACCTCACATCTGTCACGCTGCCGCTGAACCCTGTCTTCCCCGCGCGAATCTGCGCGAAGAGCACGCCTCGCACATCGTCAACATTGCCGAAGACCGCATAAAGAGGCAGCTGCGGTTCATTCGGGCGCGGAGGCTGCCAGTCGCGCGGTGAAACCTCTCCGCTCTTGTAATCGATCAGCAGGCGGTCGCCTCCTCCAAGCTCATCAATCCTGTCCGCACGCAATCGCAGGTTCAGGCCTCCGACATTTACGTCCCCCAGCTTTTGCTCGCAGGCAATAACCTTGAACGGCACGCGCGCAGCTTCTATCCGCATCCACTCTTCAAGCCGCACATGCAGGCGGCGCTGTTCGCTCGCAAGGTACGCGCGCATCCACGCGTCCTCAACAGGCTCGAACCTCGCAAAAACATCGGCAATAGCCGTAGTTAAAATTTCGCCAAGCCGTCCCTCGCGCATCGCCGACTGAAGATCATCCAGCGAATGCAATGCGCCATCAGAGGGCGACCACACTTTTTCTAATGTCTTATGC